>USJD01000010.1 GCA_900554835.1 uncultured Prevotella sp. | reverse complement strand
CGACCCATTTCTGGTGCCATTTCTTCTCGATTTCTCTGAAGTTGTATTCCATTGTTGTTATCTTATTTATTTTGTTTCTTTTCTTAAATATAATAAGGTATAACCCCATTCAAGGTGCAAAAGTACATTTATTTTAGCATATTACAAAATAAATCGTCATTTATTTTTAGAAAAGGAATGCGAGTAGAGTTTTTTTTATATCTTTTGCTCAAGAAAAAATCAATAGGGATGTTGCCCTCGATGACGTGATGGTGACAGGCACTAAGGTGAAGTTGGCTTACCGTGGCGACACGCGCCTCGCTAGCCCGTTCGTTCTGCAAAGGCAAGCTGACGCTGAAGACCGAGAAATGGAACAATACGCTGCCAAGCTTTTAATACAGGTAATCATGCTATTCAATAGCCAAATCGATGAGTTTTTGTCTGATTTGGCTATTGAATAGCCTATATTATAGCCAAATCGCGTTAAAATTCATCGATTTGGCTATGATATAGGTGGTGGTTTCAAAAAAAAGACTTATCTTTGTGGTCAAGAACCAACATCATTATAGCGTATGAATCAGATTATAGGAAGAAAAAAGGAAATCAAACAGCTTACCGAGTATTATCACTCCGGCAAGGCTGAGTTAGTGGCTGTATATGGCAGGCGCCGTATCGGCAAGACCTATCTTGTTCACAACTTGTTTCTCGATAGCTTTGCTTTCGAGATGTCTGGCTCTATTGATGCGCCTTTAGAAGCACAGTTGTCCAATTTTGGCTTCGCTCTTCGTGAATTTGGTGATTCTCATCAACCTATTCCCTCTAATTGGATTGAAGCTTTTGAAGCTCTCAAGCAGTTGTTGAAGGCTAAATTATCAGGCAACCGACTCGTAGTCTTTATAGATGAATTGCCCTGCCTGGACACTCGAAAATCTGGTTTTCAACAGGCTTTTGAACATTTCTGGAATGGTTGGGCTTCCAAGCAGAATGAGATTATGCTCATCGTGTGTGGTAGTGCAACATCCTGGATGATCACTAATCTGATAGACAGTCATGGTGGGTTGCATAATCGTATCACCCACGAGATGTATCTTGCCCCTTTTACGTTGGGCGAAACAGAAGAGATGCTTTCAGTCAATGGCTTTACCTGGTCTAGGCTTTCCATTTTACAGATGTATAGTATAATAGGCGGCGTACCTTATTATCTGAGTCTTCTCGATAAAGTTCAAGGTGTAGAGGGGAATGTGGATCGGCTTTTCTTCTCTGAGCATGCAGAACTGAAGAGGGAGTATGGCAGATTGTATGCCTCCCTCTTTAAGAATTCGGAAATCTATATGAAGGTAATAGAGGCTCTTGCGTCCTGCAAGCAGGGATTGACCCGCAAGGAAATAGTAGAGCGTCTCAAGTTGCCGTCGGGAGGTACTCTGACCAAGGTACTTCGAGAGCTGATAGATTGTGATTTTGTGCGTGGTTATAATACCAGGGAGCGGAAAATCAAGCAAAAAGATCAGATATACCAGCTCATCGATCTCTATACCTTGTTTTATATGCAGTTTTGTCATCCAGCCTCTACTGATACCGCCTTCTGGACACATCAGATGGGAAAGCCTCGTCAAAACACTTGGTATGGATTGGCTTTCGAGCGTATATGCATGCTTCATATTCCGCAAATCAAGCAACAGTTGGGCATTGCTCAGATTTATACTGAATATTATTCCTGGCGCAGCAAGCTTTCTACACCTGCATCCCAGATAGACCTGTTGATTGAGCGTGCTGATAATCTTGTCAATCTTTGCGAAATCAAGTATTCGCAAGCCCCTTATAGCATTACAAAAGAAGAAGATATGCGTATTCGTACTCGTATTGCCGACTTTGTTGGTGAAACGAAGATTCGCCATGGTGTTCTCACTACGCTTATCACCACGTTTGGGCTTCGCCCGAATCCGTATTCTTCTATTGCGCAGGTACAGTTGACGATGGATGATTTGTTTGTTTAGTTGGCTACTATCTATTTCTAGAATGCCTTGGCATGAACGCACTTCATGTTCTTTTCCAGCTGGGCTGTTGAGCTGGCACCTACCAGCACGCTGGTTACGCCTTTCTGGTGCAATATCCAGGCAAGAGCCATTTCTGCGAGGGTTTCTCCACGTTCGCCAGCTTCGGCATTCCATTGCTTCAGCTGTTCCAGAAGTTCCGGTGTCAAGGCATTGTGCTTCAGGAAATGTTCCTTTGCCATACGGCTATCCGATGGGATTCCGTTGAGATAGCGGTCGGTGAGGAGACCTTGTGCCAAAGGCGAGAAGGAGATGAAACCGATGCCATTCTCGTGGCAATAATCGAGGGTTCCATTCTCCTGTGGTGTACGGTCGAGCATATTGAGTCTGTCCTGGAAGATGAGCAGTGGACAGTCGCGCTCCTTGAGATATTTGTCAGCGAACTTCAGGGCTTCCAGTGGCCATCGGCTGATGCCGAGATAGAGTGCCTTGCCTTGCTTCACGATATCTACCATCGCCTGAAGTGTTTCTTCGAGCGGTGTGTTAGGGTCGTAGCGATGACTGTAGAAGAGATCTACATAGTCGAGGTTCATGCGCTTGAGACTCTGGTCGAGACTGGCCATCAGATACTTGCGGGAACCCCAGTTGCCATAAGGACCTTCCCACATGTCATATCCAGCCTTGGTGGCAATGAAAAGTTCATCACGATATGGACGGAAATCATCTTGCATGAGTCTGCCCATCGTTTCTTCGGCACTACCATAAGGAGGACCATAGTTGTTGGCCAGGTCGAAGTGGGTAATACCATGATCAAAAGCATAATGAGTAATGGCTCTGCTGCGCTCGTAAGGATCTACTCCTCCGAAGTTATGCCAGAAACCAAGACTTATTTTAGGTAAGAGAACTCCGCTCTTGCCACATCTTTTATAGAGTGCCTCCGAGTCTGTGTATCGGTTGGCATTTGCAGTATAGATTCCTTTTAAGTCCATATTCTTCTTTTTTTTAAATATCTTTTGCAAAAGTACGAATTATCTTTTGATAAACAAATGTTTCTGGCTATTTTTCTTCCTTATATTAAGTTTATTTCAAAACATTCATGATGTTGGCTGGAGGACGCTGTGCCTGCAATTCCCGCTTCATAAAGTCCATATAAGGAGCCACATGGGTATAGTATTCGTAATATCCCTTGCAGAGATAATTTAAGCCTGGCTCTCCATATTTATCATTTTCAAATCGGTTTTTAGGGCATTCGCCATGACAGGCAAATTCCATATCGCACTCCTTGCATTGGCGGGGAAGAGAGGTGTGTTTCAAGCGACTGAATGCCTGTTGCTTTTCTCCATAAAGCATGTCTATCAGGGATTTATCCTGGATATTTCCCAGTTTATATTCCGGGAATACGAAGTGGTCGCAGGAGAATACATCACCATTATGTTCCATCACTCCGGCATGACCGCACTCCTTGGAATAGGCGCAGATGCCTGGTTGTACACCTACCCAGTTGGCCAGTGTGCAGTCGAAGATTTCCACAAAGATTTTACCTACATCATGGCGAACCCAATCATCGAAAATGGTACAGAGAAATTTGCCCCATTGTTCAGAAGTTACTGAGAAATCGGCAATTGTGATTTCCTGATTTTCTTTCTGTTTTTTCGCATTCCCTACATCCTCATAATTATCTTCATGACTTACATCGGCTAAACTTGCTAAAGTGCGTCCGTCTTCATGCTCTGTCAGTCGTTCCACGATAGGGGTAAACTGCAGGTACTGGCAACCATTGTCTCTGAAGAAATGATAAAACTCCAAAGGATGTTCTGCGTTGTATGCATTTACCACTGCCATCGCATTCCATTCCACTCTATGTTTTTTCAAGAGATGGATGCCATGCATCACTTTTTCCCAAGATGGTTTTCCGGCAGATGTCTGTCGGTAATGATCATGATATTCCTGTGGACCATCGATGGAGATACCTACCAGAAAATGGTTTTGAGCGAAAAACTCACACCATTCATCGGTAAGGAGTGTACCATTGGTCTGGATGACGTTATCGATTTGCTTGCCGTGGGCGTACTTCTTCTGCAGTTCCAGCGCCTTCTTGTAGAAGTCGATGGAGCGCATCAGCGGTTCTCCTCCATGCCAGGTGAAGAGTACCTGGGGCATGGTCTGTGCCTCGATGTACTCCCGGGTGAATTGCTCCAGCATCTCATCGGTCATCAGATGTCGGGGAGTGTTCTGGTAAAGATGGTTCTTTTCCAGATAATAACAGTATTTGCAAGCCAGGTTGCAATGGGCACCTGCGGGCTTCAGCATCACATACAGGGGCTTGGCAAATGGGGTTGCTATATTGTCGTTCATCATATTCATTCTTTTCTAAATGAGGGAAATGTAATCTGCATCAGGACTGTGTGCCTAAAATTTTGGTAAAGTGATTTGGAAATCAGGACTATCTCTATGTTCCTTCTTGATGGCAGCTAAAAGTTCGGCTAATATTTCCGGATGCTCAGCTGATACATCATAATCTTCATGAATGTCAGTCGCTAAGTTGTAGAGATGTAGTTCTCCCTTTTCTACTACCAGTTTCCAGTCTCCTTTCCTTACACCTATCTGGTCGGTTTCGTGAAACTCCCAGTAGAGGTAGTCGTGGTGCTTCTGCTCGGCATCCTTGCCCAGGAGGGTAGGAGCGATGGAGATTCCGTCGAAACCATCACCTGCCAACTTCTTGTTGGTGTAGCGCTTGGCGAAGTTCTTGATTCCGGCAAGGTCGCAGAAGGTTGGCATCAGGTCGTAGAAGGCAAACTGGGTATCGTTTACGCTGCCCGCCTTGATGTGCTCCGGCCACCAGGCGATGAACGGGATGCGGATGCCGCCCTCGTAGCACTGGCGCTTCAAGCCCTTCAGCTTGCCGTCGCGACCGAAGAACTTTGGGTCGGCGCCGCCTTCTTCGTGAGGTCCGTTATCGGATGTAAAGATGACGACGGTGTTCTTGTCAAGACCCTTCACCTTCAGCTTGGCGAAGATTTCTCCTACATACTGGTCAAGACGGGTAATCATTCCGGCAAACTGTGCGTGGGTATGAACCACGGCGTTGTATCTTGAGTCTTCCCATCCTCCCCAAGTTTTATCATCAAAGAATTTCTTCTGATAGTTCTCTAAAATGGAATCTTCTGGTTGAGCCAACTCTGCGTGAGGTAGGGTATAGGTAAGGAATCCTACGAAAGGATGCTTATTATCCTGCTTGTCAATCCACTCCAAAGCCTTGTCGTGGATGATGCGGGCAGAATACTGCTTGCGTTTGAAATAGTCCTTGCCGAACATCGGGTATTGGATGTTCTGTTCCATCACTTCTCTCACTACAGCCGTATCTCCCAAAGCCTTGCTATATCTGTTCAGGAAATTAGGGTAGTAGAGATGTGCCTGAAATTGACAGATGTATCCATAGAATTCATCCACGCCCCGTTTGTCGGGAGTAGAGGCAGAACCTTCGTATCCGCCTGCCCACTTGCCGAAGACTCCGGTGCGGTAACCCTTGTCCTTCAGCATCTCAGGAAGAATCTTATGCTGTGGGTCGTAAGGTTCCTGACCCACAACAGAAAAGTCCTCATTTACTCCATACTTCACCATTGGCACGTTTCTCCAGTACTCCTTGTTCCCTCTTACGTGGGTATGACCGGTATGCTGACCCGTCATGATGGTAGCACGTGATGGGGCTGAAACCGGCGAACCGGCGTATGCCTGGGTGAATCGCATACCCTCTCTTGCCATCTGGTCGATATTGGGGGTATGGATGTAAGGCTGACCGTAGCAAGCCAAGTCACCATATCCCATATCATCGCAGAGGATGAAGAGAATGTTGGGCTGCTGTACGTTCTGCTTGGCGCACACCAGGGTAGGCAAGCAAATCATGCCTACCCCAGTGAGCCATATTGTCTTGTTGGTCTTCATAAAAATCTGTTTTGGATTCTACTCATCTATTATATTTAGAATCTTCTACTTTTAGATTCATCTACCTTTAGAATCTATTCATCTACCTTCAGATTCTTGCGGTAGTTGGCGAGCAACTTCTTCAGTTCCTTCTCAATCTTCTGAGTGCCTGGTTTGTCGTAGATATTGTGCAGCTCGTTAGGGTCGCTCTTGATATCATACAACTCCCAGTAGTCGATGTCGGCATCATCGGTGAAGTAATTGATAGACTTGAGGGCATTAAAGCAGTTGTTCTCTCTAGTGCCTGGCTGACCCTGGTACTTGTTTTCTACCACGGCTCTCTCGCCACCCTTGCCGTAGAAGTGAATCAGCTTGTAACGCTCGGTGCGCACACCGTCGTGCTTGCGTACCAGGTGGTAGGTAGGGTAATCATAATAATGATAGTACAGGCTCTTGCGCCACTTCTTCACTGGCTGGCCGGCAAACAGCGGCTGGAGCGATGTTCCAGGCATGTACTTAGGCTTCTGCAAACCTGCCAGGTCGAGGAAGGTAGGTGCGAAGTCGATGTTCTGAACCATCTGGTTGCATTCGCTCTTTGGCTGGATGTGCTTAGGATAGCTGATGATGAGTGGAGTGTGGAATGACTCCTCGTACATGAATCGCTTGTCGAACCATCCGTGCTCGCCCATATAGAAACCTTGGTCTGAAGTATATACAATGATTGTATTGTCAGTGAGATGATGCTGGTCGAGATAGTCTAAAAGTCTGCCCACGCTTTCATCTACAGAAGCTATTACCGCCATGTAATCGCGGATGTAGTTTTGGTATTTCCACTCGATCAACTCCTTGCCAGTCAGGTTCTTGCTCAGGAACTCACGGTTTCTTGGCATGTAGTAGGCATCGATGATGGCACGCTGCTGTGGAGTCATGCGGTTCATCTCGCCCATCAGTCCGGCATAGGAATCTCTTCCCTCTGGAGTAGAAGGATCGTACATCTCAGGAACCTTCAGGTCGCGTACCATCTCCATATACTTGTCGATAGACATCTTCTGGGTGGATGCAGCAGAACCACGGGTCTCGTAATCATCCCAGAAAGTTTCTGGCAACGGGAAGTTGACGTTGGCATACTTGCTTACATACTTGGTGTTAGGCATCCAGAGACGGTGAGGTGCCTTGTGGTGAACCAGCAGGCAGAATGGCTTGTTCTTGTCGCGGCTATTCAGATACTCGATGGCATGGTCGGTAATCAGGTCGGTGGCGTAACCCATCTCCTGCTTGAAGTTGCCATACTGGCCGGTAGAGGCGAAGGTTGGGTTGTAATACTGTCCCTGGTCATCCAATACGCGGTAGTAATCAAAGCCCTTAGGACTGCACGACATGTGCCATTTACCTACCACGGCAGTAGAATAGCCGGCACCCTGCAGCAGTTCTGAGAAGAAGGTCTTGGTAGAGTCAATACCCTCAGCCAGCTGGCGCTGTCCGTTCTGGTGGCTATAGAGACCTGTCATCAGGCAGGCACGGCTAGGAGTAGAGAGTGAGTTCTCTACGAAAGCCTGGTTAAACTTCATTCCTCTTTCAGCTAGGCGGTCGATGTTTGGAGTTGGAGCCAATTTAGAGATTGGGCTGCCGTATGCACTGATGGCCTGTATGGCGTGGTCATCGCACATAATGTACAAGATGTTAGGTCGGTCTCCTGCATTCTGAGCGAAGATCGACAACGGCATTGCCTGTAAGGCAGCCATGGCCAGCAGGGAACGGTTGATTGGCTTACTTTTACTGTTCATCATAATTTTTTGGTTGAATGAATAGTTATTTATATGAATTAATTAAAGGACAATATTGTGTATAAGAACTAAATACATTATAATACGCCAAAAAGAGGGGTGCCGTAAGTGGCACACCCTCTTCGAGTTGTCATTGAACATGACTATCTCAGATTTGAAACAGTCTTGTTGGTTAAATAAATAATTGTCAAGGAAGTTATCTCTTTAAGTTCGGGTTCTTCTCAACGTCTGTTGTTGGGTAAGGACAGTAAATTCTATCCTCTGTCCAAGAACCAGAAACTGTAACTTGCTCCTTAGCTGTAATGTTCTTACCGTTCTCTACTGCTACTACGAGAGGAGCATTAGTTACGCGGTAGTCGAAGTTCTTCTTCAACTCGTTCATACGAAGCTCGTCAGAACGGCGGGTAACCATAGATACCCAGTTACCGGCAACTTCCCATCCGTGCTCAATGTAGCAAGCCTCAGCCAGCTGCTCTGCATTCATATCAGCAATCTTTACGGTAGTACCATTGCTCAAAGTAACGTTCTCAACATCGTTTACGGCACGGCTGCGAACCTGGCGGAGGCACTCCTTAGCCTTGTTCAAGTCACCACCTGAGCGAGCTGCGCTCTCAGCATACCAGAGAAGGATCTCTGAGTAACGGATCAGGTTGTGACGGCGGTCGTTGACCATACCATCCCAGTTAGGAGCAAGGTAATCGTAAGCCTGACGGAGCATGTTGCCATTCTCATCACAGTTTACTGTAAAGATACAGAACATTGGGTGATAAGCCTCAACCTCTGGTGTCTTTCCATCTTCCTTCAAGGCCCACCAATCTACAGCCTTAGTAATAGTTTTTCCTTCCTGGAAAGTAACCTTAGGAGCGTAGATGGCATCCTTACGAGCTCCCTCTGGGAATCTCTTCCAGAATGCGATTTCACCCCAGGCATCACCCCAGCCATTATCGCCGAGCCCTTCGAAACGGCAGCAGGAAGAAAGCTCTGAGTCATGATCCCACCAGCCACGAGCATCGTTGTTGATACCAAGTACAGTTTCCATGTTGTAGTTGTTGCCCATAGAGTAAACATCCTTCCACTCTGGGTTCAGGATGAAACCGTAAGAACCGTTGTTGTCGATGACAGACTTAGCCTGCTCTGCAGCGAGCTTGTAGTACTCTGTACCCTTGTTGAGTGGGTAGCCAGCCATAGACATATAAACTGCTGACAGGGTAGCCTGTGCAGCCTGCTTTGTAGTCCAGACATCTACACCGAACAAGCGACTAGGTTCCTTTTCATACTTAGTAGGAAGCTCGTTAACAGCAGCCTTCAAGTCAGAAACAATCAGTTCATATACCTTTTCTACACTTGATGGAGCAACTTCCAACTGAGAAACGTCAGTACCTGTAATCAATGGCACAGGACCGAATACACGTACCAGATAATAGTAAGCGTAAGCACGCCAGAAGTGAGCATTACCCAAAGCCACGTTGATCTTTTCCTGAGCTATAGGAGCCTTGCTTGCACTCTCAGTAATCAGGTTGGCTGCCTTGATTGCTGAATAATGCTGGTTCCATGCATCTACTACACCCTTGTTAGCACCATCAGATGCAAAAGCATCGAGGGCAGCGCAAGCCTGCTTGTTAGAACCAGGGTTGGCTGTAATATCATCACCCTGCCACTGTGGGTACATAGGGTTGGTCCAGCTCTGTGTCTGGTTTACTCGGTCATACAGCGCATTAACACTTGCTGTCAGGTCATCTTCGCTATTGAAGAAGTTATCTGGGGTCAACTGTCCCTTAGGTTCCTCATCCAGGAAGTCTCCACAAGAAGAGAAGGTAAGCAAGGATGCTGCCATGAGACAACCCATATATAATAATTTTCTAGTTCTCATAATTATTTCAGTTTTTAGATGATTGAAGTTAGAAGTTTACACGTACGCCCATTGTGATGGTACGAGGATTAGGGTAAGCACCCATATCCAAACCGTTATCACGGTCAACACCATTATCACTGAATGATGCACCAGCTGGGTCGATACCCTTATAGCCGGTAATGGTGAAGAGGTTCTGAGCTGAGAGAGAGAGACGGATGTCTGCAATCTTTGTCACGCTGCGTGGGAATGTATAAGCGATGCTGATATTCTCGCAACGGAGGTAATCTGCATTCTCCAACCACTTGTCTGAGTTACCGTATGTCTTGTTCTCGGCACCTACTGTTGGCATGGTGATTCCGATGTTGTTGAAGTAATCCTTATCGGTTACGAATCTAGATGCACCTACCATTGAGTTCATGGCGTAACGAACCATATTCAAACGCTTAGCACCGAATGCTGCATTGAAGAAGGCGTTGAAGTCCCAGTTCTTATAACTTACTGTATTGTTCCAACCTAATGTGAAGTCTGGGTTTGAACGACCTAATACGAAGCGATCCTTTGAAGCATCAGGAGTAGCAGTTGTTCCACCATCTGCAGTGTAATACATATCAATATATTCACCCTTTGCATTCTTTTCTACACCAGCCCACTTGAAGCCGTAGAATGTACCGATAGCTTCACCTTCCTTGATGATGGTACATGGGTCAACAGTACCTGGAGAAGGGCTTGTACCATAAAGAATAGGAGAATCAGCTGTCAACTTGGTAACCTCGTTCTTGATGTAGCTGGCATTCAATGTAGATGACCATGACCAGTCCTTGGTCTGGATAATCTGTGCATTGATTGTAGCATCAAAACCCTTGTTGCTTACCTCACCGGCATTTACCCAGTATGATGTGCCACCCAGGTAACCAGGAGCTGATGTTGTCAGGAGGGCATCCTTTGTCTTCTTGTTGAAGTAGTCTAAGCTGATGCTCAAACGGTTGCCGAAGAAACCGAGGTCAACACCGAGGTCAAACTGATGAACCTTCTCCCATGACAAGTCAGGAGTGGCAAGACCATTTGCCCAGTAACCTGTGTAAGACTGATTAGTACCGTATGTGAAACCGGTTGTACCCAAAGAACCCAATGTAGAGTAAGGAGTAATATCCTGGTTACCGATGATACCGTAGCTTGCACGGATCTTCATGTATTCTACTGCATTCTTGATAGGCTCCCAGAACTTTTCGTTAGAAATGGTCCAAGCTGCAGCTGCTGATGGGAAATAACCCCACTTCTTGTTGGTGAAACGGCTGGAACCATCCGCACGTAAGGTTCCGGTCAACATATAGCGGTCTGCATAGTTGTACATAACGCGGGCTACACCTGAAAGCATGGTCCACTTGCTGTAACCGTTGCTAGGAGTCTTGGAAGCTGCGTCTGCTACGTTCCAGTAACCTAACTGTTCGTGAGCAAGTCCTGTTCCTGACAAGCCCATGCGGCGAACCTCGTTAGAGGTAACTTCCCATACACCTGTTGCTGTCAAACCGTGATTACCCCACTTGTTGCTGTAAGTCAAGTTGTTGGTTGACTGCAAAGCGGTAACGGTAGCATCGTTGTTGCCCATGTTGTTACCTGCTGCGTTCACCTTGGTAGATGTGAAGCTGTACCACTTGTAATCGTTATAGTCGATACCGTTGGTGGTGGTGAAGGTCAAGCCCTTGAGAAGATTGAACTTCAAGTCAACGTGACCGGTTACCATCGTACGCTTGCGGTCGTTCTGGCTGTCGTGAAGATTACCGTAAGGGTTGTTCTGGATGTTGTTGTATGGGTCTTTATTATACTTTCCATTTGCATCCATCATCTCCATAGTAGGAGAGTAGTTCAAACCAACCCAGATAGGGTTATCCTGGTTCTGAGCGAAGCCTGCACCAGAGTTGTCTGTCTGAGCAAGGTTGAGGTCGGCGGTCAACTCCAACCAATCGAATACCTTATTATGAATGTTTGCCTTGATAGCGTAACGTCTAGACTTGGTGTCAACGATTACACCTTTCTGATCCATCAAGTTGGCAGAGAAGTAAGTCTGTGTTTTCTCGTTACCCTGTGAAAAGGCAACCTTATAGTTCTGAGTAATACCTGTCTGGAGCAACTGATCCATCCAGTCGATACCTGGCTTGGTACCATTCAAATAATCCTGTACAGCGCTCTGATCCACACCCTTGTGGTCAACCAAAGCCTGTGCATACTGCTTGGTACCCATTACCTCAGGGATGTTGTAAGCGTTAGAGAAACCGAAGCTGCCATCGAAGGTAACCTGGGCTGCACCTGCCTTACCGCTCTTGGTCTGTACCATCACAACACCATTGGCACCACGGGCACCATAGATAGCGGTAGAAGAAGCATCCTTCAAAACCTGGATGCTCTGGATATCCTCAGGGCTGATACCTTCAAGACCTGTTTCGCGAACAATACCATCTACTACGTAGAGAGGGTCATTGCTCTTGTTTACTGAGCTGGCACCACGTACACGAATCTTCATAGCACCACCAGGAACGCCACTTGACATTACCTGCACACCAGACATACGTCCGTTGAGGGCATCCTCAACACGTGCAACCGGCTGATCCTTGAAGCTCTTGCCTTCCATCACAGCAACAGAACCTGCTAAGTCAGCCTTCTTTACTGTACCATAACCGATGACTACAGTCTCTTCGAGCATGTTGGCATCGTCTTGCATGGTGATTTTCAATGGAGCACCATTCCATGTTACAGTCTGCGCCTTGTAGCCAATAGATGTAATGGTCAGTTTGGCACCTTTCTTTAAGTTAGAGAGCGTAAAGTTACCATCGATATCGGTAACGGTACCGCCTACCTGTCCATCAACTCTAATGGTAGCGCCAATAAGAGGTTCACCAGCAGGGTCGATGACATTACCAGTACAGGAATTTTGCTGTTGCGTAGCAGTTGCAATCAAGCTTTGGCTTGCTAACGCTGGAACGGCGCAAAGAGGTGACATAGTACCTAAAAGAGCCGCGAAATAAAAATTCACTTTTTTGTTCATAGGTGTAATTGTTTACGTTAGTTATTTAGATAATATTTTTATTCTTTCTTATTTCAGTTTTATATCTGCCTGACAGACATTTCTATCTGTTTAGTAGGCAGCAATATTGTTGATGCAAGGGCAACCTCGGGCATCATCGAATACGATGCGAAGACCATTGGTTTTGATCTTGTCAAATCTGAGGATGCGCTTGTAACCGATTGTCGTTGTCTCTTCCTTCTGATAGAGTTTCACCCAGTTCTTGTCTTGGAGATAATAGACAGTAAAGGCTTTTACCCGTTGTCCCAATGGGATGTATTCCTGAAGCATAAGGCGAGAGATTTCTTGTGTCTTGCTCAGACGGAATTCGATGCTTGCTCCTTTGACCGTTTTCGATGCCCAGAACGTGTCGTATTTCCCGTCGGTCATATTTTTGCCAATGTTTTTGCCTTGTTGGCTATCCGTTTTAGGAGTGATGCCTTTCAAGACATTGTTGGACAATTCTTGCTGTATCTTCTTGTGGAAGTTGACTGCATTGGCTGAGTCAATAGGATGAATGAGCCCATCTTTATTTACCGGAAAATTAAGCAAGAATGTGGCATTGTGCCCTACACTTCTATAATAAAGATCGCATAACTGGTCAACGGTTTTGACCTTATTGTCCTCAGTTTCGTGATAGAACCATCCTGGTCGGATGGATACATCACATTCTGCGGGGGTCCATTGATCACCATTTTCCCAGCCGAATTGCAGTTGCTTGTAGTTTTTATAGCCTGGATATACGGTATTGGAAGGAATCATAGACCAGCAGGTTTCGCCTGCAAATCCGTTTTCGTTTCCTACCCATCTGCACCCTGGTCCGCCATCACCGAAAATAGTGGCATTTGGCTGGAGACTATCTACAATCTGGAAGATTTTAGGGAAGTCGTAGTAGTGCTTTCTGTTGATGGTTCGTTTTTCCTCTGCTCCTCCGTACCATCCATCTCCTCCGTTGGCTCCATCAAACCATATTTCGAAGAGTTCACCATAGTTGCTTAGCAGTTCCTTGAGTTGGCGCTGGTAGAGTTTCAGGTAATATGGTGAGCCGTAACTGGCCTGATTTCTGTCCCAAGGTGAGAGGTATATGCCGAACTTCAATTCATATTTTTGGCAAGCTTTGGAAAGTTCTCCCACGACATCACCTTCACCATTCTTATAAGGAGTGTTTCGGATGCAGTAATCTGTCGTATGGGTTGGCCAAAGGCAGAAGCCATCATGGTGCTTTGCAGTGATGATGACCCCTTTCATACCTGCAGCAGCAAGTGTTCTTGCCCATTGCTCGCAGTCCAATTTCTTGGGATTGAAGGTTTTTACATCCGAGTTTCCGTATCCCCATTCTTTGTCATTGAAAGTGTTCAATCCAAAGTGGATGAAAGCGTATGTTTCCATTTTCTGCCATTCTACCTGTTTGGTAGTAGGAGTTGGTTGCACAGGCTCCAGTGACTTGGATGTCTTTTGTGCCGAAATTGCCAGTGTTGAGATTCCCAACATCATGGTAATCAGAAAGCATTTTCTCATGTTGTTTCGGTTTAAGTTATTTTTTTCGTACACAATGTATCTTCTCATACCTTTATATATAGAGAGATAGATTTATATTTAATCAGTTTTTTGTTGATTTTTGTTAGTCATGTATATATAGTTGTCAGTTAGAGAGAGGTATTTGCTAAGCATAGAGTAATCTGTATCTTGCCATGAGACAGGCTCCCACTACGCCCGCTTGACCTTTCAGTTCGGAGGTTACAATCTTAGAATCCTCGTTCATGACGTTGAGAGAGAATCTCTTGATGCCCATTCTGATAGGCAATGTCAGATAATCTCCTGTAGCCGACATTTCGCCTCCGATGACCAGCATTTCCGGGTTGAAGACGTTGATGATTCCTGCCAGTTGTTTTCCCAGTTCATCTGCAACATGTTGTAGGATAACTAAGCTGAGCACATCTTCTTTTGCGATGGCGTCCAGAATATCTTGTAAGTTTAACTCTTCTTTTCTGTTTACCACCTTGTCTGAAAGTATGGATTGTTTTCCTTCCAGTAGTGCTTCGGTCAATTTTCTTTTCAGAGCTCTGCCAGAAGTTTCAGTTTCTATGCAACCGATTTTTCCACAGTGGCAGATGATGTTGTTGTTGTAGCCAGGTGTATGTCCAAATTCACCGGAATATCCAGACTTTCCATAATAGAGTTTACCGTCTATGATGATTCCGATTCCGAGACCCCAGCACACATTCACAAAGATAATGTCTTTCATTCCTTTACTGCAGCCTTTGATGTATTCTGCATAGGTCATGCTTCTGGTGTCGTTTTCGATGCAAACCGGTAAATTAATCATTTCTGATATTTCCGTTGCCAAAGGTTTTTCGGTAAATGTAAACATATTGTATGCCGTTCCTTCAAAAGGATTAACGCGTTCTGCTACATTGACACAGACATTTAGTATTTCCTCTTTCTTGATAGGAAGACTGTCTATGAAATCATTGATGATGTTTCCGAGTTTTTCCAGATTCTCCGGAGTGTTTTCGTAACAGTAGGGAATTTTTGTCTTTTCCACTATCTGGTTGCCGCAGAAATCACTTGCAGAAAGTGCCAGACTGTCCATTTCCGGATTGGCACCTATAAAGTAACCTGCCTTAGGCTTCAAACCGTAAAGCATTGGGATGCGCCCCATGGCAGTTTCCTTCTTTCCGAATTCTTTGACTATTCCCACTGTCATCATCTCATTCAAGGCGCTTGTCGTGGTTGGGAGACTTACTCCTATACTCTTAGATATTTCCGGGATAGTGGATTGTCCGTGAGATATAAAATGCTCCAAGATTTTCTTAGGTATAGTAGCTTTTTTACCTATATTCTTAATATATTTTATTATCTCTTGTTTCATAAGTAATATTTTTTATTTGCAAAGATAAAGCTTTTATTAATACGTGCAACTTTTTTGTAGTTAATAAACCTTAAATGTGTTTATTTCTTTGCTTTTTTATTATTTTGAGGCTGTTTTTAGCCCCTACACCTTTTTATATATATAAGTAAACTTTAGAGTTTCTATCTTAAAGTCCTTTTTATTAAAATTCTTATGATAGAAAATAGTCTCACTCTTTCCGTGAGTTATTTTGTTCCTTTGCACGTAAACATCTGATAATGTGGCAAATATACACTTATCTGCATAAAGATGACAAGATACGAAAAGTATTGGTGTTTTAGATTTATTAACCATAAAACCTTTGAAGTAACACAAAAAACATATATCTTTGCAAAATAAAATATTTTATTAAAATATTGGCAACTAATAAAAGATATTAGAAAGATTAAAACCTCATATTTGAATAACTAGATCAAACTAACAACTGAATACGATATGAATCAGATTAAGAAACTATTTCCTGCATTCGCCCTCATGGCTTCCTTGGGGATGAATCCTGTGTGTTCTTTGGCTGCAGAAGTCAATGTGATTCCAACACCAGTCAAACTCACCCAACAGCGTGGAGAATTTATTTTGCCTTCCAGCCTTAGTATTTCCTACAATACAGAGGAAGGTAAAGCGATAGCTGGTTATCTGGCAGGCAAGCTCAAGACTTCTACTGGATATGAGGTCAATGTGGGCAACAAGAAGGGAAATGTCTCTATCATTATCAACCCTTCGATGAAAATGAATGAGGAGGGCTATCGCCTTCAGGTTACTGCCAAGGGAGTGGTTATCAAAGCTAAGACTGGCAAGGGAGCCTTCTATGGTATGCAGACCTTCCTGCAGTTGTTGCCAGCGGAAGTGGAAAGTGCTTCTCTGGTAAAGGGAGTCAAATGGGTGGCACAATGTTGTGATATTGAAGACTATCCTCGTTTCGGTTATCGTGGTTTCCATCTCGATCCATGCCGTCATTTCATTACTGTACAGAATGTGAAGAAGCAGATTGACCTGATGGCTTCTCTCAAGGTCAATACGATGCATTTCCATCTGACGGAAGATCAGGGCTGGCGTATTGAAATCAAGAAATATCCTAAACTGACTTCTATTGGCGGTTATCGCAAGGAAGGCGATGGTTCTATCTATGGAGGTTTTTATACACAGGAGGAGATTAAGGATATCGTGGATTATGCTACCAAGCGCTATATGACGGTGATTCCTGAGGTGGATCTTCCTGGACACATGATGGCGGCTATTGCTGCTTATCCGGAATTGTCCTGCAAGGGAGAGCAATGGACTCCAAGAATGGTTTGGGGTATCGAGGACATCGTGATGTGTCCCGGCAAGGAATTGATGTTCCATTTCCTGGATGATATCTTCAAGGAGATGGTGCCGCTCTTCCCTGGTAAATATTTCCATATAGGTGGCGACGAGTGCCCGAAAACCAGTTGGAAAACCTGCCCTACTTGTCAGAAGCGTATTGTTGACGAGCATCTTCAGGGCGATGGCAAGCACTCTGCAGAGGAAAGACTGCAGAGCTACGTCATCAAGCGTGTAGAAAAGATGCTGGAGAAGTATGGTAAGAAAATCATCGGATGGGATGAAATTCTGGAAGGTGGATTGAGTGAGAATGCTACCGTCATGTCTTGGCGAGGTATTGATGGAGGTATCGAAGCTGCTAAGCAAGGGCATGATGTTATCATGACTCCTGGTTCTGGTGGTCTTTACCTTGACCATTATCAGGGCGACAGTAAGATAGAACCAATCACGATTCCAAGCAGTCCTGTCTATCTGGCCAAAACCTATAGTTTCGACCCTGTTCCTGATGTAATCCGCAAGGCTGGACTTGATAAGCATATTTTGGGTGTGCAATGCAACAACTGGTCTGAATATATGTATTCCAATGCCAAGATGGAGTATATGATGTATCCTCGTGCCCTGGCACTATCTGAGGTGGCATGGTCGCCATTGAGTCGTAAGAACTTTACGGATTTCTGCAAACGAGTGGATGCTAACCTCGTAAGACTTGATGAACGTTGTATCAAATATCATCTTCCTCTGCCAGAGCAGCCATACGGATCCTGTGATAAAGTGGTGATTACCAAGGATACTACCGTAACCTTTACCACTTCCCGTCCGATGAAGATGGTCTATACACTGGATGGCACGATGCCTACTCCAGAGTCTCTGATCTATACTGCTCCTATCCCTGTAAACCATGATTGTATCATCAATATTGCTACGGTTTTGCCTTCTGGTAAGATGAGTCGCATCAGAACCATCCAGGTGGAGAAACAGAATTATGCTCCTTCTGTTGAGGTGAAAGATGTAAAGCCGGGTTTGGAGATGAAGCGCATCAAGGGGTATTATCATCATGTGAATGACTTAGAATGGACGGATGGCGTCTGGGAAAAATCTGTTATCCGCAACTTTGGCGAAATGAAATTGAAGCAGGCTGACGATGCTCGCACTCTGCGTGGAGAGAATGGTTATGCTGCTATTGCCGAGGGATATGTGATGGTGCCAGAGGATGGTGTATATTACGTTTCTTCTCGTGCCGACCAGGTTTGGATTGACAGTAAGTTGCTTATCGACAACTCCAGCGAAGTGAAGAGTATTTCCCATCGTGACAACTGCGTAGCTTTGGCTAAGGGGTTACATCCTATCAAGTATGTCTTTATAGCCAATATTACTGGTGGCTGGCCTTCTTGGTGGAACGGACTCAACCTGCAGATGCGCAAGGATAATTCCAAGGAATTTGCGGATGTTGAAGATAGTCAACTGTTCCATTAAATATATAATAAGGTAAAACCTGTTTTTAAATCATAAATATTCATGAATATGAACAAAAGAAATTTCATGTTTCTTGCCCTACTGGGTGCCATGGTTCTTAATGGTCATGGCGAAGTAAGGGCGCAAGATGCCAACAGATGGCATAATGTAGATGTCAATCAGCAGAATCGTGCTCCTCGCCGTGCTGCGTTCTTTGCTTTCGAGAATCAGGATAAGGCTCAGGCTTTCGAGAAGAAAAATTCAGCCAACTACCTTTCGATGGAAGGCACTTGGAAATTTAATTTCGTCAAGGACTACAACAAGCGTCCTGTCAATTTCTTTGCTGCCAACTTTGATGATTCTCAATGGAAGGATTTTCCTGTACCGGGCTTGTTTGAACTGAATGGTTATGGCGATGCTACTTATAAGAATATCGGTTATGCCTGGGCTACCCAGTTTGACCCAAATCCTCCTTATATCAGCGAACTCAACAACTATACGGGTTCCTATCGCCGCACCTTTGACCTGCCTAAGGACTGGAAGGGCAAGGATGTATATTTCCATGTAGGTTCTGCTACCAGCAATTTGACTCTCTGGGTGAATGGCAAGTATGTGGGATATAGCGAAGACAGCAAGGTGGCTGCAGAGTTTAATATCTCCAAATATCTGAAACCAGGCAAAAACCTCATTGCTATGCAGGTGATGCGCTGGTGTGATGGTTCTTATTTTGAGGATCAGGACTTCTGGCGTCTTACAGGAATTGCCCGTGAGGTATATCTCTATGCCCGTCCGAAAGTTCATGCAGCTGATATCCGTCTGGATGCAGGTTTGGAAAATCAATACCGAGATGGTGTCCTGAACTATCAGGTAGCCTTGAAGGGTGGTAAGACTAATGTTACTCTTACATTGTGTGATAAGGATGGCAAGAAGATTGCCGAGGCTTCAGGTGTACAGGGTACTATTAAGGTGCCAGGGGTGAAGGCATGGACTGCAGAAACACCTTATTTATATAAGGCATTCATTACTTTGAAAAATAAGCAGGGTGTATCGGAGGTTATTCCTCAAAAGATAGGTTTCCGCAATGTGGAAATCAAGAATGCACAGCTCCTGGTCAATGGCAAGCCTGTCCTGATCAAGGGGGCTAACCGTCATGAAATAGATCCTGATGGTGGCTATGTGGTCAGCGTGGAGCGCATGATTCAGGATATTAAGATTATGAAGCAGTTGAATATCAACGCTGTTCGTACCTGTCATTATCCTGATGATCCTCGCTGGTATGACCTCTGTGATGAATATGGAATCTATGTGACTGCCGAGGCAAACCTTGAATCTCATGGTATGGGATATGATGAGAAATCTCTCGCCAAGTTCCCTGAATACCTCCAGACTCATATCGAGCGTAACGAGGGTAATGTGAAGACTTTCATCAACCATCCTTCCATCATCGTATGGAGTTTGGGTAATGAGTGTGGCTATGGCATCAACTTCGAGAAGACCTATGACTGGGTGAAAGCCTATGATCAGACTCGTCCTGTGCAGTATGAGCGTGGTGGATATGACAGTAAGACAGATATTCATTGTCCGATGTACATCGACTACGAGGAGAGTGAGAAATATTGCAAGAGTGATGGCGTAAAACCTTATATCCAATGTGAGTATGCTCATGCGATGGGTAACTCAGAGGGCGGTTTCAAGGAGTACTGGGATCTGATTCGCAAATATCCTAAGTATCAGGGTGGATACATCTGGGACTTTGTAGATCAGGGTCTGCGTGACAAGAGTCCGATTACAGGCAAGGAAATCTTTACCTATGGTGGCGACTATGGGCGTTATCCTGCCAGTGACTACAACTTCAATTGCAATGGTATTATTGCTCCAGACCGCCGTTTGAATCCGCATGCCTACGAAATCCAGTATTGGCATCAGAATGTATGGATCAAGGATCTGGATGCCGTGAATGGTGCTTTCAATATCTATAATGAGAATTTCTTCAAGAATATTGATGACCTGCACCTTACTGCAACTATCTATGCCAATGGCGTGAAGTTATCTACTGTTGAGATTCCTGAGACTAAGGGTATTGCTCCTCAGACAACTAAAATGGTGAAGAGTGATGCCTTGAAGTATGCTATTTCTGAAGCAGAGTCTGAACATAGTAAGGAGGAAATTACAGTCAATTTTGCCTTTGCCAGCGATGGTACAGAACCATTGGTAGAGAAAGGACAGGTGATGGCCCGCCAGCAGTTTGTCATCAATGAATATCAGTTTGATAAGGTAGATACTCCTATTGCGGCGACTTCTACTAAGATTTCTGGTAAGAAAGGGAAACTCCAGAGTACCAGCAATATAGAGGTAGAGGAAACCAATAGCTATGTGAAGGTTTCTGCCAAGAGAATGTCGGTTACTATAGGCAAGAAGACGGGTTTGATAGACTATCTTGACGTGGCCGGTGAGCCTATCTTGAAATTCCGCGAGAGCATGAAGCCTGAATTCTGGCGTGCTCCTACTGATAATGATTATGGTGCTTCTTTGCAGAAGGAGTTGAAGGTTTGGAAAAATCCTGTAATGAACTTGAAGTCATTCGACAAGAGTGAGATGAAGGATAGTGTTGTTTTGACGGCTACCTTTGAAATGCCTGAGGTGAAGGCTGAGTTGGTACTTCGTTATCGCATCAATGCGGTAGGTGAGGTTTCTGTTACCGAGAAGATGACCACGGATAAAGCGGCTAAGATAGCTGACTTGTTCCGATATGGTATGGTATTGGATTTGCCTGCATCATTCTCTAAGTTGGAGTATTATGGCCGTGGCCCGGAGGAGAATTATATCGACCGTCATTCTTCTACCTTTATTGGCAAATATGAGTCGGATGTAAAGGATGAGTATTATCCTTATATTCGTCCTCAGGAGAGTGGCAACCATACAGATATCCGTTATTTCTCCATCTTCAATCCTGCATCAGGCAAGGGTATTACTTTCGAGGGGTATGCTCCGATGGAGTGTAGTGCCATTCCTTATTCTATTGAGGATTTGGATTCTGGCGATGAAAAGGAGCATGCTTGGGGACAGCATAGCGGTGATTTGGTTGACAAGGGCTTGACACAGGTACATATCCAGCAACGCCAGTACGGCTTAGGTTGCATCGATAGCTGGATGACAAAGCCTATGGAGAAATACCGCATGCATTATGGCGACCGCGAATTCCGCTTCGTCATCAAGGCAAAGTAGTTTTATTTTCAAGAAGTCATATTTGTACGAGAATAGGTTTACAATGGGCGGCGCTTTCCTGCGGATTTGCAGGCGGCGCCGCTTTCCTGTTTCTTGTAAGTTTTGTGCGTGCTTGTACTCGTTCATATTCAAGCAAACGTTTCTGAACTAATTCTGCTCGGCGTGTCTGAACTGCAAAATAGTTTTGAGCAAATGAAATTTGTGGCTTGCGTGGGTCACCATTTTGAGCGATGAGGTAGCAAGCGTAACGAGTCAGCATGTAGTCTTTGACTTCTCGCTGAGCACCTTTTGCAAGGTTTATCATTTTCCCAACGCCGGGAAAATGATATTCAATCTTTTCTCCAGCATTAAGGCAAGCGTCTTTTGCTCGTTCTATGACTCCTTCAAATCTTTCCCATTTGGAATAATCCAATACTTGTGCAAGTTCTCTTGCACTCCAGCACTCTATGCCTTTATATTCTTGGCGATAGCTTCGAATTGTTCAAACAATTCTTTAATTTTTTCTTCCTTCATAATCGTTTATTTTAGCATAATTCTGCAAAAATACACTTTTTATTTGGTTGTGGCAAGGAAAGTAATAGGATTTTTTGAATTTTATGCAAAGAACATAAATACTCCCAAGCAAGGTGGATTCTTACTTGGGAGTAGCATGGCTGTTTAGAACATGAGGGATAAGCTACACATTAAGTTTTTGTTTTGCTTGATTTCGGCATTGGATTCTTTGTACATGTTGAATAAGCCATTTGCCATTGAGAAGTTGAATTGTAGGCAACTTACTCTAAAGCCCCCACCATATTCTAATGAGGTATTGAACTTTTTCAAGTCATTCAATTCGTAAGCGTCGTCTTCATCGTATGTTAGCTCGTCATTATTGGTTTTGACTTTTGCTGAAAGTACATAGTCTAAGCCGATACCGCCATAGAAGAAGAGTTGAAATTTACGACTAAAGTTCAACCTATACTCTAAATGGATAGGAAGATAAAGTGAATGCTCATTCATTGTGGGTTGGAACTCCACACCATCGTATGTTTGTGGACTACTTTTTGAGTAATAGTATTCATAGTACAATCCTGTGTCTAGGCCAAATCCATATTTGAATAAAGGCTCAATTCTTAGACCGGCTTGGATTCCCGAAAGTTGTTTGGTATCATCCCAAAAACCAACTTTGTTGGTTTCTCCATCTTCTTTGATTGCCCATTGTTTCTGAACATATCCAACAGATAAGCCTGCAACGGCATGTTCATCATCTGGGCAGTTGAAGGGCTTTCTGTATTTTCTGGGTTTGTAAGTTGATGTTGTAGAACTGTGTGAATTCGTATTTGTGCTTGGATTGTATGTTGCCGAAGAATTATTGTTTGGTCTGTAATCTGAAGATGAGTTTGTGGATGAAGTTGCGGAAGATGAGTCGCTTTCATTTATTGGAGTGGATGGAGAGCGGACTGGAATGCCGTGTTCTACATTATATACCAACTTTTGGATGTCTTCAACGGTTTTCATACCTTGAGTTTTAAAAGAATAGTCTTTTAGGTAAGTTCCAAGATTAGGTGCATTATTTGCCTTTCTGAGCCAATATAAGGCTTCTTGCTTGTTATGTTTTGTTGCTGAGAGCCAGCAACCATAATAAATCATTCCCATTAAATCTCCCATTTCTGCACCTTTTTTATACCATTCTCCTTCTTTTTCCGTATTATTATTGAAGCAGGCTTCAAGTACTGCTACTTCATAAAATGCAGGTATTAAACCTCGTTTTGCGGAAATTTCGACTGCATTGTTTATTTCTTCATCATCTATGTCTAAATCGTCATTTGCCATGTAATCTAAGAACAACCAATAGCCTGCATTGGCACTACCTTCTTTTATGGCTTTTCTGTACCAATAGAGAGCTTTTGTTAAGTCTTTCCCTTCTTTTCTATAATACAGATATCCAAGCAATGCCTGTGCATCATACCTAGTAGGAAAATCACTGTTGGCAATAATTAATAAATGCCTTATAGCTGTTTCAATGTCTTCTTTTGATAGTGCTTTTAAGACTTCTACATAGTGTTCCCAATTGCTTCTTTGGTTCTCCATGTAAGGAGTGTATTTGTACATTTTATCATAATCTTGGGTTTGTATGCAACACATAATTCCCAAACCAGCACAATTTGTTTTTTTGTCAAATCGTTCATTTGCGATAGCTTTGTCGCAGCATTCTAATGCTTGTGCATATTTCTTCTCTTTGTATAAGTCTAATGCTTTACAAAGAAGAATAAATGGACTGTTTCCAACAGAGAAAGACAAGATTTTCTTTTCTTTCACACTATAGACTAATTGGCGGTTGGTGACTTTGTTAAGAGTTCCAATTTTATGTTCTATATAGAACACTATATAAATATCATCATATCCGATTCTGTCAAAATCTAATCCAACACCTCCCATATCTCCACTTGGTGAATGATATCTTGTTGCGAGTTGGATTTTTGGCAAAGCGTATGCTTCTTTGAACTGTGGAGTGGAGAATGTCATTTTTAAATGATTCTTGTATTTCTTGGTGATTAAAGCCAAATACGCATTGAGCATCACTTCCTTTTGAGAATTGATGTCATCATAGGTAGACATGTGGGATGTAGAGCATAACGCAAAAATCTTTTGGTCATTTCCCAAATATGTTATACCACCATTGCTGAACTGTGCCAGCAACGAACAAAACTTAGAGGCAGTGGACAATGCTTCTTGCTTTTGCATCTCTGTTACTTGTCCCATAGAGAGTAATGGGATAAAAGCGAGGAATAGTAGAATAAACTTTTTCATATCATTCACATTTTATATTATTAATAAGCCATCCTTTGTTGTAGGACTTTTCTTTTTCGATTCGTTCAACGTCAAAGCAGTATTTGCCAAGTATGTAGTGGTAGCTTACTTTCTCTATGGAAGTTATCTTTAATGCTTTGTTGGCTATCAGATAGTTGAATATGGATAGATTGTCGTTTTTATGTCCTTTGTAATCTAATGAACTAACCAAATGTGCATTTGTTCCAATAGTAGTAGGCAAAGACATAAAGCCGATGCCGTGCTCTGCAGGTGAAATAAAGACCTTGGTGTCGATGGTGTCTTTGAGGGTATCAAACATCTTTCCATCTACTTTGCTGATAACCCATTTGTATTCCACATCTTTAATTTTTTCCACATTGAGGTACAAGTTGATGATTCTCTTTTGTCCTTGGTATATACCCCAACATTTCAAGATGGCAGTCCATGTTGAATCTGTGTAGTTTAGTTTACAATCGTTTTGTATTGCATATTCAATCAAATCGGCTGCGAGTTTCTTAGGTTTCTTGTTTTTATCCATGTATTTGTCAAGGTTGAATAGGGTAAACATATTTTTTACTCTATTTTCCTTGTACTTGATGGAATCTTTTTGCGCTGTAGGCTTTTTCCCATCGTATGTGATGTCGTAATTGAAACGTTGCATGAACTCGTCAATTTGCTTAACCTTGAATTGAAGTTCGGTTTCATCAATGAAGGTTGTTGCAAATTGAGCGAATGCAGTATGTGCAATAACGATAACCAAAAAGGTCAATATATATCTTTTCATGACTTTATAATTTTACAGTTTCCACTACGTTTACATCTCCAAGTTTCAATTGCCAAAATTCTCCAAGAGAACCATCCTTTACCTTATCAACGTAGATCTTGATGTCTTTTTGGGTTCTGTCTCGATAAATGACATTATCTTTTGTACGTCCAGTGAAATATTGGAATATGGAAACAGTGCCCTCATAACGGTCACCTACTTTATATAAGTTACTGATGACACAAGTTTGGGCCTTTTGTATCTTGACTTCCACGTATTTTAGGTTTTCCAAATTTTCCAGATATTCTGTTAATTTGAGAGTGCGCTTATTGATGATATTGCTGTATCTTAGTGTGGAGATTTCCATCTTTACAGCAGGATGCATGTTTCCATCAAGGTCTTGGTATGGCTTTCCATCACCCATAAAGAAGGAAAGAATATTCTGTTTGTAATGTTGTTTAACAACCTTGTCTTGGCTTTTGTCACCAATGATTTCAAGTCCGTACTGAAAAGCCTCAATTGTTTCTTCACAGCGTGTCTTGAAACTTTCGATTTGCTCTTGGGTTAGGTTATTGGTTTGGGCTTGCGCACTATATGAACATACAAGCAGTAGAAGTGTTATGAGTAGATTTTTCATTGCTTTATTCAGTTTTATTATTGATACATTTCGTGAACTTTGAGATAAGTCATTTTCCCATTGCTACTTTCTGTTTGGTTGACAGCAATAACTTTGACAAGATTACGTGCTATGCTCAAGTTGTTTAAGTACATAGAGGCGTACTTAGTACCAACTATAGTTTTACCATCCTTTCCTACAACCTCTATCTTGGCTTGGGGAGAAGCAAAGAACTTGTTGAGAGTGGTGCTAATGAGGCTAATCCTTTCTTTGATAGGGGTATTGCTGCTACCTATTGTTGTCAAGTACTCGTCTATGCTACCGTCATTTTCTGGTTGGGTTGTTTGTTGCCCTTGTCCTATAGAATTTGTTGTTGGCACATTTGATACCTTTAGTAAATGAGTCTCATAGATGGGATTTTGTTTTCCTGCAGTTAGCTTGGAAGTTCTTAATTTTGCACCATTTAGGAGCATATTCCAATCGGGTTCCATATTATTGCTGACCATAATTTGTAATGCTTCTGTAAAACAAATGGTAAATGCACCGCCATCTTCACAAGCAGCTGAAGTTTCTCCAGGTTTACTCGATGAGGCTATGATGCTTCCTTTTACTTTTAAAAACAAGTCTTTGTAGAAGTCGCAAGGTGCTTTTGACATCTTGGTTGCTCCTTTCATCTCAGGAATGTCCTTTTGAGGAATTGCATTAGACAAACTATTGCAAAGGTCGCCTAAAACGATAGCCAGTCTTGGCTGTTTGGCTTTAATTCTCTGTAAAACTTGTGATAAGGAACAGTATTGAGAAGCAGCCCATGGGGTATGGTAAGGGTCAACCACTAATTGCATCCAAGGAAATGGGTCTTGGGTGTCTTGTGGGGAACGTCCTCCATGCCCCGAATAATAGAATATCACGATGTCATCACTTCCGCAAGATAGGTTGTTGAGCGCAGACTCTAGTTTTCCTCTACAGAAGTTACTTGGGCTACCTTCGTACCATTGGAAGTCCTTTTTGTAGTTTAAGAAACTTGCCATTGTCTCAAACTCTATCTTCATTCGCTGGTAGTCACAGGTCACAGATGGCCCGATGCCTGTGCTACCTGGCTTTTCTCCAGGGCACTTGGTGTTGGCAAAGATGATGGCATGCAAGGTTTGACAGTTTGTTGGTATCGCTATGGCGAATGCCAATAGAAGCAAAGTTAAAGCCTTTCTTATTGTTTCCATTTTAATAAGTTTTTGATGTATTCATTATCGGGTATAACTAAGTTGAACCAACGTAAGACGTTTTTCATTTGGCAGATTTGATAAGTCTTAGAATTGCTTTTCGGGGTAATCACTTTTAGCTCTTCTGATCCAAAAGAAAATAGCAGAGTCGTTGTTGTGCTATCCTTATAACATCTAAGGACGAAATCTGGATAAAATGCTTGTTTGGGCAGCAGATAGTTTGAATTCAAAATTCCATCTTCTGCCATCAGAAAATTATAAATCGAAGTAAGGGTGGACTTAACCTTTCCATAGCTTTTTGCAATCTTGTATTGTTTGATAGAGTCGTAGGCAATAGAGTCTTTTTGCTGCTGAGGACTTGCTATGGAATAAAGAGCTAGGCTATCAGCATCTTGTAATGCAAGCAAGATGGAATCAGCTTTTGTGCTGGAAACAGTACTATCCTTGTTAGTTTTGTCGCAGAACAAATTGGCATTGGAGATTGAGGTTGCATTTTTGTGGATGCAACAACTGGATAGCAGAGCTATGATAGCAATGAGGGGTGGAGTAATAAACTTTTTAAGATGGTACTTCTCCATAATCTCATACATGCCTATAGTCCACCAGATTCGGCCATTAATAAAACGAAACGAGCGTGGGAACTATTGAATATTGCTTTCTACGAGGTTCCGGAAAGACCCACTACCAAACAAAAAACAATAGCCCACGCTTTATGATATATTGATTCCTCACGAAAGGATACAATATTCCCAAAGCGTGAGCGTCATTGCCATCACCCTTGGTAGTGAAATTTTCCGGATTTCGTAGAAAGGGTAATATCTTTAACGCTCAAGTTACCTAAAATCAAGTCTTCGTCATAACTTAGCTATTGCCTTGTTACTCCAACTCTGTGGCAAAGGTAGTGATTATTTTCTAAAGTTGTATATTTTTTGTTGACTTTTTGCTAGAAAAGAGCAAATTTTATGTGATTCAAAGGGCAATTACACAAAAAGTACCTCTATATTTATACTTTTTGTGTAATTGGCTATGTCTTATTCTTCTTGAAAAGACCTCTTTGTTTCTCTTAGCCGATTGTATAACTCATCGTCAAACTCTCGAATGTCTTCATCTGTCAAGACTCCTTCAACGTATAGACTATATACGGTGAGGTAATAATAAGAGCCTCCGAGATCGTCGTATCGTTCGGCTATATGCTCGTCGAAATCATGTACTTTGTTGAATAGCTTGATATAGATGTCATGAGCGTCTTCGGTTGGTACATTCTTGTCCACGAAGTTCTTGGTCTTCTCCAAGAACTTCGTGCATTCTCGTTGCAAACCCAAGCAATGAGCTTGCGAGCAATCTTCTTCTGAGGTTTCGTCAATGTAATCATATTCTGAATCTTTATTCCTATTTCGCAAACAATTTACCGATGAGGCTAAAGAGATTGGCAACTGTTTCCTTGCTTTCAACAGAAATCTTGATGGAAGTCTCGTCAGTCTGCTCGTCTTTGGCAGAAATCACTCAAACAAATCATCCCCTATTACTTGTCTGCTTATCTTCCTCGCATACATATTATTATATAGCCCATGAGGAGTGATGAAAGTTGGGATGAGGGTCTTGGTGGTCCTCGTTACTTTCTTGAATACTTTGAGGCGGTGGGCAAGATGGCTGTCGTATGCCTTGTCTATCTCATATTCACCATCACAATATTTCATTTCACAGATGGAGATGGACTTGTCGGAGCGGTCTATCAACAAGTCGATTTGAGTGCCGTGTTTCAAGTCTTCGTCTGCATTCTCATCTTCCATTACCTTTGGCGATGGTCGATAAGACCATGAGCAAGGGGTATTGATACTACCATCAATGCCAAGGGCTTTAACGATTTGATTGATATGATGCAAGCAAACTATTTCGAAGGCATGTCCACACCAAGAGTTGTATTCTGCTGTAGTATGCATCTTGATCCAGTGGTTATCAAGAAAAGTACCCTTGTTGTGCATAAACTTGAAGTAGAACAAGCAGAATGGGTCTATCAACTGATACATAATCTCTTTCTTCGACTTGCCGAAAGGAGAGTAACTGCGTATGAAATCGCATTGCTCTAACTCACGGAGCAACTGCGAGAACTTACCATTGTTTGGTAAATGTGTTGTGTCAAGAAGTTCTATGCGAGTCATTCCCTTGCCTTTGTTCTTGAGGGCAGTGACTATCGCCAAGTGGTTGTCGGCTTTTTTGAAAAGGGACTTGAAGAGGCGTTCAAACTCTTCGGTGAGTTCTCCGCCTCGGGTGAAACATAATTGTTGGATATTTTGTGCTACGCTCTTGTCACTTTCGAAAAGAGATAGGTAATAAGCTACTCCGCCTACTGCCATGTAGCACTCGATCATCTCTGGTCGCTCGTAGGAGAAACCTTGCGACTTGAAGTAGAGTTCTACCTCATGAAGGTTGAATGGAGATAAAAGAATATTGTGGGTAACACGATTGTGGAGACCGCCACGAGAGTTGATGACTTGGTCGAGCATCCATGTGGTGGC
The DNA here is from genome assembly GCA_900554835.1 of uncultured Prevotella sp. Lineage (GTDB taxonomy): Bacteria > Bacteroidota > Bacteroidia > Bacteroidales > Bacteroidaceae > Prevotella. The sequence goes on along the minus strand of USJD01000010.1, from coordinate 10,062 downwards.
ACTACCACAAGTAATCAACTTGATGTCATTGCGATAGGATGCCCAGTCGTTCCAAAAGTGTTCGAGCGCACTAATAAACTTGGATGAATGGGTATCAAACCAAGGCAATTCGTCGAAGAATATGATTTTTGGAGTTTCTGTTTTTTCTTCCAATGCTTTTTGGAGAAGTCTGAAAGCTTCAGTCCAATTCAGGGTATGAGCATCCACACCCAACTGGTCGTTGAGTGCAAAGTTGAAGTTAACGAGTTGTTCTTTGGTAGAGACATTGTCTTTGCCTGTAATGCGAAAGACAAACTGACCTTCGAAAAGTTCCTTTACAAGGAAGGTTTTTCCCACACGTCGCCTACCATAGATGGCTATGAACTCCGATTTGCGGCTTGCGATATAGTTCTCAAGCTTTTCAATCTCTTGTTCTCTTCCTACGATATTCTTCTTCATATTTGTCTTTATTTGTTAAAACCTGTCGCAAAGTTACAAAAAATATGAGATTGCGACAACTTTCTGGCGAGAAAAGTGTCGCAATCTCACTTTTTTATTGAGATTGCGACAGGTTTTGATATTTTTGGCTCTATTCCTTATCCTTTCCACAACCATTTTCTCCATGTTGGGAAAATGGTTGCAAGGTACAATATTCTTATTTCGCAAATAGTTTGCCGATGAGGGTAAAGAGATTCGCAACAGTTTCCTTGCTCTCCACAGGAATCTTGATGGATGTCTTGCCAGTCTGCTCATCTTTCTCTACGATGGAATCAACCAGTTGCGCTGTCGCCTCTGGCGACTTCAAGGTCTCTGCCAAGCCTGAAAGAAAAGATACGCCTTGGGCAACCAACTCCTTTGGTAGAGATGTGCGACGAGATGTTCCTGTACCTTGTGCTCGTTGAGCGGTGTTGATTGGGTTCTCGTTTCTTTCCGAAGTCTTGGCTTCTGTAGGCTCCAGATATTCTGTGTCAACTGGGTTCTTTGGTATATCAGCCTCAGTTGTATTTGTAGAAATATCCTCGGAAGTTACAGAATTCTCATCCTTTGTTTCCTTGTTTTCTTCGTTAGGAGAAACCTTTGGTTGTTCTTCCTCTTCGATGGATATAGTGGAAGCAGAAGTCTCTGCATCTGCATCGGAAGAATTTGAAGCTTCCTCCACTTCTTCCACGATACCACTCACAGTCTCCATCATCTTGGTGAACTTATCATCGCTGATGAATACGGAGTCTTCTCCATCATCCAGCACACCCTCGAACATGGAAGTCTTGAAGCGTAACTTGCCCAACATTCCTTGTTCTATGGAATAGGGAGCTACAAGATTGATAACTTGAATATTATTCTGTTGACCAAGGCGATAGATGCGCCCTATGCGCTGTTCGAGAACGGCAGGGTTCCAAGGCAGGTCTATGTTGATAATGGTAGCGGCAGCCTGCAGGTTCAAGCCTGTGCTGCCAGCATCTGTAGAAAGAAAAACTCGGCTTGAAGGTTCATTCATGAAGTTATCCACCAAGTTCTTACGTTTTTCGGATGGGACTCCGCCATGTAAGTATTCATAACCGATCTCTTTCTTCTCCAGTTCTTTGGCGATGAGGCGAGTCATGCGTTCCCATTGGCTGAATACTACAACCTTTTCACCTTCTTCGCTGATGATGTCGCTGATAATATTGATACATTCATCCACCTTGGTGTCGAATCTCGTTTTTTGGTCGAGAATATAACTGCTATCGCATACCATGCGCATCTGTGATAACAACAGGAGTAAACGCTTTCTGTCTTTGTCTGAAAGAAAATGGTGGGCGCGCCATCTTTTCACAAGGAAGCTTACTTGGAATTGCCATTCTGCATGCATTCCCATCTGCTCCTTTGTCATAGGTACGAAGAGATTTTTGTCCATTCGCTTGGGCATCTGGAGTTTCACGTCTTTTTTGCGACGGCGGATGAGGATGTCGTTGAGTTTTTCGCTTATCTTGTTCAAGTTCTTGTATCCCAATACTTTGCCTGTTTCGTCGGTGATGATATGGTTTTCCTTGAAAATATAGTATGGGGCAAGACGGAAATTATCGACAAATTCCACGATGGAGTATAGTTCGTCAAGTTTATTCTCTAAAGGTGTACCCGATAGAATCACGGAGTAATCGGATTCTATCTTTCTTGCTGCACGGGAAATTTGGGTATTCCAATTTTTGAGGCGTTGCACCTCATCCATGATGAGCATGTCGGTTTGCAGACTGCCGAGTATCTTAATGTCGTTGGCGGCACTATTATAGGAGATAATCTTGTAAGGTTCTGGACGATTGTAGGCATCCTTTCTCTTGAGATGATTTCCCTCTATAACAAAGACCTCGGCATCAGTAAACTTTTTGATTTCACTGCGCCACTGGTATTTCAAGGAGGTAGGGCAGAGGATGAGTACAGAGCCGATGAGTCCTTCTTTTCTTAGAAGTTCGGCTGTTCCTATGGCTTGGATTGTCTTGCCGAGACCCATTTCGTCGGCAATGATAGCTTTTCCTGCCTTGGCTGCAAAGCGGATACCCTCCTTTTGGTAAGGATAGAGTTTAACTTTCAGAAGATTATCTAGTTTCTTATCATCGTACGTCTTGACTATCTTCTCTCTTGTAGATTTCTCTCGTTTGTCGATGATAAAGTCAATGGCATCTTTATAGCATCTGAATGTATCGCTAATTTGGCGGGCTTGCTTTAAGAAAGATCCGATATGGGCATAGGCAGCTTTCTTTAGAACATGTTTTTCATCGAAATAATCTTTGGCAAGTTTTTCGTATGCTTCCTTGTTTTCGCTTCCGATGCGAATCTTCACGCATCGTTCGTCTCTGTAAGATAGATAGACAGAGGTGTAAGGAGGAAGCTCACGATGTACATGTAAACCTCGTTTTCCACTAAACCATTTCTTCACGGCTTCGAGATGCTTACATGTGCCAAGTTTTGAAGTTTTGAAATCCATACAAGAACAATAATTCCATTCGCTATTGGCTCCACGATACACTACCTTGTACTCGTTATTTTTCTCTGGATTGCGAACGATATATTCGCCAGGGCAAAGTTCATCATCTACACAACTGATATTGAAGTGTTCTGTTTCTGTCACTTGTTTGCGAAGTTTGATTTGCCATTCTTCCAGAGTCATTTCTGCTGGTTTAACGATATGAGAAACCTTGACTTTTTTCTTTTTCTTTGTGGTTTTCTTTGTACTCGTTGCTGTATTCTTGGCATTCTTTTCAGTCTTGCCAGCTTTTGGGGTATTGTTCTTTGCCATTGTCTTATGCTTTATGTTATTTTATGCTTATAGCTTTGTATGTCGATTACTCCGTGTCGAATCTTTCTGCCTATTTATGGTAGAATCTCGCAAGAGGGAGTTTCTTGCCTTCTTGTATTCCTGATTCTCCTGCTCATAGTAGTGAGCGTAATTGAAGAAAGGCTCACTGACCGCTTCGGTACTCTCTGCGGTAAATGTATGACCATAAGGGTCTGAAGCCTTGATTGTTATTCTGGCATTTGGATTCTTTGGGACATAATAATACAGATGGTTCATGAGCAGATAATTGTTGCCCTTGCTCACAAAACGATAGGATACTGATTCGCTGTATTTATGATGATAGCCAGCGGCAAAGGCATCCTGACCTTTGCTGCTGATGCGGTGCATCCGGTATTCCTTGCCATCTTCTATTGCCACAACCCGCCAGTGGGAGTCGGCGTTAAAGACATTGGCTACCAGTATATTCTTATCTTTATCTTTGGAAAGTCCCCAGTCCGCAGCATACGATTCTCCATTGAAGTCGGTCTGTGCTCTGAAGATGGTCATCTGTTTGTTCTTATCCCAGAATGTGCCCTTATAATAGCAATCGGTAAGGCGGGTACCAATGAACTGATAGACATAATAGCCGTTTGGTGTACCGCAGATATTTATGTTGGATTGCCAGATATTACCACATGCTGCAGCATGACAATGCTCCATCACATCCTCGCCCTCATACCGGATTTCATGGTTGCAGGCGAAATGGGTGTGACCGCAAAACAGTTCGTATCCTCCCTCAAACTGATGCAGAAGTGCCAGAAGTTGGGATAGGCGAGAGGAGGAATAATGTCCCTTCTCATTCTCTATGCCAAGAGGTTTGGCTTTGCCGAAAGGTGCATTTCCGAAGGTGAAAGGAATATGGTAACAGAGTACTACCTTTTTGTTTTTGGGCGTGAGGGCGAGGTCCTGCTTGAGCCAGCGCATCTGACGCTCTCTCAGTTCGCCTGGTGAATAATAGGCTTTCCCACGATAGAAAAAACAGTTGTTGATGCATACAAAGTGCTCATCACCACGGTCGAAAGAGTAGTCTGTAGGTCCGAAGTTTTCCTCCCATTTACGTCTGTAGAGTGCCTTTCCGTCCTGGTCGTGATTGCCGATGACGGAGAAGAGGCGCATCTCTGATGAGCCCAAGGCTTGGCGTATCTGCCTCTCCAGGTGGGCATTATAGCCTCCGTAATACTGTACGTCATCGCCCATGCTGAGTCCATAGACGGGAGTCCCGGCAGGCAGACTTCTGATGGTCTGCTTGATATCTGCCATCGTCTGGGTGGTAAATCGCTCTACGTCGCTCTTCTTGATGGGGTTGTCGGTGGGCGAGGTATAATAAGGACTGTAGGCATTGGTAACCTGCGGGTCGCCGATGACAATCATCTTATAACTGATTTCCTTTCCTCCAGGTAGTCTTTTCAGGGTGAAATCATATATTTTCTTTTTCTTGGATACTGGCTGGTAGAAGCAAGCCGTGCGATCTGTAGCAGAATGGGTAGGAATCTCATAGTCGGCAGGCACGCAGTAGTAGATGAAGCGGGCAAGACTGTCCCGTTTCATCTTGTATCTTCCGAGCGAATCAGTCTTCACGCAGTTATATCCATCGCTTACGATGACGTTCGCCACACCTTTTCCGTCAGTATCTCTCAGGGTACCTATGATATTGAAGTCCTGCTTGATGACAGGTTTTATCTTCTTGATGGTATCTTTTGCCACGGTTTTCTTCTTGCGGGTATCTGGTGCTTTGACAGCGGTAGGCTGAGGCTCCTTCTGATTGCGCAGATGAAGAGTGACCCCGATTGCAATGAGCGTGCAGCAAACGAGGGATATGATAGCAATATATATCTGTTTTCTTTTCATTTTTTCAGTTAATAAAAGCTTAGACTCATAAGAATGAGCATTTTTATCTTGCAAAAATACGCATTTCTCATGTGATTACGGAAGATATTGATTTAAAAATGTCTAAATGTTACCTTTAGGTAACTTGCCTTTGGATAATATTTTGTATTTTTGCATTTCTGATATTGAATCTGCGTTCTCTGTATTTGGGGAACAAAAGAGTTCTGTCGACAATGTTTTAGATTCAGAAATAAGATAGAAAAATATAATGGCAAACGATAATAAAGGTCTTACGCCGATGATGCGGCAGTTTTTTGAGATGAAAGCGAAACATCCCGAGGCACTGTTGCTTTTCCGATGTGGTGACTTCTATGAAACTTATTGCGAGGATGCTATAGAGGCTTCCAAGGTGCTCGGTATTACCCTGACTCGTCGTAATAATGGCGGTTCGGCAGGTGGTGCTGAGATGGCTGGTTTCCCTCATCATGCACTCGATACTTATCTGCCTAAGTTGATACGTGCCGGCAAGCGTGTTGCCGTGTGCGACCAGCTGGAAGATCCAAAGAAGAAACGCTTGGAAATCAAGGGTAAGAAGGGGCTTAGCCAGATGGATAAGATGGTGAAGCGTGGCATTACGGAACTGGTGACTCCGGGTGTGGCGATGGACGATAATGTCTTGAACTACAAGGAGAACAATTTCCTTGCTGCTGTCCATTTCGGAAAAGCTTCTTGTGGTGTAAGCTTCCTCGACATCTCTACGGGCGAATTCCTTACAGGGGAAGGTACTCCCGACTATGTGGAGAAGTTGATGGGCAACTTCCAGCCGAAAGAAGTGCTTTATGATCGTGCCATGAAACAGAAATTCGAACAGTGTTTCGGAACTAAATACTGTACATACGAATTGGACGACTGGGTTTTTACCGAACAGACTGCCCGACAGAAACTCCTCGGTCATTTCAAGACCAAATCTTTGAAGGGTTTTGGTGTAGAACATCTGAAGAACGGTATCATTGCCAGCGGAGCCATCATGCAGTATCTGGAGATTACCCAGCATACCCAAATCAATCATATTACAGCACTTTCCCGTATTGAGGAGGATAAGTTCGTGCGTATGGACCGCTTTACTATCCGTAGTCTCGAACTGGTGGCCCCGATGCAGGACGATGGTTCGTCGCTTCTGAATGTCATCGACCGCACCGTAACGGCAATGGGAGGCCGTATGCTCCGTCGCTGGCTTGTCTTTCCGCTGAAAGATGTGCGTCCAATCAATGAACGACTCGACATCGTGGAATATTTCTTCAAGGAACCGGAGTTCAAGCAGTTGATGGATGATCAACTGCATCGTATCGGTGACCTGGAACGTATCATTTCCAAAGTGGCTGTGGGTAGAGTTTCGCCTCGTGAAGTTGTGCAATTGCAACATGCCTTGGAGGCTATCCAGCCAATCAAGGTGGCTTGTCAACATGCCAAGAATGAAGCCTTGCAGCGAGTGGGTGAGCAACTCAATCTCTGTGAAACGCTGAAAGAACGGATAGCAAAGGAAATCCAGCCGGATCCTCCGCAGCTTATCAATAAGGGCGATGTTATCGCTGATGGCTACAATGCAGAATTGGACGATCTGCGTTCCATCAGCCGGCATGGTAAGGACTATCTGCTCAAAATACAGGAGCGTGAGATAGAGAAAACAGGTATTTCCAGCCTGAAAGTGGGTTATAATAATGTATTTGGCTATTATTTAGAGGTGCGCAATACCTTCAAGGACAAGGTGCCTGAAGACTGGATTCGCAAGCAGACGCTTGCTCAGGCAGAGCGATATATTACTCAGGAACTGAAGGAATATGAAGAGAAGATTCTCGGTGCCGATGAGAAAATTTTGATTCTCGAAGCCCAACTCTTCAATGAACTGATAGCTTCGATGCAAGAGTATATTCCTCAGATACAAATCAATGCCAACCTCATTGCCCGTATGGACTGTCTTCTTTCCTTCTCGAAGGCATCGGAAGAAAACCACTATGTGCGTCCTGTCATCGACGATTCTGAGGTGCTCGACATCAAGCAGGGACGCCATCCTGTGATAGAAACTCAGTTGCCTTTAGGTGAGCGATATGTGCCAAACGATGTGTTGCTCGATACTGAAAAGCAGCAGATTATGATGATTACGGGTCCTAATATGGCCGGTAAATCTGCGCTTTTAAGGCAGACGGCCTTGATAGTTCTGCTGGCACAGGTAGGCTGTTTCGTACCAGCCGAGAGTGCAAGAGTAGGTCTGGTGGATAAGATATTCACCCGTGTGGGTGCCAGTGATAATATCTCGCTTGGTGAATCTACTTTTATGGTAGAGATGACTGAGGCTGCGAATATCCTGAATAATGTTTCTCCTCGTTCTCTGGTTCTCTTTGATGAGTTAGGACGTGGTACTTCTACTTATGATGGAATCTCAATAGCTTGGGCTATCGTGGAATACTTGCATCAGCACAAGAAGGCGCAAGCACGTACGCTCTTTGCTACCCACTATCACGAACTGAATGAGATGGAAAAGAACTTTCCTCGCATCAAGAATTTCAATGTAAGCGTGAAGGAGGTGGATGGCAAGGTTATCTTCCTGCGTAAGTTGGAACCGGGTGGAAGCGAGCACTCTTTTGGTATTCATGTGGCTGAAATAGCCGGTATGCCTCGTAGCATAGTAAATCGTGCCAATGTTATACTGAAACAACTGGAGGATGACAATGCGGGTGTGGGTGCTGCCGGCAAACCTAATATGCAGCATCTGGATGAACCGAAGGATGGAGTACAACTCAGTTTCTTCCAGCTTGATGATCCGGTTTTGAGTCAGATACGCGATGAGATATTGGGTTTGGACATCAATAATCTCACACCGGTAGAGGCTTTGAACAAACTCAATGAAATCAAGAAGATTTTGATGGGAAGATAAGAAGTAAATAATGATGAATTGAAAATAAAAACTCTCCCTTGTTCAGGATTGGATTCCTGCAAGGGAGAGTTTCTTATTTTATAGAAAAACAGTTCTAACTGTATGGTTAAAATTGAAAATGGTTCCTATATGCTACTGCATTGACAAAGTAAGTATTACTGCCTCGGCAAAGTAAATACTACTATCCGCGATGACATAACAAGACCCAAACAAGTCCTATTTCTCTTGTTTTTCTTCCTGAGCCTTTGCTCTCTTAAAGCTGGAGGCGATGCTCCAAACTCCCAGAAGAATGAGTGGGATACTCAATATCTGTCCCATATCCATAGGAAGTCCAGCCTCAAATGCCACCTGAATCTCCTTCGTATATTCGATGAAGAAACGGAAGGTGAAGATGAGGGTGATACAGAGACCGAAATATAGGCCTGTACCCACACTCTTAGGACCTTTCTTCTTATAGATGAAGAGAATGAGCAAGAAGATGATGAGGTAGGCGATGGCCTCGTAGAGTTGTCCTGGATGGCGAGGGTATTGATCTTCACGAACAAAGATGAATGCCCAAGGCACATCAGTCACCTTGCCGATAATCTCTGAATTCATCAGATTACCCAGACGGATAAACATGGCTGCAATACCGGAGACAATACCCATATTGTCGAGCACAACCCAGCCCTTTACCTTCATGTTGCGGCAGTAGAGCCAGATGGCAACAAACATTCCGAATACACCACCATGACTGGCCAGTCCTTCATATCCTGTAAGTTTCCAACTGCCATCCGGCATGTGGTGCATAGGTATCAGCATCTCGATGAAGTGATCCCATTGCGTAAGGAAATACTCAGGCTGGTAGAAGAGGCAATGACCGAGACGTGCACCTACCAGAATACCGAAGAAGATATAAAGGAAGAGAGGCTCAAACTTGGCATCGCCCAACTTCTGCTGCTTGTAGAGTCGCTGCATGAGCAGATAGCCCAAAAGTAAACCGATAAGCCAGCAAGTGGAGTAATATCGGATGGTCAAAGGACCCAGATGCGCAAGAATAGGATCTGGATCCCAAACGATATAATTAAGCAGGTTTGTCATAATTAAACATTAAAACGGAAGTGCATGATGTCGCCATCCTGAACGACATATTCCTTACCCTCGATACCGAGTTTACCAGCCTCGCGGACTGCAGCCTCAGAACCATACTGGATATAATCGTCGTACTTGATGACCTCTGCACGGATAAATCCTTTTTCAAAGTCGGTATGGATGACGCCAGCACACTGAGGAGCCTTCCAGCCCTTGTGGTAAGTCCATGCCTTTACCTCCATCTCACCAGCAGTGATGAATGTCTCAAGGTTCAGGAGAGCGTATGCCTTCTTGATGAGGCGGTTAACACCACTTTCCTCCAATCCGAGTTCTTCGAGGAACATCTGCTTGTCTTCGTAGGTTTCGAGAGATGCAATGTCTTCCTCTGTCTTCGCAGCGATAACCATGCACTCGGCACCTTCTTCCTTAGCGATTTCCTCTACCTTCTTGCTGTATTCATTTCCGCTCTTGGCAGAAGCTTCATCTACGTTGGCTACGTAGAGTACTGGTTTCGTAGTGAGGAGGAAGAGATCGTGAGCCACCTTCTGCTCTTCTTTACTTTCGAAAGTAACGCCACGTGCGTTCTTGCCTTGCTCCAACTCTGCTTTGTAAGCCTCCAGAACGGTAACCATCACTTTAGCGTCCTTGTTGCCTGCAGCAGCTGTCTTCTGCTGCTTGGCGAGCTGGGATTCGATAGTCTCCAAGTCCTTGAGCTGCAACTCTGTATCGATAACGCTCTTGTCCTCCAATGGGTCAACTTTAGCGCCACCCTCACGTACGATATTGTCATCGTCGAAGCAACGGATTACGTGGATGATTGCATCGCACTCACGAATATTTCCCAAGAATTTATTTCCAAGACCTTCGCCCTTGCTGGCACCCTTAACAAGACCTGCGATATCCACGATTTCGCAAGTAGCTGGGACGATGCGTCCTGGGTGAA
>USJD01000009.1 GCA_900554835.1 uncultured Prevotella sp. | reverse complement strand
GTCCTGCTCTACTACGTAATACTTCAAGTGGTAGAGCTTAGAGTGCTCGTCCTTGTAGATAACCTCCTCGTCAGAGAGCGCAGTCTGAGCCTTAGGATCCCAGTTGACCATACGCACACCACGATAGATGAGACCTTTCTTGTAAAGATCGCAGAATACGTGGATGACGGCGCGGGAGCGGGTCTCGTCCATAGTGAATGCTGTACGGTCCCAATCACAACTGGCACCGAGCTTGCGGAGCTGCTTGAGGATGATACCACCGTGCTCGTGAGTCCAGTCCCAAGCATGCTTGAGGAACTCCTCGCGGGTAAGGTCAGTCTTCTTGATACCCTGCTGAGCAAGGCGGTTGACTACCTTAGCCTCGGTAGCGATACTGGCGTGGTCTGTACCTGGTACCCAACAAGCGTTCTTGCCTTCCATGCGTGCACGGCGAACGAGAATGTCCTGAATCGTATTGTTGAGCATGTGTCCCATGTGGAGCACACCCGTTACGTTTGGTGGAGGGATAACCACTGTATAAGGTTCACGACCATCTGGCTTAGAGCTGAAAAGCTTGTTGTCGAGCCAGTACTGATACCATTTACTTTCCACTGCTTGTGGATCGTATTTACTTGCTAATTCCATTGTTTATATCTAATTTTTATTCTTTTTCTTTAAAAAACGGTGCAAAGATACTAATTTTTGGGCGAAAAATACTATCTTTGCATCAAAATTATTAATTTTTGCACAAAACGATGGTTAGTAATGCAGTAAAAGAAGTTTCAGAGCAAGATAGAAGAAAACTCCTAGCCGGTTTTCTCTATGATATGGCGAAGCTGATGTTTGGTAGCGTTGCCGTGGGAGGATTGTCGCCTCTGTTCACAGGTAAGGGCTTGGGTGACATCAATATTGCGTGTGTATTTGTAGGCTTTATTTGTGGGTGTACGCTTGCTTATATTGCCAATGAATTGTTAAAATTTAAAGAGTAAGAATATGAATTGGGATATTATGGGAGCTTGGTTTCTCTTCAATGTAATGATGTGTGTAGCTGCTGTTTCTTTCGCCATTTTCCTTAATACGAAAGCGGGAAAGAAGTGGAAGAAGAATCTTTAATGTGAGGTTATAATCATGCATACGAAAGAAGAAAAGTTAGCAGCGTTCAGTCGCTTGCTGGATGTGCAGGACCGTCTGCGTCTGCAGTGTCCATGGGATAAGAAGCAGACATTCGAGAGTCTTCGCCCGAATACAATCGAGGAGACTTTCGAGCTTTGTGACGCCTTGATGAAGCGCGATTACAAGGATATCAAGAAGGAGTTGGGCGATGTGTTGGAGCATGTGATGTTCTATAGTATTATCGGCAGAGAAGACGGTGAGTTTGATATCTGCGATGTTTGCAATCAGGAGGCAGATAAACTGATGTTCCGGCATCCTTTCATCAATTGGAATGAGGAAGGAGAGTGGAGTGTCTCCAATCCTGATATGTACATCAATGAGAATGGTCAGGTTGTTTATAAGGAAGAGAAAAATGAGTCTGGTAAATCACTGGATTCTGCTTCTGATGATGATCAGAGCTCTTTGGAAAAGGTGGGCGCAGTCAAACCGAAAACTTCAACTGCTGTTGAGAAAACCTGGGAGCAGATTAAGCAGCAGGAGAAGGATGGAAATGAAAGAGTGCTTAGCGGTGTTCCTAATGCCTTGCCTTCTCTTATTAAAGCTTATCGCATACAGGACAAGGCAAGAAATGTAGGCTTTGATTGGAAAAACAAAGAGGATGTTTGGGATAAGGTCCAGGAGGAACTTGATGAATTGAAAATAGAATTGGCAAAGGAAGATAAGGAAAAATCCACACAGGAATTGGGTGATTTCCTTTTTTCTGTGATCAATGCAGCCCGTCTCTACAAACTGAATCCCGATAATGCACTTGAACATACCAATCAGAAATTCATTCGTCGCTTTAATTATGTGGAAGATCATACCTTAAAACAGGGAAAAAATCTGAAGGATATTTCATTGGAAGAAATGGATCAGCTATGGAATGAAGCTAAATCTTTAGAGAAGAGTGAAGACCAATCTAAAGAGGCGAATAAAAACTGATTTATTTTAAGTAAAGGTAAATCTACAGAAAAGCGTAATATAAAATAAAAGATAAGGTAAATCTATAAAAGAATGGGTTAAAATTTTGATAGTATTCGGAATATAGATGATCCTGCGATTATTGGTTATCCTGCGAATATAGACAATATCGCAAAAATTGAGAACAATAAAGAATAAGGAGATTTAAATATGAAGAAATTATTTTTTATAACAATAGCTTTAGTAAGCCTGTTTGTCGTTAACAGCTGTAAGGAACGTAAAACATCCAATGTCATTTCTGTTGTTGATACAGCAGATGTTGATGTTCCTGACTCGACTATATATGGTATTTGCGGTGATGGCACCACAATGCATAATCTTCAGTTGATAACAGATGCTGGAGATACCATGAACGTCTTCATCGATGATGAAGAACCTAACATCGTGAAAGGTGGTTTGTTGGCAGGTGACAGAATCGCTTTGATATTGAATGGTCAAAAAAATGAAGAACTGGGCGATGTGGCTGCTCAGCAGGTGATTAATCTGACTTCACTTCTCGGAAAGTGGACGAGTCTGGATAAGAATTTTGAGATTATTGAAGGCGGTGAGGTCAAGAATAATGTGAAGGCAGAACAGAATCCTTGGACTTCCTGGAAGATTCTCAATGGTAAGTTGTTGCTCAACAAGGATACTTTTATGATTGATGAACTGGGTCCTGACAGTATGTATTTGGAAAATAATGCTGGAATCTTTACTTTCAAGCGTCAAGTATAATATATTTTCAAACGTTGGGTATAAGTTTCTTGTAAGAGGAAAATAATTTATTTTTAGATAAGATTTAATGGAACCTTTTAGAATTCATATATTAGGGTGTGGCAGTGCATTGCCCACCCTTAAACATTATCCTACTTCGCAAATTATAGAATTGCGAGGAAAGGCTTTTATGATAGATTGCGGTGAGGGTGCTCAGATACAATTCAGACGTTCCCGCATTCATTTTGGGAAAATCAATGCCATCTTCATATCTCATTTGCATGGTGATCATTGCTTTGGTTTACTCGGATTGCTTTCTACCTTTGGAATGTTAGGCAGGACATCTTCTCTAAAAGTCTATGCGCCAAAAGAATATGAAACTTTGTTTAAGCAACAGTTAGATTTCTTTATGACGGGTATGGAATATAAAATAGAGTTTGTTCCCGTTGATACCAAGGTGTCAGAAATTATCTATGAAGACAAGTCTCTTACGGTAGAAACAATTCCGCTTCAGCATCGCGTTCCTTGTTGTGGCTTTCTATTCCGCGAGAAGGCTACCTTACCTCATATCCGACGTGATATGATTGACTATTATGAGATTCCGGTCAGTCAGATTAATAATATCAAGTTAGGAAAGGATTGGATAACATCGGATGGAAAAGTTATTGACAATAGCCAATTGGTAACTCCAGCTGAGACACCAAGAAGTTATGCATACTGTAGTGATACGAAGTTTATGCCTGAGCTTTATAAAAAAATACAAGATGTAACGGTACTTTATCATGAGAGTACTTATGCTTCAGAGAATGAGGATAGAGCCAAACTTTATTATCATTCTACTGCTAAACAGGCAGCTCTTGTAGCTAAAGCGGCCAATGCCGGTAAACTTCTTTTAGGTCATTATAGTGCGAGATATAATTGTGAAGACATTCTACTCAATGAGGCAAAAGCCGTTTTTCCTCATAGTTTTTTAACTCAGGAAGGGGATGTTGTAGAGATTTAAATGGCCTACAAAAAAGAAATTTGCAAAAAAATATAAATCTGATGCAAGATTTTCATATTTTTCAGTTTTTAGATAAATGGCTATGAGTTTTAGACCACCCGGTTGTGGTAACTTGTTGTTAAAGAATGAAATCAGAAAAGGAATTATTGGATGATATCAAAAAGGGCGACAGGAGTGCGTTGCATCAACTGTATAGCCGATATGTGGGATATGCCATGGCTGTAGGGCTGAGGTATGTCCCTGATCGTGATGATCTCAATGATGTCATTCAGGATAGTTTTGTGAAGATTCTTTCTTCTGTCAACAGGTTTGAATACAGGGGTGAGGGATCGTTGAAGGGATGGGTTCTTAGAATTGTTTCCAATGAGGCAATCAATTTCATCAAACAGAAAGCAAAATTTTCTTTTGTTGATGAGTTCCCAGATGAGATAGAAGAACAAGAACCAGACGTCGATAAAGTACCACCGCAAGTTCTGAATCAGATGATCAGTGAGTTGCCTGATGGTTATAGAATGGTTTTAAACCTCTATGTCTTTGAACAAAAGAGTCACAAGGAGATTGCAGAGATGCTTGATATCAAGGAATCTACTTCTGCTTCTCAGTATTTGAGGGCCAAAAAACTTTTAGCGAACAAAATTAATAATTATCTAAAGAGTAAGGAATATGAATAACGATTGGACAGACAGACTACGCGACCGGATGGCAGACTATCAAATGCCAGTCGGTGATGAGTTGTGGGCTAACATTGAACAATCGTTAGTTCATGACGAGGCTTTTGCGAATAAAAACGTCCATAGCAATAATGGTGTCGCTCGCTCTGTTGTGATGCGCCGTTTCTCTATAGCCGCATCAATAGCTGTCCTTCTTGCTGGTGGTGCCTATGTGTATTTCCATCCGTGGAATGAAATTGCAGAAAATGAAGTCGCTGCTATATTTGACAAAGGCCCCAAAAGTTTCATAGATAAAAGGCAGACAGCAGTCTCTAAAAATGGTCAGAAATCAATCTCTAATAATGGTCGGACTGCGCTATCTGCTAATGGTCAAAATACAAATTATGATGATCAGACCGCACTATCTGATGATGGTCAAAATGGGATGACTAAAGATGGACTGCACACTTCGTCTGGAGGCGGACAGACAAGGAACAACATTCTTGCTCAATCTAATTCTGTAGATTTAGTAAGTTCAGAATCTGCTTTATCTTTAGATTTAGATACTCAGAGTTCTGTCCGTTCTGTAAATGAGAAATCAGAAACGGTTCCTTCATCCCGTTCTTCTCGGAAAGTAAACTCTCTAATAACTCCAGAAGGTGATGTAATGTCTTCTGCTCAGAACAGAAGAGGAGCTGTTTTGGCGCAAAGCAGTATGGATGAAGAGCTGGGACGTAAAGACAAACGTCATCGTGGTGGCTTGAAACTTCAGTTGTACGGCGAGAATGGATTTATTGGGAAGACATCGGGAGGCAATAGTCCTGTATTGATGAGTTCTATGCCTTCTTCTGATCCTGTTTATTATGATAAAAATATCAAGATTGCCAGTTTCTTTGATGAAAGATATATGGCCATGATCCCAACTTCGGATCTCTACGAAAAGACCAAGCATCATCAACCGATATCAGTAGGTATGCAGGTGGGCTTTCATCTTCTTCCTAAGTTGAAACTCTCTACGGGCCTGGTTTATACCAAAGTCTGTTCGGATTTCATCAGTGGAGTTTCTGATACCCGTACAGTCTCTACCCAAGACCTCCATTATATAGGAATACCGCTCAATTTGAGTTATTCTGTATGGGAATATAAAGGCTTGCATACTTACGTGACAGCAGGTGGTGAAGGAGCTGTAAATATTAAGAATCATACCGAAACGGATGGAGAAGTAAAAGAAAGCAAACGTGATAAGATGCAATGGTCAACAAATGCATCTGTTGGTATCCAGTATGATTTTATTCCTCAATTGGGAGTTTATGTGGAGCCTGGAATGAAATATTACTTTGATAATGGAAGTCAGATTGAAAATATCTTCAAAGATAAAAAGTTGAATTTCAATATCCAGTTCGGTCTCCGATTCAATATTGGGAAGTAATTTTTTCTCCTTGCCCACGCAAGAATTTTTCCGTGGGCAGGGAAAATAAAAGTGGGTGTAGGGGCGGAATTTTTGACCCCTAATTTCTCGAAAATTACAGACGGATGAAGAAGCACTTTTTAGTAACCTAATGATGCGCATCATTAACACCTAACGATGCGTATCATTGACACCTAACGATGCGCATCATTAGACCTTAATAAAGCGCATCATTAGACCTTAATAAAGCGCATCATTAGACCTTAATAAAACTTATACCTCAATAAAGCGCTTCGTTAGAGCTTATAAATGTGTTTCCTTTGAGGAAATGCTTTATAAAAAGAGGGTGTGTCATGTAGTTATGACACACCCTCTCTTTTTTATATGATTTTCTGATTTAGTTCTTGAAACTGTGGATAGGAGCAGGGATGCGTCCTACACGGTTGACAAATGCTTCGCAACTGAAAGAGTTGACAGGCATGATAGGAGCATGACCCAGCAAACCGCCAAAGTCAACATTGTCGCCAACCTTCATTCCAATTACTGGAATCACGCGGACTGCGGTAGTTTTCTGATTGATCATACCGATAGCTGCCTCGTCAGCAATCACACCTGAAATGGTAGTTGCAGGAGTGTCGCCAGGAATTGCAATCATATCAAGACCTACAGAGCAAACGCAGGTCATAGCTTCCAATTTCTCGATAGTCAGAGCACCAGCCTCAACAGCATCAATCATACCCTGGTCTTCACTTACAGGAATGAAAGCACCACTCAGACCACCTACGTATGATGAAGCCATGATGCCACCCTTCTTTACCTGGTCATTCAACAGAGCCAAAGCTGCGGTTGTACCAGGAGCTCCTGGATGTTCCAAACCGATTTCCTTAAGAATGTCAGCCACACTGTCGCCGATAGCAGGAGTAGGAGCCAGAGACAAGTCGATGATGCCGAATGGGATATTCAGACGAGCAGAAGCCTCTTTAGCCACCAACTGACCTACACGTGTAATCTTGAATGCAGTACGCTTGATGGTCTCGCACAAAACCTCGAAACTCTCACCGCGAACACTTTCCAGTGCATATTTTACTACACCAGGACCGCTGACACCCACGCTGATGACCGCATCTGCCTCGCTTACACCATGGAAAGCACCAGCCATAAACGGATTGTCGTCAGGTGCATTGCATAAAACAACCAACTTAGCACAACCCAGTGAACCCTGATCCTTAGTTGCCTCAGCAGTATCCTTGATGATTTGTCCCATCAGGCGGACAGCATCCATGTTGATACCCGTCTTTGTAGAACCTACATTGATAGAACTGCAGATAAAATCAGTCTGCGCCAGAGCCTGCGGAATAGAACGGATCAGAAGTTCATCGCTCTTGCTCATACCCTTGCTTACAATAGCAGAGTAACCACCCAGGAAGTTTACGCCGAGTTCCTTGGCACATTTGTCAAGCGTCTTGGCAATCTTCACGTAGTCGTCTGTAGTCTTGCATGCAGAACCGCCTACGAGTGAAATAGGAGTAATGGAGATTCTCTTGTTGACGATAGGAATACCAAATTCCTTAGAGATGTCTTCGCCGGTTTTTACCAGATTTTTGGCCAGGCGAGTGATTTTATTGTATATGTTCTGACAGAGCACATCCACATCTGTTGCAGCACAATCCAACAGGTTGATACCCATTGTGATGGTACGAACATCGAGATTTTCCTGCTCAATCATCTTGTTGGTTTCGATAACCTCAGATATGTTGATCATAATTGTATTTTTATCTATATATATATAATATAATAATGTGTCTAATTGATACCCTGAATGAATATCGGGATTGATTAGATACGGTGCATCATATCAAAAATTTCCTCACGCTGGGTTTTGATCTGTACGCCCATGCCTTTACCAATCTCAGTAAGCTCATCAGCCACATTCTCGAAAGACTTCTTCATCTTACCCATGTCAACAATCATCATCATGTTGAAATACTTCTGAACGATGGTCTGTGAGATATCAAGAATGTTGATGTCATTCTCTGCCAAATAGGTACAAACCTTAGCAATGATACCCACAGTATCTTTGCCCACTACTGTAATAATTGTTCTATTCATGATCAAATCTATTTGTTTTTGGTAATTATTTTGTCTGCAAAATTAACACTTTATTATTAAACTGCCAAATAAATATTCAAAAAGTTATTGTTTTTAATGAAAAGAATATTCTTTTTGCAGTTATTCCCCCGTTTCTTATTTAGTTCCGAAATACAGGAAGAGCATACCTAAGAGCACCAAAAGCAGGTCGACAAACTTTGCTTTGAGGTTCTTCTCGTGGAAGATAGCGGCTCCGAAGAGAAAACTGACGATGACACTTCCGCGTCTTACCATACTTACGATACTGATCATGGCGCCCGGTAAACTTAATGCGTAGAAATAGACGAAGTCTGCTGCGCTCAAGAAGATACTGATGAATACGATAGACCAGTGCCAGTGGAATGGGGTGGTACTGTTCTTCTTAGGCCACCAAATCATGAGCATCATCGCTCCCATGAGGAAGAACTGATAGATATTGTACCAGCTCTGTACAATCATTCTGTCCAGTCCGACGCCACCGTTCTCAGGGGGAGCCATGAGATATTTGTCATAAAGACCGCTAATAGCTCCCAATATGGCAGCCAAGACGATGAAGTAGATCCACTTGTCATGCTTGAAGTCGATTCCTTCTTTCTTTCCGCTTTTGCTGAGCATGGCGAAAGAGATGATAGCCAAAATTACACCAATCCACTGATATAGGTTCAATACTTCACCATACACTATCAGTGCACCTACAAGTGTCATCACCGGTCTTGTGGCATTGATAGGTCCTACAATGGTAAGAGGCAGATGCTTCATACCGAAATAGCCGAATGTCCAACTGCTCAATACAATCATACTCTTCAGTACGATATATTTATGAACCTCCCATCCGCCTTCAGCTACATGAAATATCGTTCCGTCCAACTGAGTTCCTGTATAGCTCATAATGATGAACGGGATGAAGATGAGCGATGAAAAGAGGGTGTTCAGAAAGAGCACCGGAATCACCGCGTTACCAGAAAGTGCCTTTTTCTTGAAGGCATCATAGAATCCCAGCAGTGTAGCTGAGAGAAATGCTAATACTAACCACATAAATTTTAATCTGATTACCTTTTATTTACCTATTGTTTTTTCTTATAATATTTACCTTACTTTTCATCCAGTTTTTAATATCTCCAGTCCTTGGATTTCATCAGTCCTTGTATTTCATCAGTCCTTCAATCCCCAGTCCTGATTTTCTCCAAGTGCTTATTTCTCCTCCAGTTCCTTCTGTAGTCTCAGGATTTCATCTCTGTATTGTGCAGCTTGCATGAAATCGAGTTCCTTGGCAGCCTGTTTCATCAGGGCAGTTGTGTTTTCAATACTCTTGACGAGTTCCTCCTTACTCATACTGCGTACGATAGGATCGGCAGCAAAAGCGCCTCCTTCTGGTTCGATATATACCCGTTTAATCTCCTTCTTGCCGTCACCGATACGATAGTTCTCTTCCTTGTCGGCAGATGTTGGGAGTGCAGAGGTAATTGCCTTCTCTATCTGTTTAGGTGTGATACCATGATCTGCATTGTACTGCAACTGAATACTTCTTCTGCGGGCAGTTTCATCGATGGTACGCTGCATGCTCTCTGTGATGTTGTCTGCATACATGATAACCTTTCCGTTGACATTTCTTGCCGCTCTACCGGCAGTCTGCGTGAGTGAACGGTGACTTCTCAGGAAACCTTCCTTGTCGGCATCGAGAATAGCTACCAATGAAACCTCAGGCAGGTCAAGTCCCTCACGTAAGAGATTGACGCCCACCAGTACGTCGTAGATACCAGCTCGCAGGTCGTTCATGATTTTCACACGGTCAAGCGTAGCCACATCACTGTGGATATAGGCAGCTTTTACATTATGATTCAGCAAGAACTCAGTCAACTCCTCCGCCATTCTCTTGGTCAGGGTCGTGATCAGTACTCGCTCGTTTCTGTGCGTCCTGGTCAATATCTCATCCAACAGATCGTCTATCTGATTTTCGCTTGGTCTTACTTCGATTTCTGGATCCAACAGTCCCGTCGGTCTAATCAACTGTTCTACCACAATACCCTCAGCCTCCCTGAGTTCATAGTCGGCAGGTGTGGCGCTTACATAGATAGCCTGATGGATCATACTGTGGAATTCTTCAAAGGTCAGCGGTCTGTTGTCAAAAGCAGCGGGAAGTCTGAAACCGTATTCCACGAGATTCTTCTTTCTGGCTCTATCACCTCCGTACATCGCACCTATCTGTGGGATGCTGACATGACTCTCATCTACCACTAACAGGAAATCTTTCGGGAAGAAGTCCAGCAGACAGTATGGTCGTTCTCCAGCCTGTCGTCCATCGAAATATCTGGAGTAGTTTTCGATACCCGAACAGTGACCTAATTCCTTGATCATTTCCATATCGTATTCCACTCTTTCCTTGATTCGCTGTGCCTTGATTCCATCGCCGATACTCTTGAAGAACTCTTCCTGCTTCACCAGGTCGTCCTGTATCATGCGGATAGCCTGTTCCGTCTGTTCCTTGGTTGTCACAAACAGATTGGCAGGATAGATCTCATATCGGTCGAATGATTCTATGCGATGATAGGTGAGAGAATCGACTTCCTCGATACTGTCGATTTCATCGTCCCACCAGGTAACTCTCAGCACATTGTCACTGTAGGCCATGAAGATATCAACCGTTTCACCTTTCACCCTGAAGTTGCCGCGCTGCAGTTCAATGTCGTTTCTTACATACAGCGCATCAACCAGCTGTCGCAGGAATACATTGCGGTCCAGTATTTGTCCTTTCTTTATCTTGATGATATTTTCCTGCATGGCAGTAGGGCCACCCATACCATAGATACAGGAAACAGAGGAGACCACGATAACATCCTTTCTACCAGATAATAGGGCAGAAACGGCTCCGAGTCGCAACTTGTCTATTTCTTCGTTGATGGCAAGATCCTTCTCTATGTAGGTGTCCGTAGTAGGAAGATAAGCTTCTGGCTGATAATAGTCGTAGTAGGAGACATAGTATTCTACAGCATTTTCAGGAAAGAAGCCCTTCATTTCCTGATACAACTGCGCAGCCAGAGTCTTGTTGTGACTCAGGATGAGTGTAGGCTTTCCCACGTTGGCAATGACATTGGCCACGGTGAAGGTTTTTCCCGAACCAGTGACACCTAAGAGAACCTGCGCAGGATCTCCTTGCTCCACACCCTCGGTGAGTTGCCTGATCGCCTGTGGCTGATCGCCGGTAGGCTGGTATTTGGAAGTTATCTTGAATTCCATATCTGTTGATTTCAAAAATCAGTTTATAGACAAGTATTGAGACACGAAGTCTTAATAAAATTAAATTATCGGTTGCAAAATTACAAAAAAAATCGCATAATTAGTTATAAAGAATGATAAAATGCGAAAAAGTGTATTTTTTTCTTTGTAGATAGCTATTTTATAGTTAACTTTGCATCACAAAACGTGATTATAATGAAAAAAACAATTCTTATATCAGCTTGTTTTGCGCTTCTGATGTCAAGTTGTGCAAATCAGTTTAACCAGGTTTATAAGTCTCAGGATTATAACTTGAAATATGAGTATGCCAAGCAGTATTTTGCTTCTGGCAAGTATTCTCGTGCAGCTACTCTTCTGAATGACTTGATTACTATCAAGAAGGGATCTACAGAGGCAGAGGAGAGTCTGTATATGCTCGCCATGTGTGAGTTTGAGATGAAAGACTATGAGACGGCAGCAGAGTATTTCCGCAAATATGTTTCCAGTTATCCTAAGGGTATCTATGCAGAACAGGCTAAGTTCTTTGTTGGCGAGAGCCTTTATATGAATGCTCCGGAACCACGTCTTGACCAGAGTACTACGATTACAGCGATCAGTGCTTTTCAGGAGTATCTCGATGTATATCCTGATGCCCGTCTGAAGAAGTTGGCTACCAGTCGTCTTTTCGCTTTGCAGGATCTTCTGGTTGAGAAGGAATATAAGAATGCGAAGCTTTATTATGATTTGGGAAGTTATTTCGGTAATTGCTTGGGTGAGGGTAACAACTATCAGGCATGTATCGTAACAGCTCAGAATGCATTGAAGGATTATCCTTATAGCAATAAGCGTGAAGCATTTGCCACACTGATTATGAAAGGCAAGTTTGAACTGGCCAAGATGAGTGTGGAGGAGAAGCAGCTGGAGCGTTATCAGGATGCAGAGGATGAGTGCTACGGTTTCATCAATGAGTATCCGGATTCAAAGGAACGTGCCAATGCAGAAAAGATGATTGCGAAGTGTAAGGAATTCGAAAAAGAACATCCTGAGGATGCACTGGAAAAATTGAGTTCCAGTAATTCTAATCAGTAAAGTTTCTTTTGGGATTTAGCTGTTGCAAGAATCTATCTGAAGGGATTTGAAGAATCTGTCTGACTGGATTTAGAGAACCTTATAAATAGAGTTTGAAGAATCATTCAGATTTATAGAATCTTTCAAAATAAGTATAATTTCAAAATAAGAAATAAGAATAGTAAGAATCAATCAAAATAGATATTAAATAAAGGTATTATTATGGATTACAAAAAAACAAAAGCTCCAACAAACACCGTGACTCGTAATATCATGGATCTCTGTGATGACACAAACAATATCTACGAGAGTGTAGCAATCATCGCTAAGCGTGCGAATCAGATTTCTCTTGATATTAAGCAGGAATTGAACAAGAAGCTTCAGGAGTTTGCTTCTTACAACGACTCTTTGGAAGAGGTATTCGAGAACCGTGAGCAGATAGAGATCTCTCGCTATTATGAGAAACTCCCTAAGCCAACTCTCTTGGCTACTCAGGAGTTTGTTGATAAGAATATCTACTGGCGTGACCCAACAAGAGAGCACGCTCCTGTTGATAGATATTAATCTGATTACTGACTCTATATCATATATAATGCAGATTCTGCAAATATATAATTCAATGTTATATATAAGGTATTCTGCTCCTTTATGAGGTGTTTCCTCTTTTAATGAGGAGTTTTGCCTTTTAATGTGGAGTTCTGTCTCTATTTTTAGGAATATAATTATAATTTAGGGATTTCAATTATATAGAAATGTAGGGTAGTGATTATGTAATCATATAGGAATATAACAAGATTATGATACAGCGTAAACAAACATTGTTTCTTCTGGTCGCATTCATTGCCTGTGTAATCTGCCTGTTTGTTCCTGTGGCTTCAGTGATGCCGCAGGGGATGGAAAATCCGATGTCAGTACACTGTCTGGGCATTAGCGGCGAAGAGGGAATCCGTTTTGATGCAAGCTGTTTGCCACTGTTCCTTCTTTGCTCCGTTTCTGCATTGATATCCCTGGCAACAGTATTCCTGTTCAAGAACCGTAAGTTGCAGATCAATCTCTGCTCTATCAACTTGCTTTTCAATGTACTCTGGTACGTTGATTATGCAGTGATTTTCTTCGGACTTGTAGGATTAGAAAATGTATCCGGCGATTTGACATTTCATTGGGGTGCGGTAATGCCTCTTATATCACTTGTCTTTGTGCTTTTAGCACGTAAGGGAGTAAGTGATGATGAGAAATTGGTACGTGCAGCCGATAGAATTCGTTAGAGCAACCCGTAGAATACGTTAAAAATAATTATAAAATCAACTTAAAATTTGTGTGAATCAAATAAAAGTTGTAATTTTGCACCCGCTGTCACGAGATGGCAGCATAAAATTCAAACCTCAAATTAAAAAATTAGATTAAAAAATGGCAACAAAAATCAGATTGCAGCGCGGCGGTCGCAAGAGCTATGCTTTCTACAGCATCGTAATCGCTGACGTTAGAGCACCACGTGATGGTAAATTTACTGAGAAGATTGGTACTTACAACCCTAACACCAATCCTGCTACTGTAGATTTGAATTTCGATCGCGCCCTCTACTGGGTAGAGACAGGTGCACAGCCAACAGACACAGTACGTAACATCCTCAAGGGCGAGGGCGTTTACTTGATGAAGCACCTCCGTGGTGGCGTTAAGAAGGGCGCATTCGACGAGGCTGAGGCTCAGAAGCGTTTCGACGCTTGGAAGAACGGTGCAGACCAGAAGGTTTCTGCAGTTCGTGACGCTGAGGCAAAGGCTAAGAAGGAAGCTGCTGCTAAGGAGCTTGAGGCTGAGAAGAAGATGAATGAAGCAATCGCAAAGAAGGTAGCTGACAAGAAGGCTGCTCAGGCTGCTGCTCAGGCAGAGGCTGAGGCTGCTGCAACTGCTGAGGAAACTCCAGCAGAGGACGCTCCTGCAGAGGCTTAATCTTCTTGAAGATTTAAAGTATAAAGGTCGGTTTCTCTTTTTGAGGTCCGACCTTTTTTATTAAACTTACCCCATTGGGGATTTTTTTTGGAAATAATAGATTCTGGATTATGGATTATCAAAAAGAATAATAAATTCTTCATGGAATGTAGATCCTTCATGGAATGTAGATTCTTAGTTGAATGAACTTCTTCATAGAAAGAATAGCCTTCAATAGGATGATGTAATTCCTTATAATTAGTAATAAGGATATTTACATTCTCATAATAAGGATATTTACATTCTCAAAAGAATGAATTCTTTAAAAGTAATTCTGTAATCAAGATTCTGTAATATATAGATTCTGTAATGATATCGGTTGAAAATCTTAAAGTTGAATTTGGCGTAAAACCTCTTTTTCATGATGTCAGTTTTGTCATCAATGATAGAGATCGCATAGCGCTCGTCGGCAAAAACGGTGCTGGCAAATCTACCATGCTCAAAATCCTGTGTGGTTTGCAGAAACCTACTGACGGTGTTGTGGCGATTCCAAACGATACCACTATCGGATATCTGCCTCAGGTCATGAAACTTCAGGACGATACGACGGTCAAGGAAGAAACCCGCAAGGCCTTTGCTCATAATACGGAGATGAAGGCGCGTCTTGATAAGATGCAGCAGGAAATGGCTGACCGTACCGACTACGAGAGTGATGAATATGCGCAACTCGTGGAGAAGTTCTCTCAGGAACATGAACGCTACATGATGATGGGAGGTGAAAACTATGAGGCTGAAATCGAACGTACCCTGACGGGTCTCGGATTTGTGCGAGAGGATTTTGAACGTCCTACCAGAGAGTTTTCCGGTGGATGGCGTATGCGTATCGAATTGGCAAAAATCCTGTTGCAGAAACCAGATGTTCTCTTGCTCGATGAGCCTACCAACCATCTTGATATTGAAAGTATCCAGTGGTTGGAACAGTTTCTTGCACAAAGTGCAAAGGCTGTCGTACTCGTGAGTCACGACCGTGCGTTTATCAATAATGTCACCAATCGTACGTTGGAGATTACCTGCGGAAGGGTAGAAGACTACAAAGTGAAATACGATGAGTATATCGTCCTTCGTCAGGAACGTCGCGAACAACAATTGAGGGCTTACGAGAACCAACAGAAGGAAATCGCTGATATCAAGGACTTTATAGAAAGATTCCGATATAAACCTACCAAGGCTGTACAGGTGCAGAGCCGTATCAAGCAGTTGGAGAAAATTGTGCCGATTGAGGTGGATGAGGTGGATAACAAACAGATGCGTCTCAAGTTCCCTCCTTGTCTGCGAAGCGGTGATTATCCGGTTATCTGCGATGAGGTACGCAAGGATTATGGAGAGCATACGGTTTTTGATCACGTCACCCTTACTATTAAAAGAGGTGAGAAGGTCGCGTTTGTAGGAAAGAACGGTGAGGGTAAATCAACGCTTGTCAAATGTATCATGGGTGAGATTCCTTTTACGGGCAACCTCAAGATTGGACACAATGTACAGATAGGATATTTCGCACAGAACCAGGCGCAGCTCCTTGATGAGAACCTCACGATTTTCGATACCATCGATCGTGTAGCTACTGGTGAAATGCGTCTGAAGATCAACGACCTCCTCGGCTCATTCATGTTTGGTGGTGAGACTTCAGAAAAGTATGTGAAGGTGCTCAGTGGTGGTGAAAGAAGCCGATTGGCTATGATCAAACTGCTGCTCGAACCAGTCAACCTGCTGATACTCGATGAGCCTACCAACCATCTTGATATGCAGTCAAAGGATGTGCTCAAGGAAGCTATCAAGGCTTTTGATGGTACAGCCATCATCGTGAGCCACGACCGTGAATTCCTTGATGGATTGGTGGATAAAGTCTATGAGTTCGGTGGCGGTAAGGTACGTGAGCACTTAGGTGGTATCTATGACTATCTCCGTGCGCACAATGCAGATTCCATCAACGCTGCATTGACAAGTGCACAGTCAGCTCCCGTGGCGGCGACAGTAGAGGCAACTCCTTCTGCCGGTAAACAGAATTATGCAGAGCATAAGGAACAGCAGAAGAAAATCCGCAAGGCTGAGAAGGCAGTCAAGGAGTGTGAAGACCGCATTGCCAAACTGGAAAAGCGCAAGAAGGAAATCGATGACCTCCTGATGAAGCCTGAGAATGCTACCAATATGGAACTTGTCACAGAATATACTTCGCTGATGCAGAAACTTGATGAAGAAAATGATAACTGGCTGCTTCTTTCTGAAAAGCTCGAAGAAGTCAGCAATTCATAATCCTTCTGCATGAGATTTCTTCGGTATAGAATTTCTTCAGTCTGAGATTTCTTCATATTGAGATATTTTTCTGCAAAAGATTTTCTTTAGCAGATGCTTATCTTTCTGAGATTTAATAATAAAAAATATAACTAACATGAACATTAAAATGATTCTTCCGATGATGATGCTGGCAGCTATGCCTCTCGGCGCAGATGCACAGAACAAGTCGGGTCTTGTCATGGAAAACCTTGATAAGACAGTCAGTCCTGCTAATGATTTCTACAAGTTTGCTACAGGTGGATGGCAGAAGAACCACCCACTCCCAGCAGCTTACAGCTGCTACGGCAGCTTCAATCTGTTGGCAGATGACAACAACAAGCGTATCAATACCATTCTTTCTGAACTTCAGAAGAAGACTTATAAGAAGGGTACTATCGAGCAGAAATTGTCTGACTTCTATAAGTTGGCTCTTAATGTAGATGCTCGCAACAAGGCTGGTATCTCACCAGTTAAGCCACTTCTCGATGAGATGGAAGCAGCCAAGACAAAGGCTGACTTGCAGAAGATCCAGTTGAAGTATGCAGCACAAGGTTATGGTGTGAGCTTCGGTGGCGGCTTCGGTGCTGACGAGAAGAATGTCAAGATGAATATCTTCAATCTCGGTCAGGGCGGTCTTACCCTCGGTCAGAAAGACTATTATGTCAACAATGATGCAGCTACAGTAGCTATCCGTGAGGCATTCAAGAAGTATGTTCAGAAGATGTTCCAGCTCTACGGTTTCTCTGCAGAGGAAGCTGCTCAGAAGGAGCAGGCTATCTTCCAGCACGAAACCATGTTGGCGCTCATCTCAAAGAGTATGACAGAACTTCGCGATCCTCAGGCTAACTATAATAAGATGACTCTCAAGGAGTTCCAGGAGAAATATCCTAACCTCAATCTCGAGGCAATGTGTAATGCAGAGGGTATCAAGAGCGAGTACATCCAGGAGATGATCGTAGGTCAGCCTGACTTCCTCGCTGGTCTCGACAAGATTACTGCAGCCGAGAATGACAATACGCTCAGAGCCTTGATGGAGTGGGATGTTATCCAGAGTTCATCTTCTTATCTTACAGATGAGATCCGTGAGGCTAACTTTGATTTCTTTGGTAAGACAATGAGTGGCCGTAAGGAGGATTATCCTCTCTGGAAACGTGCTACCAATCAGGTAGAAGCTCAGTTGGGCGAACCTCTCGGTCGTATGTACTGCAAGCGCTACTTCCCAGAGTCTTCCAAGAAGATCATGTTGGAATTGGTAAGAAATCTTCAGGTAAGTCTCGGTCAGCGTATCGATGCACAGACCTGGATGAGCGATACTACCAAGGCAGCAGCTCACGAAAAGCTCAACAAGTTCTATGTGAAGATCGGTTACCCTAACAAGTGGACAGACTATAGCAGTCTTCAAATCGATCCATCTAAGAGTTTCTATGAGAACGTGATGGCATGCCGCAAGTTTGCTCACGACAAGCATATCAATGACAAGGCAGGAAAGCCAGTGGATCGTGACGAGTGGTACATGACTCCACAGACAGTCAATGCTTATTATAACCCAACAACCAATGAGATTACCTTCCCAGCAGGTATTCTCCAGTATCCATTCTTCGATCCGAAGGCTGATGCAGCATTCAACTATGGTGCTATCGGTGTGGTGATTGGACATGAGATGACTCATGGATTTGACGACCAGGGAAGACAGTATGATTCAGATGGTAATATGCATGACTGGTGGACAGCCAATGATGCAGAGGGCTTCAACAAGCGTGCTGATCAGTATGCTGCATTCTTCAGCAATATCAAGGTATTGCCTGATTTGAATGCCAATGGTCGATTCACTTTGGGTGAGAACCTGGCAGACCACGGAGGTCTGATGGTTTCTTACAATGCATTTAAGAATGCAACTGCAAAGAAAAAGCTCAAGGAGAAGGATGGTTTCACACCAGAACAGCGTTTCTTCCTTGCTTATGCTGGCGTATGGGGTCAGAACATCACAGAGCTGGAAATCCGCAACCGCGTAAAGAGCGACCCACATTCATTGGGTGAATGGCGAGTAAATGGCGCTCTTCCTCACATCAATGCCTGGTATGAGGCATTTGGTGTCAAGAAGGGAGACAAAATGTATATCCCAGAGTCAGAGAGATTAGATCTCTGGTAAAGAAATGATGATCCATACCTCTTTTCAGCTTTAAATATTCTTAGGGGTATGGGTCAGTTCTTTTTTAGATACAGCTATAGGAAAATGTGTTGAACAACTGTTCAACACATTTTCTGTTTTATAAAAAAAATCCTCTTTTTTTTCGCTAAGTCAGATTTTTACAGTAACTTTGCAGAAAAATACAAAGAAAGGATAAAAAATGCCATTAAGATTACCAGATAAATTGCCAGCCATCGAGTTGCTGAAGCATGAGAATATCTTTGTGATGGACGAGAGCCGGGCACACAGCCAGGAAATTCGTCCACTTAAAATCGTGGTTCTCAACCTGATGCCGCTGAAGATAACTACGGAGACCGACCTCGTGCGACTGTTGTCCAATACGCCTTTGCAGCTTGAGGTCTATTTCATGAAACTCAAGAGTCATACCCCTAAGAATACTCCTATCGAACACATGATGATGTTCTATAAGGACTTTGCCGAACTCTCCAAGCAGAAGTTTGATGGTATGATTGTTACGGGTGCTCCGATAGAGACGATGGCATACGAGGATGTAGAGTACTGGCCGGAAATCATGCAGATTTTCGATTGGGCACGTACTCATGTCACTTCCACGCTCTATATCTGGTGGGGCGCTCAGGCAGGACTTTATCATTTCTATGGCGTACCAAAATATCCGTTGGAGAAGAAGATGTTCGGTATCTTCCAGCAGAAACCGCTGGATATGTCACAGCCTATCTTCAGAGGCTTTGATGATGTCTTTGCCATGCCTCACAGCCGTCATACAGAAGTGAGACGCGAGGATATTGAGAAGGTACCAGGACTTGACATTATTGCAGAATCTCCTGAAAGCGGTGTGAGCATCGTGATGGCAAGAGGGGGCCGTGAGTTCTTCGTCACCGGTCATCTTGAATATGCGCCAAATACACTCGACAAGGAGTATAAGCGCGATATGGGCAAGCGCGATGATGTCGAACTGCCAAAGAATTATTATTATCACGACGATCCTAACGAGGCTCCATTGGTTACATGGCGTGCACATGCCAATCTCTTCTACAGCAACTGGATCAACTATTATGTTTACCAGGAGACTCCTTATAATATTGACGATATTCAGTAAGATATGAGAACATTGGAATTATTGGCTCCTGCCAAAAATTTAGAATGCGGTATAGCTGCCATCGATCATGGAGCAGACGCCGTCTATATCGGTGCTCCACGCTTCGGTGCACGTGCTGCTGCAGGCAACTCTATCGAGGATATCAAGCAACTCTGTGATTACGCCCATCAGTTTGGTGCCAAGGTTCACGTTACCGTCAATACCATCATCTATGATTCTGAATTGGAAGATACGCTCAAGATGATTTCCCAGTTGGATGAGATTGGTGTTGATGCACTCTTGCTGCAGGATATGGGACTCCTTTGGGAGGTAAGAGCTAAAGGTTTGTGGAAGAGGGAGTTACATAGCAGTACCCAATGCGATACTCGAACTCCAGAGAAAGCTTTGTGGTTGACTCAGATCGGTTTCAAGCGAGTGGTCCTTGCACGTGAACTGTCACTGGATGAAATCAAAGCCATCCACAATGCCATTCCTGACAGGGAGATTGAAGTCTTCGTGCATGGTGCTCTCTGTGTCAGTTATTCCGGAGTCTGCTATGCATCCGAAAAATGCTTCTCCCGTTCTGCCAACCGTGGTGAATGTGCCCAGTTCTGCCGTATGAAGTTTGACCTGGTGGATGCCGACAATCAGACGATAGAGCACCAGCGCTATCTCCTGTCGCTCAAGGATCTCTGTCAGTTAGATTATCTGAAGGATCTGGCTGATGCCGGAGCTTCTTCTTTCAAGATAGAGGGCAGACTCAAGGATATCACTTATGTGAAAAACGTGGTGGCTGCCTATAACAAGAAATTGGATGAAATCGTAGCTAAATATCCACGTGAATACCGACGTGCTTCGCGAGGACATGTGGAATATAATTTCGTTCCGAATCTGAAGAAAACTTTCAACCGCGGTTTTACCAACTATTTCCTGCATGGCAGACAGCCTGATATTTCCTCCTTCGATACACCGAAGGCTATCGGTGAATACGTAGGTAAGGTGAAGGAAATCCGAGGAAATGTATCATTCAATGTGGCTACAGTAGCCAGTTTTGCCAATGGCGACGGACTCTGTTTCATCAATGATGAGCGCGAACTGGAGGGATTCCGTGTCAACAAGGTTGCGGGCAACCGCCTTTTCCCTTTCCGTATGCCGGAAAACCTCAGACCGGGTATGGCTTTGTATCGCAACAACGACCAGGCTTTCGAACAACTTCTGGCACGTAAGACAGCCGAACGCCGTATTCCGCTCTTTATCGAACTCCGACCTGTGTTGGAAAAGGACGAGGATAAGGATGAAGTAGTAGAAGGATTCCTTGCCACTGCCAATATCTTCAAGAGCGTAGAGCAGGGCTTGTATTACAAGGCAGCAGAGGTCTTTACACCTATGCAACTGCAGCGTGCCAAACGCTCTCAGCATGATAATATGATTGCGCAGATGAGCAAGTTCGGTGAGTCCAAATATGAATGTAAAAATGTAGTTCTCAAGGATGATATTGCCGATGGGTTCATCCCTAACAGTGTGCTTTCAAATGTTCGTCGGGAATTGATTCAAAAACTCGATCAGAGAATAGCAGATGAACTCGACCGTTCGCTGATTTCTGGTATGGACAGAAAATTCTTTGCCAGTCCTTACAGATTGGATCAGCCGGGCGAGCGCAAAGCTGAGAGCCAGAAGGAATTAACCTGGCAACCGGAATATGGTAAATGGAGATACACCTATAATATAGCCAATGAAGCTGCGGTAGATTTCTACAAGAAGCATGGACTCGAAGAAATCCAGCCTGCATTCGAACTGGGTGCTAATAAACTCAAGGAAGAATCGCTCATCATGCAGTGCCGCCATTGCATCCGCTATTCCTTAGGATATTGCGTGAAGCGTGGGGGAAAGAAACCTACATGGAAAGAACCGCTTTCGCTGGTGTTAGGCGATGGCAGAAGATTCCGTCTGGAGTTTGTCTGCAAGGAATGTCAGATGAATGTCTATGCTGAGTCAAACTGATCATCGTGAGCAGGTTCTATTCAGAAGAATCATATAATAAAATACAGATGAAGTTAAAGTTATCCGATATGAGAAAAGGCTGTCAGTATGTCCTCACGGGCATGCTGATGGTCTTTGTGCTTTTCTTTGTAACCAGTTGTTATCACCGTCACAGTACGAAGGGACAGCATGCAGCACTGGTGGAATACAGTGATCGCCAGCGCGATTCGATTTCTTTTTCTTCTACGCATCATTATACCTACCGCTACAATTTCGTGGTGGCAGCAGATTCTCTGATGCTTATCAAGCAGCAGCCGGAGGAATACGTCAACCATCTTGCCATCGATTCTTTCGCAGTGATGCAGCACTGTCTTCTGGTGGTTTCCGATATCAGGATGATTCCGCAGGATCGTGTGGATTCAGTTTGGATTCAGTTGGCTACAGAGGACAATGTATTCGGTTGGACACATGAGTCCAATATGCTTCCTAAGGTAGTGCCTGATGATCCCATTTCCCAATTTATCATGGTATTCAGCAATACCCACCTGCTCATCTTCCTGATCGTTTTTGTGTTGATAGGAGTGTGTTATCTGGTGAAGAAGATCTTTACGAGAAATGCGCCTATCGTGCATTTCAATGATATCGACTCACCTTATCCTACAGCCCTTGTGCTGATGGTATCGCTGTCTGCTGCTTTCTATGCCACGATTCAGACCTATATGCCTGAGGTATGGCGTCATTTCTATTTCCATCCAACGCTCAATCCTTTTGCCGTGCCTAAGGTGTTGGGCTTCTTCTTGGCATCCGTATGGGCGATACTCATACTTGCCATTGCCTGTGTGGATGAAGTGAAAAACCGTCTTACTTTGGGTGAAGGAATACTCTATTTGGGTGGTCTGATGGGTATGTGTGCCTTAGATTATATTATATTCAGTATCAGTACGTTATATACTGTTGGTTATATTATTTTAATAGCGTATTTCTGGTATGCCATCCGGGCTTATCTTAAGCGAAATTCCTGATATACTCTCATTTCCTGATTTACCTGATTCGTTCAGATTTCCAGCTTTACCAGGTTCAGTTTTTCAGCTTTATCAGGTTCAGTCTGATTTCCTGATTTCTGTCTGATTTTTTGATTTTCGCAGATTTCCTAATTTATAAGGATAATCCTTTCGGGATAATCTTTGTACCTTTGCAGCCGAAAACAAAATCAGGTTAATTATGTATTTTAAATTTTTGATAACCGCATCTTTAGCTGCTAATTTCCTGTCTGCAAATGCAGAAAATGAATATCTGGCTAATGCGGAAAGTATGCATCCAGACTGTGCCGCCAATGGTCATTCGGTCAGTCCAGAGAGTGTATTTGCGGATAGCAGTAAGGTATTTGATATTGATGAGATAGTAGTCGTTTCCCAACCCAAGGAAACCCGTCGCCTCCGTCAGCAGGCTTTGAGCAGCAGTTCTCTCAGCAGTTTTCAGATTCACAAACTTGGTGTTCACGATTTGCGTGAACTCTCCCAGTATATCCCTAATTTTGTGATGCCTAATTACGGTAGCCGCTTGTCGTCTTCCGTCTATGTGCGTGGCATCGGCAGTCGTGTCAACAGTCCTTCTGTGGGCATCTATATGGATGATATCCCGGTGATGAGCAAGTCTGCCTTCAATCTCCACAATTACCAGCTGAGCCGTGTGGATGTGCTCCGTGGACCGCAGGGCACTCTTTATGGACAGAATACAGAGGGCGGACTCGTCAGAATGTATTCCCGCAATCCTTTTAACTATCAGGGTACGGATGTGAAATTGGGCTATGGCAGTCGCAGCTATCGCAATTTTGAGGTAGCTCATTATAATAAGGTGAATGAGAAGACAGCCTTCTCTTTGGCTGGTTTTTATGATGGACAGAACGGTTTCTTCCGCAATTCTTTTACTGGGGAAAGGGCAGACAAGATGAATGAGGCGGGCGGAAAACTGCTTG
This sequence comes from uncultured Prevotella sp., assembly GCA_900554835.1. Taxonomy (GTDB): domain Bacteria; phylum Bacteroidota; class Bacteroidia; order Bacteroidales; family Bacteroidaceae; genus Prevotella. Next base: position 16,894 of record USJD01000009.1, on the reverse strand, counting down.
TAAAAACCCGTCTGAATGCCGGTTGGGATGTTGATGTTCTCGCCAATTATCAGTATGTAGATCAGAATGGATTTCCTTATGGTCGTCTGGATCTTGCTACAGGCAACACCGACCGTCCAGCCTCCACCTTTGCAGGCATCTATCGCCGCAACAATCTGATTTCCGGTTTGCGACTCACCCGTCAGGGAAATCTTTTCGATTTCACTTCCGTTTCGAGTTATCAGTATGTGAAAGACCATATGCTGATGGATCAGGATTATCTTCCGGCTGACTATATGCGCATCCTTCAGCAGCAGTTGCAGAATTCCTTTACTCAGGAGTTTACCTTCAAGGGCAAGCAGGCTGTGGGCGGATTCTGGCATTGGACATTAGGTGCTTTCTTCTCCCAACAGTGGTTGAAGACCAACGGACCGGTGTTCTTTGATGAAGCGATGACGGCGCCTATCGGCAATGCCATCCAGCGCCAGATGTATAATGCGATGGTGCAGGCGATGGCAGGCAGGATGATAGCCCAGGGAATGCCTGCAGCTGCAGCCCAGGCTGCCGCTCAGCGAGCAATAGAACAAGCTGGTGGAGTAGGCATGGAGGTTTCCATGGGTGCGCCAGGATTGTATCATACGCCTCAGTCCAATCTCGGTTTCTATCACGAGAGCCTTTTCGATTTATCTTCTTCGCTTTCCCTTACCTTGGGTTTGCGATATGATTATATGCTTACCTCCATTCATTACGAAAGTTCTGCCTATATGAGTATGAAGGCGAACGTGATGGGCAGGGAGGCTACTTATACTTTGCGCAGTATGCTCGATGGTCGCACGCACGATCATTTCGAAGAGCTGTTGCCTAAGTTGGGACTCACCTGGCGATTGGATTCCCATGGCAGTAATGTGTATGCGGTAGTCAGCAAGGGTTATCGTGCCGGTGGTTATAACATCCAGATGTTCAGCGATATTCTTCAGACAGAATTGAATGCCAACCGTCAGGCTGCGATGCGTGGTGATTATGATGTTCCTCATTCTGCTGAGGATTATGAGAAGGTGAATAAGACGATCTCTTATGAACCGGAAGTGAGCTGGAACTACGAGTTGGGAACCCATCTCAATCTCTTTGAGAATGCGCTTCATCTGGATCTCAGTGCTTTCTATATGCAGGTAAAGAACCAACAGTTGTCTGTGATGGCAGGTAATTACGGTTTTGGCCGAATGATGGTCAATGCAGGCAAGAGTCACAGTTGCGGTATTGAGGCTGCGCTCAGAGGTCAGCTCTTCAATGGTCATTTAGACTGGATGGTGAACTATGGTTATACCCGTGCCGTATTTGATGAGTACCGGAGTGGGGAAGGAGCCGAGGCTGAGGATTTCAAGGACAAGTTTGTACCTTATGTTCCGCAGCATACGCTTTCTGCTACAGCCGATTATCGTATTGATACCGATTGCCGTTTCCTCCGTTCACTCACTTTAGGAGCCAATGTCAATGCACAAGGCAAGACCTATTGGGATCAGGCCAACAGTTACTGTCAGAATTTGTATGCAGTCTTAGGTGCTCATCTGGATGCCGATTTAGGCAAGGTCCTCATCAGTTTCTGGGGTCGCAATCTGACGAATACCCATTACAATACCTTTGCAGTAGATAATGCCGCCACTGGCAGCAAGGAATACTTCGCCCAGCGTGGCAATCCTTTCCAGTGTGGCGTAGATCTCCGCTTCCACTTCTAAAATCAAGCCGAAGTAGATGCGCATGATGCGAGTTGTAATGTAACGATTCTTATGAAGATACTCCTTGATTTATATATAATAAGGATGCATGACTTGTTACTTATTCCATTCCGAATTTACTGCAAATTTACAGTAAATTCGGAATGGGATGAGTTCTTATAGGTGTTTCTTGAGAAAGTACAATATAAACGTTGCTTTTGTAAGGTGTTGATTTTGATAAGTTTATCTCAAGGCTTTAAAATAATTGTAATTTTCTTTATCGGCTTTGCTGATTTATCCGAAATTTATTGTAAATTTGCAGTAAATTTCTGATAGCCTCAATAAGAGGTTGCTGAAGAGATACATTTAATAGCGAAATAGATAATGATTACTAGAGATAATATAAAGGAAGTTCTACTGTCTCCACCTTTTTGTTTTTTTGCAAAATGTGGTGTATTTACAAAGCATTACGGATCTGCTGATGAAGGATTCGATTTGGAGTATAATTTCGTGTCGGGAGAATTCATCTACCCTGATGGAGTGGAGGCTGATAGAAATACAACAATGGATGAACACCAGAATGAGAGCTTTGTGGTGTTCCTGTGTGTAGCCCAACTTTTTGATCGTGGTTATTTGCCCCAGCACTTGAAGTTGGAAGGTCGTAACTATGCAGGAAATGACAAAGGTTATTGTGACATTTTGGTGAAAGACAATAATGGAAACCCTTACCTTATTATCGAATGCAAGACTGCTAATGTCGATAAGAAGGATGATGAATTCCGTAAGCATTGGGCAAAGACGATGCGCAATGGCGATCAACTATTCCGTTATTTCAATACTTATCGCAGGGCTAAATATCTGTGTCTTTATTCTGCCGATTATCCAGAATATAAGAAAAACGGTGAAAAGGTTCATCGTTTTGAAAATATCTATCATGTCATTTCCTTGGTAGATAATGATGAATACTTGCAGACGGACAACCATCTGCGTAGTTTCCGAGAAATGCGAGAGCAACAAGGAGGAAGTGAAGACTTCTTTAATGTTTGGAAACAGACTTATAAGCAAGATTATAATACTCGTGGCTTGTTGGAACCTGGTATTGAGGCTTTCAATATCGGTAACAAGAGTTACGGAGTGGCTGATCTGCAGACTATAGATGAATATTCTTTGGATAAAAAATATAATGAGTTTGCGCTGATTTTGAGAAAGCATACGATATCTAGTCATGAGAATGCTTTTGATAAATTGGTCAATCTCTTCTTGGCTAAAATCATAGATGAACGCTATAACTCTAAGGAATTGCAACTTTTATGGAAAGGTGCAGCGTACGATGACTATTTTTCTTTGCAAGATAGATTGATCAACTTGTATAAGCGAGGCATGAAAGAATTCTTCGACGATGAAGTTGCGTCTGTAGAGAATTGGCAAATCGAGGATGCTTTCAAGTTCTTGACTGCTAAAGCTGATGAGGCGAGAGATACCATCAAGAAGTATTTCCGTAGGTTGAAGTATTTCAACAACAACCCTTTTGCTTTCCTTGATGTGCATAATGAACAGCTGTTCTACAAAAATGCTGTTATATTGAAGGATACCATCAGTATGTTGCAAGACATATATCTTACCAAGAATACTGATAACCAATTTTTGGGAGACCTTTTTGAGGGTTTCCTAAACCGTGGCGTACACCAAAGTGAAGGTCAATTCTTTACGCCAATGCCAATAGTTCGTTTCTTGGTATCATCATTGCCTCTCCGCCAAATCATAGAGAGTGGTGAAATTCCTAAGGCGATAGACTATGCTTGTGGAGCAGGACATTTTCTTACGGAATATGCTCGTCAGATAAAACCTTTTATTGAAGAAAAAATGAATCTGCAAAATGAGCATGATCCTAAGGCAAAGGAAGAAAAACTGAATGCAGAGTGTTTCAAGTATTTTAAGGAGATTGTTGGTATAGAAAAAGATTATCGTCTTTCCAAGGTGAGCCAAGTTGCTGCATTTATGTATGGAATGGATGGCATCCATATCCATTATGGTGATGGACTGGAGGAAACTTCAGACATCAAAGACCATACTTATAGCGTGTTGGTGGCTAACCCTCCTTATTCAGTGTCTGGCTTTATGGAGACTTTGACAGAGGAAGATCGTGAAAACTTTACGCTTTCCCAATATGTTAGCAACATAGAGAAAAATAATTCTATTGAGACCTTCTTTATAGAGCGTGCTGCCCAATTGTTGAAGTCGGGTGGTGTTGCAGCTATTGTCCTTCCGTCTAGTATATTGTCGAAAGGTGGACTGTATATGCGTACTCGTGAATTATTGTTGAAAAACTTTGATATAGTTTCCATCTGTAGCTTTGGTCCTAATACATTTGGACAGACGAATACAAGTACGGTTGTTCTGTTCTTGCGCCGTAAGTCTTTGGAACCAGATTTTGCAAAACATGCTCAAAACCGAGTAGATGAATGGTTCAAGGGTAATATGGCAGACAATGGGGCTTATAAGGATTCCGAGAAGTTGGCAGCTTATATTAAGCACATGGGATACTCGTATGGTGATTATGTGAAGTTGCTCAACAATGAATTAACTGATACTTTCTTGGAAACTGATATGGCAAAGGACTACGTAAAGGCTTTGAATATCAAGAAGCAAGGCAAAAACACTGCTTCTACATCTTTGGCACCAGAGGCAAGAAAAGTTCGAGAAGAGGCTCAGAAGTTTGTCAAGGGTCGTAGTTATAAAGATTTAACTCCAGCAAGTAAATTGCTGGAGGAGAGACGTTATACGCTCAATTTTATTCGTGAAATAGAAAAGGAAAAACTGTATTATTATCTGTTGGCAGCTTCAAATCCTCAGCCTGTATTGGTGGTGCAAAGTCCTTCAGACAAAGAGCAAGAAAAGAAATTCTTGGGTTACGAATGGAGCAATCGCAAAGGTGATGAAGGCATTCATTATTTGAATACAGGGAAAATTAAAAGTTCTTCTTCTGATGATGAGGAGGCTGATGACGACACTATTGAGCAGATAAAAGGAATTGATGGTATTCAGACTCCAATGTTTGATCCTTTGAATTTGGAGGACAACACTAAACTCAATGCTATGATTCGTCAGAATTTTGATAGAATTGATATAGATGTGTTGGATGAACTTGAGCATTTCGTTTCTCAGAATGAACTTGTCGATTTGTTGGATTTCTCACGTGTTGAGTTTGATAAAATCATAAAGACTGTTGCAACTCTTTCTTATCCAAGGATAGAGACGAAATTTGAATCGGTTAAGCTAGCTAATATAGCTCCATTCGTAAGTACTAAAGTGGCTTTATCTAAAATAGATGTCAAGACTTATGTTTCTACGGAGAATATGTTGCAGAATCGTACTGGTGTACAAGTTTTTGAAGGACAGCCTAGTATAGATAAAATAACTGAATACCAAAAAGGGGATATCTTGATATCTAACATACGTCCATATTTAAAGAAAATATGGAAGGCAGAGTATAATGGTGGTTGCTCTAATGATGTCTTGGTTTTTAGAAATGTAAAAACAAATGAAGTCTTGGATGAATATCTCTATTCTGTATTGTCTAGTGATATATTCTTTGATTACATGATGGTTGGTAAGAAAGGTGTGAAAATGCCGCGTGGTGATAAGAAGATGATACCACAGTTTGAAATTCCTTTGCCACCAATGGATGTGCAGAAGAAAATTGTGGAAGAGTGTGAGAAGATAGATAAAGCAGTTGCCGAAGACAATGAACAGATTAGAAATATAGAAGTTACTATATCGAAAATGATGTTAGAGGTGGAGGGTGATGCTCAGAAAATTCAGAAACTCTGTTCTGCAATTAATCCATCCAAATCTGATGTTAATTCATTGGAAAAGTCAATGTTGGTATCATTTGTGGAAATGTCTTCTGTAAGTAATGATGGGTATATCGAGCAGACGGTTGACAAACCTTTGGCTGACGTAAGAAAGAGCAGTTATACTTATTTCGCAGAAGGAGATATTATTATAGCTAAGATAACTCCTTGCATGGAGAATGGAAAATGTGCATTGGCTACAGGATTGAAGAATGGTATAGGATTTGGTAGCTCTGAGTTCCATGTATTTAGAGCAAATGCTAAACTTATTAATAACGTCTATCTCTTTGCATACTTGAATAGAAAAGAAATTCGTTCAAAGGCAGCAGAGGTTATGACAGGTTCGAGTGGGCATAGACGTGTGCCAATCTCGTTCTATGAAGATTTGGAAATTCCTGTTCCTTCAATGGATAAGCAAATGCTGATTGCTGAAAAATACAAAGGGCTAATGAAAGATATTGAGAGCCTCAAGCAGCAAATAGCAAATGCTTCCTCTCGCAAGCAAGCCATCTTGGACAAGTATTTAAAGTAACAAAGCACAATGAATAAAGACGAAATAGGTTATGTTTATATCCTTACCAATCCGAGCTTTCGGGAGGATTGGGTGAAGATAGGAAAATGTTCACGCCCAGTGGATGTCCGCTCGAAAGAGTTGGACAACACGGCTGTGCCTTTGCCTTTCGAAATCTTTGCCACAATGAAAACGGTGAAGTATAATGAAGTGGAGAAGTTGGTTCATAAAACCATCGACCGTTTGACGGATTTGCGAATCCGTCAGAATCGTGAGTTCTTTAATGTTGCACCTCAAATCGCTTTGGATATATTCAAGGATATAGCCCAGACGATAGATGATGCCGTGGTTACGGAATATGAAGACAATAAGCCAAAAGTATCTTTGACTTAGATAATAACAAAGATGAAACAATGATGAATAATAATATAAAATGTCCAAAGTGCAATTCTGGCAATGTGCAGACAGAGGGTGTACTGCATCTTTGCTTGGATTGTGGCTATAAATGGGAAGACGCACCCCAAACTGATTTGGGAGAAATGATCATCTACCAATCTGATGATGGCGTGAAGCTTGATGTGAGATTGGAGAATAAGACGGTTTGGCTAAACCAAGATCAAATCGCCTCCTTGTTTAATAAGAGTAAGTCTACGATAGTAGAACATATATCAAATATTTTTAAAGAGGGAGAACTTGATGAAAAAGTGGTTGTTCGGAAATTCCGAATAACCACTCAGCATGGTGCTATGGCAGGAAAAACCCAAAGCAAAGAAGTGAAGTTTTATAACCTTGATGTTATCATCTCTGTGGGGTATCGTGTAAGATCTATTCAAGGTACACGCTTCCGTCAATGGGCTACAGAGCGACTGAATGAGTACATCGTAAAAGGGTTTACGATGGACGATGAACGACTCAAAAATCTTGGTGGTGGCAACTATTGGAAAGAGTTGCTCGACCGTATTCGTGATATTCGTTCGTCAGAAAAGGTGCTCTATCGACAGGTTCTGGACATCTATGCCACAAGTGTTGACTATGACCCTCGAACTGATGCCTCAAAACTTTTCTTTAAAATCGTGCAAAATAAGTTGCACTATGCTGCTCATGGGCATACAGCGGCAGAAGTTATCTATGAGCGTGCGGATGCCGACCAACCATTTATGGGCTTGACGACATTTGAGGGCGAGCTGCCAGCTATCAAAGACATCAAAATAGCCAAGAACTATCTGAAAGAAAATGAGCTGAAGATACTCAACAATCTTGTTTCCGGTTATTTTGACTTTGCCGAGATTATGGCAATGGAGCATCGCCCTGTCTATATGATGGATTATGTGAAACAACTTGATACTATCCTGCAATCCACAGGGCGACCTTTGTTGAAGGGATCGGGAAGCATCAGCCATGAAGAGGCAATGGACAAAGCTATAGCTGAGTATCGAAAATATCAGGTAAAGGTATTAACTCCAGTAGAGGAGGCTTATCTTGAATCCATCAATGCTTTGGGAAAAATTGCAAAGCGCAAGGGAAGACAATCGGGGGAGAATCATTAATGTAACGTTCTGATATGGTGCAAAATAGTACTCGTGATCGTCATGAAAAGATCAACAAGAAAAAAGAAAATCTTGCAAGAGAAATAGGCACGCATATTGAAAAGAATGCGTGCCTATTTTCGTAAACCAATCCATTTTATATTCCAAATCTCGAAGTATCCACTTCCTCATGCTGTTTAGCCTTGTATCCTCCGAAACGATAAGTGAAGGATACGCCGAAGCTGCTTAGTGAGGTGTGCGGTAAAATCCAAACTATGTTTCTACAACCTTGTAGTCGGAGAATCTTAATCCCGATTATTGTTTACTGGAAGCTGCTTTCCATTCATCATAGATATGGCTAAAGTATGATTTAGGAAATACTTACTCCTTTGCGACTTTCCAGTCGAGCAAGCCCTTTCCTTCATCGTCCAGTTCAATTCCCAAACCTATCACCTTTCGTGAATCAGCCTTGAAAGGCTCCATGTATTGATGTTCGATGATCTGTCGGACTGCAGCTTCCTTTCCGCCATTGTTTCTTAATTTCAACTCTATCACATAGATGTATTGTGAGGTGGAGGAAATGAGGTCAATCCTGCCCGTAGAAAGCATGTGCTCTATCTCTACCTTCATGCCTATAGCGTTGAGAATAGTACTGATAATCAGGCGATAACGTTCTTCCATATCCATAGAAGCCATTTTCTTGTTGCTATAAGGCACATCAGCAATCAGCGCCTTCAGTGATTTCATGGCTTCGGATATTTGACCTGTACCTAATTGCATATAGAGGTTTGCTTGCATTGACTGGATTTCACTCTCTTCCCTCATGGTCAAAGCTGGTAGTACCGTCTCGTATAGTGCCTGTCTTACTTCCTTGTTAGGGAAGCCCAAAACATATCCGAATTCATCGCTGTCCTTGATTGTGAGATAGCCTGACTGATAGAGGAATAAAGAAACACCACCCCCTGTAACATCAGATGTCTCCAAGACATTGCTGAGGATGCGGCAATTCTCAAAATCACCCAAGTGTAATTCAGCATTGGTTATAAACTTTGGCAATCTGGAAGTGGCACCAGAAGCAGCCCAGAAATTAGCTAATTCTTGAGTATTCAGCGCATTGACAAGACTGAAAGGATTATAGATATCTATCATGTTTTTCCGGCTGAAGTGATAACCATCATAATATTCTTTCAGTTTGTCATGAGTTTGCTGCAAAGTCCAATTGTTCATTTCTGCCATTTTCTCCAACTCTGGCTGGAAATTCTCGCTGATTTCTTCTTCAGTGATACCGCAGAGGGGGGCATATTGTGGAAGGAAACTGATATTGGTCAGATTGTTGAGCGCAGAGAAAAGGGAAATCTGCGTAAACTTGGTGATTCCTGTAATGAATACGAATCGCTCGAACTCATCATCAGCTTTCAGTATGGCAAACACATTGCGATATATATCTGTGCATGCTTCGTGCTCAGGAGTTTTCCATGAGTGCTGGAGTGGGGAGTCATACTCATCTATGAGGACTACCACCTTCATGCCCGTCTGCTGATAGGCAGTGGTGATAATGGCATCAAAACGGTCTGCAAGTTGGGCTGTAGGATCCGGTGTGATATTATATTTCTGCTCATACGATTTAAAGCAGATATTGAGATACGACTGGATTCCTTGGGCACTGGCTCCGCCACGGCTCATGTCAAGTCTGATAACAGGATGCTGATTCCATTCCTCTTCCATCTCCATGATTTTGAGACCTTCGAAGAGGTCCTTTCTGCCTAAGAAATAGGATTCAAGGGTATCAACGAGCACAGACTTGCCGAATCGACGAGGACGACTCAGATAATTATACTGATCGCCGTTGTTCGCCAATTCCCAAACAATATCCGTCTTGTCAACATAGAGGTACCCCTCTTCTCTGATTTTTCTGAAAGACTGAACGCCTACCGGCAGTTTCCTACGTTTGATTTTTGCCATATTCTTATCCTCCAACTTATTTTACTGCAAATATACGAAAAGTTTCACTTATAAGAGATAAAACCTGTTTTTTTTTGAATTTTATAACGTATAAATGAAAAAATCAGTGCTACTACTAAGAGTAACACTGATTTTCTATTTTATTTATTGAACGGCCACTTTCTTGATGCTGCCATCGCTATATACCACGGACTTGATACGCATATCGCTAATTATTAATTGTAAAAAACTTGCATGATTCAAAAAATAACCGTATCTTTGCGGCAAAAGTAAGAATAGGAGAAATTATTATGGCAAACAATGAATATAGAAAGCTGCCTGTTGGCATACAGTCTTTCAATGTCATCAGAGAGGAAGGATACCTCTATGTTGATAAAACTGACATGATTTGGAAATTGGCGAACCAAGGCCTAAAGTATAATTACTTGAGCCGTCCTCGCCGATTCGGAAAATCTGTGCTTGTTGATACGCTCCAGGCTTACTTCGAAGGAAGGAAAGATCTCTTCGAAGGACTGAAAATCATGGAGTTGGAAAAAGATTGGACGCAATATCCGGTGGTTCGACTCGACATGAGTCGAGGCGGTGCCAATGCTGGTACTCTACATTCATATCTGAACCTGCGATTCAAGGAATACGAGGAAATGTATGCCATAACGCCAGACCCAACAGCCAAACTCGCCGACAGATTTGATGCCATTATCACGAAGGCATACAAACAGACAGGCGAAAAAGTCGCCATTCTTATCGATGAGTACGATTCACCTCTCCAGCACTCCTGGAAGACACCAGATCACGAGGCTTGCACAGAGATATACCGAGAAGTTTTTGCCATTCTGAAGGCTGATGATGCGTACCAGCGTTTCGTTTTTATTACGGGCATCACCAAGTTTACGCAGATTTCTCTTTTCTCGGTACTCAACAACCTGACCAATATCAGTTTCCTACCAGAATATGCTGCCATTTGCGGTATTACAGAAGAAGAAATTGGGGATAACTTCAAGCCTGAGCTGGAAAGAATGGCTGAAGTAAACGGCTGGACTTTGCAGCAAACCCACGATAATCTGAAGGATTACTACGATGGCTACCATTTCAGTCGCAGAAACATGGTGGATATCTACAATCCGTTCAGTCTTCTCAATGCGCTTGACACCCAAGACTTGAGTTGCTTCTGGGTTTCATCAGGGGCTACTTCTATGCTGCCGAAGTTTGTTGACAACATGGAGTTGCGATTACGTAATTTCGAACATTGTCCGATTTTACGCAAAACACTTGAGAGCTCTGATGTAATAAATGGTGGTGCCGAACTTTTCCTCTATCAGACGGGGTATCTTACCATCAAAAGCAGCGATGAATTTGGCTATTTCTTAGGTTTTCCAAATCAGGAAGTAAAACAGGCTCTTTACGAGGTGGTTCTCCCCACGCTGACCATGCAATCAGAAAGCGATATTATCAGTCTGCAAAGCATTCTGTTCCGCCAATTGGGTACAGGTCAGATTGCAGATGCCATGAAAACGCTAAAAGCATTGGTAGCCGATGTACCTTATAGTAACAAGAAGCTTGCCTCGATGGATATGGAAGAGCGCTACCGTCTCATCCTTAGTACGATTCTGAATGCCATCGGACTGAAAGTGGAGGTAGAACACATGCTTGCCACTGGAAGAATCGACCTCATTGCCCAAACTTCCCGTTACATCTACGTGATAGAGCTGAAGCTGAGAAATAATGGTGGCAAGAAGGCTGCCATCCAGCAGATTCTAACTAACAGCTACCTGGAACCTTTCAAGGCAGACAAGCGAAAGGTGATAGGTCTCGGTATTGAGCTGGATGAGGATGGTAAAGGCTTGTTGGATTGGGGAATCACTGAAGAAATAGATTAATAGACGTAACAAAAGGTCTTTATCAAAAACCTACTTTGCAATCATGGGCTGTGTATATTTTATTCACCAGTATATTTTTTGCAAAGCTAATCATTTTTTCGAAATGAGCAAAAAATGAGCAAAAAAATCAGTGCTACTACTAAGAGTAACACTGATTTTCTATTTTGATTATTGAACAACAACTTTCTTGATGCTTCCATCGCTATATACCACGATATTCATGCCCTTGGTAGGAGAGGTTACTCGCGGTTCGTTGAGAGAATAGCGGGAGATTCCCTTCTAAATATGGAAATTGATTTCCTTGAGCCAGGCACGGGTGTCGAAGCAGGGACATTCCTTGTGGACACCAGGCAAGTCGCGATGACCTAAAATCTCGGCATCAGGATAGTCAACGCAAAGACTCTGGAGCAATTCCTCCATCGTAACCTTCTGGGCCAAGGTGCGGGTGTCCTTGCAGCGACCGTGCTCGTCCAGACCGCCCTCATAGCAGATACCGATGCTGTGGGCATTGAAACCCTTGGCGTGGGCTCCCATCTGACTCTCAGGACGACCCGGATAGAGCGTGCCATCCTTCGTGATGTAGAAATGATAACCAATGGTCTGGAAACCTCTTGCCTTATGACACGCTTCCAACTGCTCTATCGTGAAATTCTGATTCACTCGCGTTGCACTGCAATGAAGTACAATCAGCGAAATATTTCTCTTGTTTTTACTCATAATTTTACCGTTTTCTGTTTTAAATGTTAATACTGAACTTTCGCATATCAGGAAGTTAAAGGAGTTAAGGAAGTTAAGGAGTTAAGGAGTTAAGACGGCTGCCTTAAATTCACTATAAGACTGTTGTCTTAACTCCTCTGTAATCCTTAGGAGCGATAACTCCTCAACTCCCTCCTTCTAAAAAATAGTGGTTAATCCTGTTTCAGAAAGTAGCAGAATAGGATCGCTATCCTCTGCAACTGGAAACGCAGAAAGCGCTGGCAATTGCTGTCAATACTGTGATGATGAAATTGATCACGTTCTTCAATGTTACATTCTTCATTTTTTTCAAATTTAAAGTAGTTAATATTTATGTGAAATCATTCTCAAGGCTCAGCGAGGACTATTTGAGTTCGTAGTCTCCATCGCCGTCTGTACCGCCGCCCTGTGAGTTGTCAGTGTTTCCACCGCCGCTCTGGGTGTTGTCCTTGTTGTCACCAGTCTGCGAAGAGTCTCCCTTGTTTGGGTCGTTGGTACCCGAACCGCTTCCGTCACCATCAGGACCAGATGGGGTAGTGGTCTTGCCAGAATCCTCGGCGAGGAGAGAGGAAGCATTCTTCAGGGAAGCCTGGAGATCGAGCTTGCTGCTGGTCAGATTACCAGTAGCACGGGCACGGAGTCTTACACCTTCGATGTTCTTCGTCACGGTGAAATCCTCCTCATTATCAGCACCCTTCTTGGTCTTCAGACCGATGGAGAAGATGGCCAGGTCGTCAATCTTCACTGCAAAACCCTGGAGCACCAACTCCTTGATGCACTTCACCATGTCGGTGAGTAAACCCTTGGTAGCACCGGGCGAGAAACCCGTATTGTGTTCGGTCATGTGCTCAGCGAGTCCGTTGAGATCGACGGTTTGAGTTACTACTGGGCGGGCATAGTACTTGCCATACGCCTCCTTGATTTTCGGGTTCTTGTTTTTAGATAATTTAAATAAAATCATAATTACTGTTTAATGAAAGTGGTTAATTACTGTTAGCCTCCAATAAGGGCTGCGCGCACGCCTTCGTTTTCAGCTAAGTCACTCTCTCTGAATGACAATGCAAAGATACAACATTCTGCTGACTCACTTATCCCTTTCTATCCCTTTTGATGCTTTTCTATCCCTTTCTATCCCTTTCTATCCCTTTCTATCCCTTTCTATCCCTTTCTGGAAGCCCTTTTTCTTCCTTCTTGAAGTCCTTTTTCTTCATTTTAGGATACAATGTTCAGAGAATCTCCATCATGATCCTAAGGTTCGTCCAGATAATCCACTATCAGCTCCACCTGATGGCGACTGTAATACTTGGCAAACTTGCCCACCTTGCAGTCGTCGAGGGCCTCAGAAAGTTCGGGATTGTTTTTGATCCAGCGCTTCAGTCGGTTGAGCGCCACCTTGGCTTCCGATCGTGGGAAGTAGAGTAAAGCCAATTCTGTCTTTTCATAAATACGTATTTCCATATCCGATTGATTTTTAGTATGATATAAGTCGTTTAGCACCTGTAAACAAGTCATTTAGGAGTAGCAAACAAGTCATTTAGCACCCGTAAACAAGTCATTTACGATAGCAAAACAAGTCATTTGCAACTTCTAAATGAGTCATTTCCTCATCGTATCTCAGTCATTCTGGCTCTCTGCTATCGACAGTTTCGCCTCCTGACTGATATCATAGCCTTCCTTCTCTATCACGCTCCAACCTCTGCCTTGTTTTCTGCGTAATCTCCGGAATCCCATTCTTTCCATTATGTTCTGAATGTCTCCACTGGTCACATTGTTTCGTATGGCAGGGTTGAATCCTATCTTTTCCATGATGTCGGCAGAGGTGGCAAATTTCATATTCGGATTCATCAGGTCGCCGTCTGTTGGCACCCTGAAATACTTGCCTATAAGCTCCTCCAGGAAGCTGTTGGCAAGGAACATCCTGTTGTGCTGCCTTTGCTTCTCCATATCTTCGTAGGTGAGCCAAGGCACCCAGTCACCTTGCTTCAGTTTGCCCTCCTTGCGCTTTCTGATGAGTTCTTTCACGATATATATAGCCTGGGCATAGATATGATCGTGATCGATGGGATATTCGAAGGGACTCTGGATTTTCTCCACCTCCCATACCAGGCAGCGGCGGTCTTCCTCTTCGCATATCACGTGGCGATTGTTGCTCGTGCCGCAGAGAGAGGCATGGCGCAGCAGCTGACTGGGATATTTGTCGTAGGGCACACGGATGGTTACGCTGCGCTTCGTCACACAACTCTTGAAGGAATTGAGATTCTTGCCATGTGGGGCATCAAACTCGTCGAGACAGATGAGTGCCTTGCTGGTCGTTATCTGCAGGAAATCCTTGTTCTTGTAGTCGGCAGAAGAATCGTTGGCATAGTAACTTCTGAGACACTGGGGCAGGAGATTTTCCAGGAATTTAGTCTTGAAGATACCGCCACGACCCACGAGCACCAGCACCAGCTCGTTCACCATCTCCTTGCTGCCCCAGCCATATACCATGCTCACAAACCATTTGCGGAAGGCATACTTGAAGTACTTCTTGGTGTGATAGTATTCGGGCGCCTCCTTCACCGTGATGCGTTCGCAGAGCTGGTCGATGTAGTCGGGATCGCCTTCCTTCCATTCGGGCAGTCCCATGAGATAATCCTCGATGGGGTTGAACTTCTTCGTGAAATCCGACTTGATGGCGCTTTCCAATCTTTTCTTGTTGGTGCGCAGACCGTCCATATCCATCAGCGTATAGATGGTATTCTCCACGGTCTCGGTCACCTCCGTCCATTTGTAGTAGAATTCGCTCTGAGTATCGTAGGCCCTGATTTCCACCATGCCGGTCACGGTGTTCAGATGCATCTCATATCGGGTGTTCAGCCACTGCATCAGCACCTTCATGCTTGGGCTGGATCCGTATTTCTCGCCCTTCGAATAGAGATGCCAGCAGCCCCAACCTTCCGTATGATTGAACACCCAGTCCACGATGCTTTTCACGCCGTCATACTGGCTTCCATATTCCGCCGTCATCCAGTTGAGCAGCTCTTCCTTCTTAGCGCCGTAGTTGAAGCAGAAGGTGGCAAATCGCATACAGAACTCGTGATGGCTGCCGGGTTCAAATCGGCAGAACCAGCCCTCAGAGAGCTTTTTCACTTGTTCGATCACGTCCTCCGTACTCGCTTCCTTCTGTTTTTTGCCGTTTGCATTCCCAGAGGATGCGCTGCCCTGACTCTTCTTGGCTGTGCTTCTACTGGCTTTCGATGAAGCACCGTTGGCTCTATCAGATTCCAACTTCTTCTCCCTTTCCATCTCCGGTTTCAGCACGGTCTGGTAGAATTTCGTCACCTCCTCAGGCGAAAGGGGTAGGGGTTCCGCATCCCAGTTGAAGTAGGCCTTCTCATCGTGCGCCAGACCGCAGAGTCGGGTCATGTCGAGGCACTGTCTGTCGGCGTTGAGATTCAGCAGCTCATCATAGATTTTGATGGCCTTTGTGATGGCGAGGCGGTGCAGTTCCGTTTCTGTGAGCGTGCAGCCGGGGGGACGCGCATATTTCAGGAGTATTCTGAATCCCCTGCCGCTGATGGTGCGGTAACAAACCATGGTAGTAGGCTTTTTGATAGCCTTTCCCACGGCGTCTTCCAGGATGATGCTTGGCGTATGATCATAGTCGAGCATGGCCCAGTAGGTAGGTTTGCCGAAGTATTCGAGCGTTCTACCATCGGGTTTGAACTGGATAGATGGGCAGATGGCAGCAGAGTTTCGCTTTTTGTTATCAGCCGCTTTTCTGTCGATATTTACCATTTGTCGGTAGTCATCCGTATGAATCTGGATGAATCTGTCTTGCATGATGAGCCATTCCAGTTCCTTCTTGCTCGACAGCGGTTTGTGGCTACTACTTCTGAGCGAAGTAAATAGCGAGGGCATGGTTTCTTCCATTAGCTTCCAAGTTAAATTGTTATTTTGGAAAAACAGTTAGCTACTTGTGTTTAGGCAGGTAGTTGATATTCAGATGAATCGCATTGCATAGAATCAGTTCGTTGATGATGCTGACGAAGTTAGTATTTTGAATAATTTGATATTTCTGATTAACACTCTCTATATAATCATCCATCTCAGCTATCGACTTACTGAAAAGAAAATCTCTATAACTATCAAGAAATTCTTTCTCCCGATGATCCCTTGGATGCATATTTTCCAGTTCTCTCAAGTCCATCTCTCTGAGGATAAGTTGTAATGCCATGCGGATGACCTCTCGCTTATGTTCAGAGACTATTGAATACAGGAATCTCTCGTATAGCTCTGGTCCAATATGTGCAACCCTTTTCAGGTCATGGAAGTTGATATGATATCTCTCCATTTGCTGAAGAAAGTATTCTTGCTCTTCTCTCATATGATTTGCGACAATCTCCAAAAGTTTCAAATCCTTAGCCGTGAATTTGTAAGTTCTGGTTCTTATCTTCACTGTTTTTAAAATTTGCATCGTTCTTTTTTGCTGCAAAGTTCGGGATTTTTTTCCTGTTGAATGTTCTGCGATATATCGCGATTTTGTTTACATAACTTAACATGAATTAACATGATGCGTTTGATTATTCCATCTCCCTCTTGCTTAATCGCTTTTCAATAATTGCCATTCCGATCATGTGAAAATAAAACTTTACAAAGGAAAGCAAAGGGTGTCGGTGACACTAACTTTTCAACTTTTTTTTTAGCATTGGAGCCACTACCCTCCAATTTGGAGGTCTCCCTCTGATTATCAATCTTT
>USJD01000008.1 GCA_900554835.1 uncultured Prevotella sp. | reverse complement strand
CCACATAAGTATTGCCTTTGTAAGTAGTGGTCACCTGTTGGTCTTGCACAACCCCAAGGCGATAATCTGTATCTATATTAGTAAAAGAGTTATAAGTTGTCTCTTTCACCACAGAAGAACCGTCATTATAGTTGGTCGTTTCCTTCGTAGGATAGCCATAGTCATCATATACGTATGCCGAAGCAGCAACTACGCCACTCAATTTATCATTTTCTGTTTTTTGAACCAAACGTATCTTCGCAAGTTTGTTCGATTTCACGTTAATCGCATACCTATACGAATTGGTTGCTACAGGTGTTGTTTCACCTGTCAATATAGCATGATTTACAGGGTCATACTCACTAATGTAAGTTTGATGTTTCTTATCAACAGTCGTTACTTTCGCAAAGCCACAGAATCCCAAGCCTTGCTTGTGAACCATGGCATTATTGTAACTATAGCTCTTATTATCTATGAGTTTATCCTTATGGTAAGTCTCAGAAGCAGACAACACTACCAATGGCTCTTGGATATTGACGTATGGGAAACTTGCGCCAGAGCCTTTGGTATATACATTCATGCCCGTATTTTCTCCGATAGCACCATCTGTCAAAGAATGATACTCATTTTTCTCTATCACACCAAGGCTATTAGCCATACCAGTCATCAACAAAGACTTGCTATCATTTCGAGAGAGGTGATACTTGACCGCCTTTCCATCTTTTAAGCTAACTATCTGTGTAAAGACATTGTTACTATTCAAATTAGTTGGAACAATGGCAGAATACCACTTTGGAAAAGATATATAGGGATTCTCACCACCAAACACTTTGTCAGAAGTGAGATAAGCATAGAATCCATAGACCATATACTTGACAATGTCACTCTTACCATCATTGTTGACATCTTGGATAATGATGCCTTCACCATCTTTCTCATTTACGGTTACACCCTTCACTACAGAAGTGACAAAAGAACCATCACCCTTAGAATAGAACACCGTCCAGCTGGCATCATCCTTCATCACAGAAGAAGGAGACTCCAAGAAATCCATCAAACCATCTCCGTTAAAGTCACCAAGATATAGCTGACGATTCGTCAAACTATTGACGGTCAAACCTGAATAGGTGGCAACCTTTCTTGCAGACATGGTAGTTCCGCTCATGTCAAAGGTATAAATACTTGCACCACTTGAACTTATATGACAAATATCCGACTTGCCGTCTCCGTCATAGTCAAAGACAAACAACTTGTCACTATTATTCGCTGCAGCCTGGGCATCACTTTGTTGGGTACCAACAAACTCAACATTGTAAGGAAGTACCGCACTCTGATAGAGAATCTTGTTGTTAACTAAGTCAAAGATATAGCATTTGGAAGGCTTAGTCGTATCTCCAAATGGCTGATGGACAGAAACCGCAAGAACCTCTTGCTTGCCATCTCCATTGAAGTCGCCTGAATAATAAAACTTTGGCTGGATGCTTTTATGGTTATCATTATCTTTATATATGGTTGAAAAATTATAGGTTCTAGCATATTGCTTTGCCATACCACTATACAAATTGGAACGATATACTGTAAATGTAAGTTTATCATTTCCATTCTCCTCCACATTATTAATCTTGATGACATCCTCTTGCTGTTTGCCCTCCAAATCAGCACAAAGAATATCAATAAATCCTTTTTCCGTCAAGAGATTAGGCATCGGATATGCCCAGCCATCATTCAGTCCAGCATACAAGAATATCTTCTCCGACTCGCCATAAGTGTTCTCAAAATAATTTTGCGAATGCCTAAAAGCTGTGGAATGACGATAATGTTTCCAATATGGATTGAGATTTGGTAAAGCTATCAAGCCATCCATTCCACTAAAATAGTCAAACTTTCCCTTTACCACCTTAATCATACTTGGTTTCTCTGCGACATACCATTCATACAATTGAGTAGAATCATTACTAAAAGTAGGATATTTTTGACCTTCACCATAATAAAATACGAGTGGATTAAAGGACTTGCCCAATGAAGTATAGTCGATTTGACTCAACAGAGAAACTGAGTTTTGAGTAGTATAGGTCAAAGAATAGGTTGCCAACACGGAACTTCCCAACTTTGACACGATTTCATTAATCAAACTACCTTCATATACTCTCACACCACCAGAATAAGAAGTCAAAGGGTCGTTGCGACCAGATGCATACTTGAACTCAACAGAAGAACCGTTGAAACTTATCCTATCTATATTATAATGTCCATTGATAAAGGTATAAGAATAATTGATAGTGTTACCATCCATATCTGCCAAAGATGTCAATGGATAGCTCAACTTATTCTGAGTATTGGTAGCAAAGCCATACCGAGCCTTGCTACCATCAGGATAAAAGACATCAAAATACTTCAAGAGATTACTCGTATAATAGCCTTTTACCTTTATGTTTCCTTGTTCTGATTCAAAAAGCATATAGGTACTATAAGTACCCGTTTTTATCAGACGCACACCGTCCAAGACAAAGTCATCACCATTGTCCATAGTGATACCTTTCGTCTTGTTGTCATAATAAAGGTTATTGCCACAACGAGAGATTTGGGATAGTCCAGAGACAGCCCACCCCATACCTAACACAGAATTGCCTTGCTGACTATTATATGCCAAGGCTAGATTAGGTTGATGTCCATTCATCCCTGGTCCAATCTTGATTGGTACTTCGTATGTTTTACCACCTGTCGGAGTCGTTCCTGACTTGATTTCAATCTGTCCTGCTTCCTTTGAAGTACTGATGTATCTATAAGTAGGTACGTATGAATTAGAAATCGAATAGGTACTAATCTTTGGACTGACTTTCTTTTGTCTTGTCTTAACAGCAGAATCATCTGCCTTACAAGCTATTACAGGAGGATATAAAGCTGCTCGGACAGAATCCTCATAATGCTGATATTGCTCTTCCGTCCAATTAGCGAATCTCTCATCATCAGTAATGGATTGCGCATAAAGCAAACCACCCTGAAAAAAGAGTCCGATGATTGATATGATTATTTTGTTCATAAACTGTAAAGATTAATTAGTTTTCATGATTTTCCACGTAGTCTTCTCTTGCCCAACCTCCAAGACTAGCACATAAATGCCATTTGGATTATTGGACAAATCAACCTCCGCTTGTCCTCTCACATCTTTTAGTGTCTGCACATTTTGTCCTGACACATTATACACCATCACACTAAACTGCAACTTACCATCAAGAGCGGCAACCTTCACCTTACCACTTTTAGAGTTAGGTACAATCTGAATTTGATGGTCGCCGAGTACATCAGAGTAAGCAACTGAGCGTTTTGCCTCTTGGCTCTGACTCCGTGACAAAACCAGTTCTCTTTTCACTCGATTGCCTGCGGCATCGTAGTTGTAGCCTATCTTGGTTTGGGCACTCATGCCCAAACTACAAGATATGAGTGAGAACAATAAAATGTTTGCCTTTAGTTTCTTCATAAGCTTTGCAAAATTTTAGTACAACATACCTACCAAATTCACGTCATTGTAAGATACCTCTACGATGGCTCCACCCATAGGTATCACCATGTCACTCTCCTGCGCAGTCACCAACTCCTGAGACAAGATGTTGTCATCCTCGTCTTTGACTGTTACTGTGACGAGCAACCCTGCCACCACATTGACATGTAGGACGGCATCCTCTTGGTAGAGACTTACAAGCTCCTTTGCTGGAGCACGATGAGGTCTGTGCATCGTAAACATACTCCCAGCACTTAGCTTTACCTTTACCCGCGTACCATTTCTTGCGTGCATACCAACAGTCATCAATACTGTCAGCAATACCATTACGATTTTCTTCATATTTTTAAATACCTTTTAGTTTTAAAACGCCACAAAAGTATAAAAACTATCGCCATAGTCTATCAAAAAGGCATTCGCATTTGTATTCGCATTTCAAAAACCCCGATTTCATCGAGCTACAATATAGCCAACAATTTATCCAAGTTCTCTGCAGAACCTTGCTCGCTTGTTAGCTTTTTATACAAACGCTGCTTGGTTGTCGATATAGTCGAACTTGCACGACTTGTCAACAATGCAATTTTTGAAGTTGGAACTTTCGCCTTTATCAAAAGACAAACACGAAATTCATGTTCGGACAATTTACTACAACTATATAATTTTTCTTTAAATCCTGGATAATGGTTTTCAACTGACTCTTCCAACGACAACCATCCCTCTTGCGACAAATGGTTACCTGCTTCCACATAACTTGCCAACCCGACTTGCTCATAGATTTCTGCATTCTGCTCTTTCTTCGTCTTCAAGAGAGCTCCCAATCTCCACTCTTTTATTCGATTCTGTAATCTTAGCTTTTTGACAATGCTCAATTCCCAATAAGCAAACAACACAAGAAATAAAAGAATTAAACAAATGACAGCTATCAATAATGCTATTTGTTTATTCTTGTTTTGTATTTCCAAAACATTTCCTCTCTCCATTTGATGCGTATAATCATACAACGCTAATCCTTTCGCCTCTTGCTCTTTCGCACCAACAATCTTTAACGAATCGGAAAGCCGCAAATATGCCTTCACGTATTTTTTTGCTTTTTCATAACTTTCCAATTCACAAGACAATCCAACCAACCGTCTCAGAATTTCTAATTTTAATGCACCCGTAGTTTGGGGTAATATATCTGTGAAAACAGAATCAGCCGCTTTATCCCTACCTATCATCTGCAAATAAGCACCTTTTATACAACCTTCCTCACAACGGTCTAACAATTCAAAGTCATTAACTAAAAACATATACTTAGCTACAGAATCGGCATTTACATCCAGATAAGAATTAGCTAGGTGAAGTAATAATTCATGCTCCATATCATCATCTTTAACTTCTCGTGCTTTAGTCAATGCTTTTCGGAAACACACATTAGCACTATCCTTCATTCCTAAATAATCAAAAGACGTTCCCATATCGCGCATATCATATAACATTCCAACCTCATCAGCTAAAAGACTATCACAAAGAAAAGCCTCTTTATAAAAAGAGAGAGCCAAACTAAGAATTTCTTGCCTGCCAAACATTTCTCCTAGCTGTGCATTTGTGATTCCTCGTAATCTTATGTCTTCATGTTGTTCTAACTGAGCAAGAACCTTACGATAAGCAGCCAATGCAGATGGGACATCCTCGCTTTCCACAAACATTCTTCCCAACATATAATAAGCCCTAGGCAACAAGTGCTTGTCGCCCTCCTCTTCATAATATTTTGCCAAACTTTGCACACTATCCAACGTTCCAAACGGCATGTACAACTTATCCTTCACCGTCATTTTCAGAAGTCGAAGGTACATGACATCTGCTTTCTGAGTCGTATCAAGGCACAAAGAAAGAGAATCCAACTTCTGCAAAGTTGCCTTAGGATTGGAATAAACCAAACTATCAGCCTCTACCAAAGAAACTGGGTAATGATGCTGACATGAATCCACTGTGAAAAGAAACATGACAGCAGCAAAAAACAAGAATGTTTTATTTTTCATAAACGAACCAGCATGTATTAATGCAAAAATCCCACATTCTTATTGCCAAGCAACAAGGACATGGGATTATCTATCGTCTTATTCCTCTTTTTCTTTATAAATAACATTGTTAGCTCCACTCGTAATCTTAAGAGCTTCTGGATGTTCTTGGATAAACGTATTGATGTGGCGCACACGCTTTTCTTCCAAGATTTCATCAACGGCAATCAAGATGCCGGTCTCCTCCACATCACCAAAACCATAGTTGATGGCTGTGCCGAAGAGCTTCATCGTAGGACTCAGATTCATGTAGGCATTAACCAACGGAGGAATGTTGAAACCAAGTTTACGCACCTCGCCATTCAAAATACGATAGTCTGCCTTGAAATCAGACTCTGTAAAGATAGCAGCCAACTCAGACTCTGGAGTTTCCAGTCGAAGAGGTTTCATTGGAATAACCAGGTTTTCCTTATCATCAAAATGCTTTTTGAGGAAGTAGAGAATCATGTCGCGACCTCGACGGATGTAGGAAGGATACATGGTCATCTTGCCGAAGAAATATTTTACTTCCGGATAGAGAACCGTCAAGGCTCCCAAACCATCCCAAAGATTATCTAAAGCGAAGATACTTTTCGAATTCTTGCGCACATTCTGATAATCAAGAGAAACAAATGAGCGACCCAATTCTGCCGTATAAGGCATATACTCCTTTAAAAATTTTTCAGAAAAGTGGAACATGTGACTTGTAGCCAATATAGGCTGTCCGTTCTCATCCAATTTCCAGTCCTTTCCCAACAAATAGCGATAACCACCGATAATTTCATCAGCCTCAGGATTCCAGACAATGAGTTGCTTATAGCAATTCTCTCCGAAATCAAACTCATCCAAGTCCATCGACTTTCCAGAACCACCACCAGCGGTACGGAAAGCAATCTCACGCAAGCGGCCGATTTCCTTCAGTACATTAGGAGAATCATTAGCCGTTACAATATAGATTTCGTTATGACTTTTATTAGTCATACGAAGTTGCTTGTCGGGAGTTAACTCACTCTTCAGCAAGGCTTTGTCTATTGGTTGTATAATCTCTTCTTCCATTTTCTTTTTATAGAAATCCTATAATTCGTAAACTTTATCTTCTACATACTGCGCCCACTCTGTAGCCGTTTTACTTTTATCAAAAGTTTGCCACGGAATCGGCTTTCCTATTGCTATTCTGAAATGCTTGCCCACATTCTTGTACATCTCATCTACCAGAAACATCATGGCGAGATTGAACGGCAGATGCTTGTCACTAAATCTGGCAATACGATAGAAACGTTCTGAGTTCTGACCGCCGAAATGGATCGGCACGACATCTCTCTGATATTCAACACTCTTAGAAATGAAAGTCTTTTTCCAAGGGATGTCATGAATCGTACCATCATCACGCTTGCGACTATTAAGTCCTGCAGGGAACATCAACATGTGATTTTTGCTCTGGAAACCAGCCTCTACCATACGAGGGAAGTCACGACTGTTACGTCCGGTTTTGTTGATACCGATGCTCACAGGTTTCAAACCAGGAAGATTGAGCAGGAGATCATTCACCAGATAACGGAAATTACCATCATAATGCTGTCCGATGATGGAACCCAAAGCCACTCCATCCTGTCCACCCAAAGGGTGATTAGAAACAAAAGTATAGAGCTTGCCATCATTCTTGTCAGGCAAGTTTTCAGCTCCTACAATTTCGATATCCATCTTCAGATATTTCACACACTCAGTCAGCCACTCCGTACCCGACAGATGGCGACTTTCCCATAAGAACTTATTAACCTCGTCTTCGTGAACGAGTTTCTTGAGCCAAGACACGACAAATCCAGGCACAAATTTAGCCTTTGCACCCATCTTGCCTTTCAGTATCCTATCTATGTCGATTGTCTTTTCTATTGCTTCACTCATTTCATTATTCAGCTAAACTAGCTGCAAAAATAACTCAACTTTTTTAAATACGTGCCATTTTTGCGAAAAAAAATCAAAAAACACATAAATTTAGTTGGAAAAAGGCAGTTTTCTCTTTATTTTTGCCCACTTTAATACGTTTTTCCCCGCATCAAAGTACACTTACGAAACAAGCTCGTTTCCCGACACAATCAACTTTTTTATTAAGTTTTTAAAAAATTGTGGGGAAAAGTGGGGGAATATGGGGAAAAATGTGTACCTTTGAACCCGAATTCTTTTATATAAGATGTACGTATGCGTTTTTTAGGCAACATAGAGGCTAAAACTGACGCGAAGGGACGTGCCTTCCTGCCAGCTTCTTTCCGCAAGATTCTTCAAGTTTCTGGCGAGGAAAACCTTGTCCTCAGAAAAGACGTCTTTCAGCCCTGCCTGGTCGTTTATCCCGAATCCGTATGGAATGAACTACTGGACCAGTTGAGAAAGAAACTCAACCGATGGAATGCCAAGGAACAGCAGATATACAGAACCTTCATAGCAGACGCCATCTTGCTGACGCTCGATGGCAACGGACGTTTTTTGATTCCGAAGAGACTGCTCAAACAGGCTGACATAGAACAGAGCATCCGCTTCGTCGGCATGGGAGATACCATAGAAATCTGGAAAAACGAGGAAGAAGGAGAAACCTTCATGGAACAGGAAGAGTTCAGTAAGGCATTACAGGAAGTAATGTCATTTAATAACGAAGATTAAGCTACAAGAGAGATGGTAAAGACAGCAGAAACATATCATGTGCCGGTACTTCTCAACGAGAGTATAGATGGCCTAAATATACAACCAGGTGGCATCTACGTGGATGTTACCTTTGGAGGTGGTGGACACTCTAAGGAAATCCTTGCCAGAATCAACGGCAACGGCCATCTCTACAGTTTCGACCAAGATGCCGATGCTGAAAGAAACGTTGTGGCTAATAAAGACTTTACCTTTGTATGTTCCAACTTCAGATATTTGAAAAACTGGATGAGATACTATGGTGTGGACGGAATCGATGGTCTGCTCGCAGACCTGGGTGTTTCCAGTCATCATTTTGATGACGAGACACGCGGCTTTTCTTTCAGATATGATTCCCCACTCGACATGAGAATGAACAAGAGAGCTGGAAAAACTGCTGCAGACATTGTGAATGACTATGAAGAAAGCAAGCTGGCAGACATTTTCTATCTCTATGGAGAACTAAAGAATTCCCGACGTATCGCCTCTACCCTCGTCAAAGCCAGAACAGAAAAAAGAATAGAGACTACTACCGATTTCATCAAGGCAGTAGAGCCTCTTTTCAAGAGAGAACGGGAGAAGAAAGATATGGCAAAACTCTTCCAGGCGCTCCGCATCGAAGTAAACCACGAAATGGATGCACTCAAGGAAATGCTGAAGTCTGCCACAGAAATATTGAAACCTGGCGGAAGACTTTCCGTCATCACTTACCACTCTCTGGAAGACAGAATCGTCAAGAACGTCATGAAATCAGGCAATTCTGAGGGAAAAATCACGCAAGACTTCTTCGGCAGAATAGAAACTCCGTTTAAACTTATCAACAATAAGGTAATCGTCCCTAACGCTGAAGAGCAGGAAAGAAACCCAAGAAGCAGAAGTGCCAAACTTAGAATCGCAGAAAAGAAATGATGGAAGACAATAAAGAAGACAAGTCCAAGCTGGAGACCGAAGGAGATAAGTCCAAGCAAGAACTGAAGGAAGACAAGACTAAAGGCGAGCCGAGGGAAAACAACGATAAACTTGAACTGAAACAAGTTATCGCAGAACAGGCGATAGAGGGTGAAGCTCCCCTATCTTCCAATTTCTCGCTACGCAAAATCCTTGGTGGTGACATCCTGACTGCACGCATCATACGCCGGCAGATATGGTTGGTCATCCTGGTCGTTTTTTTCGTCATCATTTACATATCCAACAGATATAGTATTCAAAAAGACTTGATAGAAATAGACCAATTGCAAAAAGAACTGCAGGATGCTAAATACAAAGCACTTTCCAGCAGTAGCCAGATAACAGAGAAGAGTCGTGAAAGCAACGTATTAGAAATGCTCAAAAACAATAAAGACAGCGTTCTACACATTGCCACACAACCTCCATATATAATAAATGTACCCGAACAATGAGCAAGTTTGATGCAAAAAAAGTGATGCCCAGATATCGTGCTATTTCATTTGGCATGATTTTCTTTGCCGTATTAGTAGTCGGCAAGTCACTATATATCATGACTGCTAAGCGCGACTACTGGATGAAGGTAGCCAGCAGACAGAAGAAAGACTCGGTGACCGTTAAGCCTAACCGAGGAAATATCCTGAGCTGTACAGGACAACTCCTTGCCAGTTCCTTGCCTGAGTTCAAGGTATTCATGGACTTTGTTGCCCTCAGCGAGGCAAAAGGAGACTCCTTATGGAACGTCAAGGAAGATTCCATCTGCGATGGACTTCATAAAATATTCCCAGAAAAGAGTGCCGCAGAGTTTAAGGCTCACCTGGAAGAGGGAAAAGCCAAGAAGAAGAGACATTGGGTGATCTACAACGAGCGTATCAACTACAATACCTTCACGGAAGTGAAAGATTTGCCGCTCTTCAGACTTGGAACCAACAAGAGTGGATTCCATTGGGAGGAATACAATGCCCGTAAACGTTCGTACGGTTCGCTGGCTGGCAGAACTATCGGTGCGATGTTCGGTGCTAAAGATACAGCGAGATTCGGACTGGAATTGTCTTACGACTCTATTCTTCGCGGTACCAATGGTATTGTGCACAGAAGAAAAGTTCGCAACAAGTTCCTTGACATTACCGACACTCCACCTATTGATGGTGCAGATATCGTAACCACAATTGAT
Source organism: uncultured Prevotella sp. (assembly GCA_900554835.1). GTDB lineage: Bacteria > Bacteroidota > Bacteroidia > Bacteroidales > Bacteroidaceae > Prevotella. The sequence goes on along the minus strand of USJD01000008.1, from coordinate 30,978 downwards.
GTCGGCATGCAAGACCTTGCAGAACGTTCGGTCATTAACGAGTTGAAGGAAATCAACGGAAACGTAGGCGTAGCCATCGTGATGGATGTGAAGACTGGCGACATCAAAGCCATTGTAAACATGGAAAAATGCTTTGATGGCGAATACCGCGAAATCCACAACCATGCTGTCAGCGACTTGCTGGAACCGGGTTCGGTATTCAAGACCGCCTCGTTACTGGTGGCTCTCGATGACGGTGTGGTTGACACAACTTATTCTGTTGAGACCGGCGGAGGTGTATGGCCGATGTACGGACGAGACATGAAAGACCATAACTGGCGAAAGGGAGGATATGGAAGACTTACTTTTGCCCAGACATTATGGTACAGTTCTAACATCGGCGTGAGCAGAATCATCGATGATCATTATCGCAACAACCCGGAAAAGTTTGTAAAAGGCATACATCGTGTAGGTCTGGCGGATGATTTAAAAATTCCACTTGTAGGTGCAACACCGGCAAGAATCCGAATGCCTCACAAAAACAGTCATGGACAGTACGACAACTGGAGCAAGACGGCATTGCCATGGATGAGTATCGGCTACGAGACGCAAGTTCCGCCTATCTCTACGCTCACGTTCTACAACGCAATCGCCAACAACGGCAAGATGATGAGACCTCGTTTTGTAACGAAGGTTGTCAAGAATGGAGAAACAATCATGGAATTTCCACCGGAAGTACTCCATGAGCGTATCGCCAAGGAGCAAAGCATCAAGAAGATGCAGACCATCCTTGAGCAGGTGGTTAGTATCGGATTGGGAAAGAAAGCAGGTTCACCCAACTTCCTCGTTGCAGGAAAGACCGGAACTGCCCAAATGTCTAAAGGTGCTGGCGGTTATAAATCAGGTGGCGTCAACTACCTCTTGAGTTTTGCCGGTTATTTCCCTGCAGACAACCCACGTTACAGTTGTATCGTCTGCATACAGAAATCAGGACTTCCTGCATCAGGTGGCGGAATGAGTGGTAAGGTTTTCCATGAAATCTCAGAAGGAATCATGGCTCAAAGTCTGAAACTGGATGTAAAAGATGCACAAGACTCTGCATCGGTCATCATACCAGATGTTAAGAACGGAAACATACTGGCTGCCGACTACGTCCTGACCCATCTCGGAATAAAGACCAATACCAACTGGAGCGGAAGTTACCTGACAGGAAATCCAATTTGGGGAAAAGCCGAAAAAGTTGGCAACCGTTATGTGAAACTTGAAAAGAAAAAGCAATACGGTAAGGGAACGGTACCAGACATCATCGGTATGGGAGCCCGAGATGCAGTATTCATGATGGAAAGCAGAGGCATAAAAACCAGGTTGTACGGAAGAGGAAAAGTTACCAAACAATCCCTCATGGCGGGCAAACCGGTTAAGCAAGGTGCCTTCTGTGTCATCACACTTGAGTGATGAGCACAGATTTCATATTACTGCTACATTTTGCTGCAAAACGATAAAGTCAATATAATATAATAAGGTATATTATATACCTATTTAATATATATAATAGTAACATATAAAAAAGAAACGATATATGAAGTTACAAGAATTGCTCAAAAACATCAAACCGATCCAAATAATCGGAGATGCAGAAATCGAAGTCACAGGAGTGAACATCGACTCTCGAAAGATTAAGGATGGTCATCTCTTTGTTGCAATGAAAGGAACACAAGTAGATGGACACAAATTTATCCCAAAGGCCATTGAACTTGGGGCTAAATCCATATTGTGTGAAGATTTACCTCAGGAACCTGTTGAAGGGGTTACCTATATTCAAGTAGCTTCTACAGAAGATGCAGTCGGAAAAGCTGCTACCATCTTCTATGGCGACCCATCCAGAAAATTGAAACTCGTAGGTGTCACCGGTACAAATGGAAAGACTACCATCGCCACCTTATTATATAATATGTTCAGAAAGTTCGGTCACAAGTGCGGTCTTCTTTCTACAGTATGCAACTATATTGAGGACGAGGCAATACCAGCAGACCACACCACACCAGACCCGATAGAACTGAATGAACTTCTTGGAAAAATGGTAGAGGCAGGATGCGAATATGCATTTATGGAATGTTCTTCTCATGCTATTGCACAAAAGCGTATCGGCGGTTTGAATTTCGCAGGCGGTATCTTTACCAACCTGACCCGAGACCATCTCGACTATCACAAGACATTCGAGAACTACCGCAATGCCAAGAAAGCATTCTTCGACGGTCTTCCAAAGACTGCTTTCGCCATTACGAATGCTGACGACAAGAACGGCATGATTATGGTACAGAACTGCAAGGCTACTATCAAGACCTACTCTACCAGAAGCATGGCAGACTTCAAGGCAAGAATTCTGGAATGCCATTTCGGAGGTATGTATCTTGAGGTAGATGGCAGAGAAGTTGGGGTGCAGTTTATTGGCAAATTCAACGTAAGCAACCTGCTTGCCGTATATGGCGCAGCCATTATGCTGGGAAAACAGCCAGAAGATATACTCGTAGTAATGAGCACTTTGCATAGTGTCAACGGTCGTTTGGAACCAATCCAATCACCAGAAGGCTATACTGCAATCGTTGACTATGCACATACTCCAGACGCATTGGAGAATGTTCTCAATGCTATCCACGAGGTACTGGACGGCAAGGGAGGTGAAGTCATCACCGTATGCGGAGCTGGCGGTAACCGAGACAAGGGTAAGCGTCCTCTCATGGCACAAGAGGCAGTAAAGCAGAGCGACAAAGTGATCATCACCAGTGACAATCCACGTTTCGAGGAGCCACAGGACATCATCAACGATATGCTTGCTGGTCTGAATGCCCAGCAGATGAAGAAAGTCATTAGCATTGTAGATCGCAAGGAAGCGATTCGTACAGCTTGCATGATGGCCAAGAAGGGCGATGTAATCCTCGTTGCAGGAAAAGGTCACGAAGATTATCAGGAAATCAAGGGCGTAAAGCATCATTTCGATGATAAGGAAGTAATACGTGATATATTTGGAATCAGCCAAAAATAATCTGAGGAATCAAACAGAAAAGAAGAAACTTTAAAAGAAAAATAAGAAAATGTTATACTATCTCTTTAGATTTCTGGAGCAATGGGGTATCTCTGGCTCTCACATGTGGGGATACATTTCATTCCGCGCGCTGCTGGCTCTGATTGTATCGTTGATCATCTCTGCCTGGTTTGGCGAAAAGTTCATCAAGTTCCTCAAGAGTAAGCAAATCACAGAAACACAGCGTGATGCGAGTATTGACCCATTCGGAGTCAAGAAAATCGGTGTTCCTTCCATGGGAGGTGTCATCATCATCATGGCCATTCTGATTCCTGTGATTCTGTTGGGCCGCCTGCGCAACATCTATCTCATCCTGATGATTATTACCACCGTCTGGTTGGGATTCCTTGGTGGAATGGATGATTTCATCAAGATTTTCAAGAAAGACAAGGAAGGATTAAAAGGAAGATATAAAATCGTAGGTCAGATTGGTATTGGTCTTATCGTTGGACTTGTGCTATGGGCTTCTCCTGATGTGAAGATGAACGAAAACTTAGCCATTGAGCGTCAGGGACAGGAAACCGTGGTCAAGCATCGTACGGAAGCTACAAAATCTCTGAAGACTACCATTCCTTTCATCAAGGGGCACAACCTGGACTATTCCAACATCACAAGTTTCTGTGGTAAATACAAGACTGCTGCCGGTTGGATACTGTTCGTCATCATGACTATTTTCGTGGTTACAGCCGTTTCAAATGGCGCCAACCTCAATGACGGAATGGATGGTATGTGTGCAGGAAATTCAGCAATTATAGGTGTGGCATTAGGCATTCTGGCATATGTCTCGTCACATATCCAATTTGCCGCCTACCTCAACATCATGTATATTCCGGGTTCTGAGGAACTGGTAGTTTTCTTCTGCGCATTCATCGGAGCACTCATCGGTTTCCTATGGTACAACGCCTACCCTGCTCAAGTATTCATGGGCGATACCGGTTCGCTGACCATCGGTGGAATTATTGCAGTAGGTGCCATCATCATCCACAAGGAATTGATGTTACCTATCCTCTGCGGTATCTTCTTTGTAGAAAGTCTGAGCGTTATCGTTCAGGTATATTACTACAAGCTCGGAAAGCGAAAAGGAGTAAAACAACGCATCTTCAAGCGCACTCCTATACACGACAACTTCCGTACACAGGAAAGCCAACTGGACCCAGAATGCAAGTATCTTCTCAAGAAGCCAAAGGGTGCATTCCATGAGTCTAAGATTACGATCCGCTTCTGGATTGTTACCATTATTCTGGCCGCATTGACCATCATAACTCTGAAGATTAGATAAACTGGCAGTAATTGTCAGACATATAAAATAACAATATGAAAAAAATTGTAATTTTAGGAGCCGGCGAAAGCGGTGCAGGTGCAGCCGTGCTGGCAAAGAAGGAAGGTTTCGAAGTTTTCGTCTCTGATATGTCAAAAATCAAAGACAACTATAAGAAACTGATGGATGACCACAATATCGAATGGGAAGAAGGTCATCATACAGAAGAGAAAATTCTGGATGCCGATGAAGTGATCAAGAGTCCTGGTATTCCTAAGGAAACACCTATGATTCAGAAGTTGATAGCTAAAGGCACACCTATCATCAGTGAAATCGAATTTGCTGGCAGATATACAGATGCCAAGATGATCTGCATCACAGGTAGTAACGGTAAGACCACAACTACTTCTCTGATTTATCATATCATCAAATCTGCTGGCTATGACGTAGGTTTAGCCGGCAATATCGGCAAAAGTCTTGCATTACAGGTTGCAGAAACTCCTCATCAATACTATGTCATTGAGCTGAGCAGTTTCCAATTAGACAATATGTATCAGTTCAGAGCTAACGTGGCTATCTTGCTGAACATTACTCCAGACCACCTGGACCGCTACGATTTCTGCATGCAGAACTATACTGACGCCAAGATGCGCATCACACAGAATCAGACTGAGGAGGATAGTTTCATCTACTGGAACGACGATCCTATCGTGAAAAAAGAATTAGAGAAATACAACCTCAAGTCACATATTTGCGCATTCGCAGAGAACAAAGAAGAAGGAACTGTTGGCTACATAGAGAATGGCAAGTACATACTCAATTTTCCACAGGCTTTTGAAATGCCACAGGCAGATATGAGCCTCAGCGGAAAGCACAACATCTACAACTGTCTGGCTGCAGGTCTGGCTTGCAACATTGTTGGCATCAGCAAAGAAATCCTCCATAAGGGATTAAGCGACTTCCCTGGCGTGGAGCATCGTCTGGAAAAAGTCGGAAAGTTTGATGGTGTATATTATGTCAACGATTCCAAGGCGACAAACGTGGATGCATGCTGGTATGCACTTGAAAGTATGACAACTCCTACCATTCTTATCATAGGTGGTAAGGACAAAGGCAACGATTACAATCAAATAAAAGACCTGGTAAAGCAGAAGTGTGCCGGCATCGTATATCTCGGAGCAGACAACCAGAAGTTACACGATAATTTTGACGAACTGGGTATTCCTGTACGTGACACCCATAGCATGAAGGACTGTGTAGCAGCCTGCAAAGAACTTGCTAAGCCTGGCGATACCGTTTTACTGAGTCCTTGCTGTGCAAGTTTTGATCTGTTCAAGAACATGGAAGATCGAGGCGAGCAATTCAAGACTTTAGTCAGATTATAATAAAGATAGGAAATAATCAAATGAACAAGAAAATAGGCAACATATTTAAAGGAGACAAGGTAATATGGATGGTGTTTTTCTTCCTTTGCATGATTAGCATTATTGAGGTATATTCTGCCTCAAGTTCGCTAACATACAAAAGCGGCAACTACATGAAGCCTGTCATCCGACATATAGGATTCATCATCTTTGGAATCTTCACCATGATTTGCATGCTCAAAGTAAAATGCAAGTACTTCAAGATTGCCACTCCATTCATGCTTGCCATTTCTTTAATCATGCTGATCTGGGTATTGATAGCCGGTCAGGCTACCAATGGTGCATCAAGATGGGTAAACGTCATTGGTTTCCAATTCCAGCCTTCCGAATTTGCTAAGGGAGCTGTTATTCTGGCCGTGGCCCAGATTCTCAGCGCCATGCAGACAGAGAATGGCGCCGACAAACGTGCGCTCAAGTATATTATCGTTGCATCATCCATTTTCATCCTGCTGATTGGTCTTGAGAATTTATCCACAGCCATGCTGTTATGCCTCACCATCTTTTTCATGATGATCATCGGAAGAATCCCTAAGGCACAAGTTGGAAAACTGCTGGGATTAGCCATAGCATCTGGAGCGATAGTGTTTGCAACGGTGATGCTTGTAGGAAAAGACAAGAATCAGTCAACAGGTGACAATACACTTACAGAGAATATCAAGAAAGAGGAAAAAGAACCAGGCTCCATCGAAAAGCTATTCCATAGAGCAGATACCTGGAAGTCGCGAATAGACAAATTCCTGGACCACAAAGACGTTGCTCCAGAAGATGTTGACTTGGATAAAGACGCACAGGTTGCTCATGCGAACATAGCCATAGCCTCATCCAACATCGTGGGCAAAGGACCAGGCAACTCTGTTGAGCGAGATTTCCTGTCACAGGCCTTCTCCGACTTCATCTACGCCATCATCATAGAAGAGATGGGAATAACCGGAGCCGTATTTGTGGCCTTCCTATACATTATATTATTATATAGAGTAGGAAGCATAGCCAACAGATGTGAGAACAACTTTCCTGCATTTCTCGCCATGGGACTTGCCATACTGCTCGTCACTCAGGCATTGTTCAATATGCTCGTAGCAGTAGGCTTAGCACCAGTTACCGGTCAGCCACTTCCACTCATCAGTAGAGGTGGTACATCAACCGTCATCAACTGTCTATATGTTGGAATCATATTGAGTATCAGCAGAAGTGCCAAGAAAAAAGACGAGTGCAATACAGAAGCAAATACATCAAAATTGGCTACTGCATAAAAAAACACTATAAAAAATAGTGAAAAATGTAGAATTGTTGATTTTTTTATTTATCTTTGCGTAATAAATTAGAAAATTATGAATAATGAACTGAGAATTATAATAAGTGGAGGTGGAACTGGAGGACATATTTTCCCAGCAGTATCCATCGCCAATGCCATCAAGGCCAAATACCCTGAAGCAAAGATTTTATTTGTTGGAGCATTAGGCAGAATGGAAATGCAACGTGTTCCTGCTGCCGGATATGAGATTAAGGGATTACCTATCTGCGGCTTTGATCGTAAGCATCTGTTCAAGAATATTGCCGTGCTCTTCAAAATATGGAAAAGCCAAAGAATGGCAAAGAAAATCATCAACGACTTCAAGCCAATGGCTGCAGTCGGTGTTGGTGGTTATGCCAGCGGCCCTACTCTTAACGTATGTGCAAGCAAGGGTATTCCTTGTTTAATTCAGGAACAGAATTCATATGCAGGAGTAACCAACAAATTACTCGCAAAGAAAGCTGACAGAATTTGCGTAGCATACGAAGGAATGGAACGTTTCTTCCCTGCTGACAAGATTATCATGACAGGAAACCCAGTACGCCAAAACGTATTGGAGACTACTGTTACGGTGGAAGAAGCAAGAAAACAATTCGGACTTGCACCTGAAAAGAAAACCATTCTTCTGGTAGGTGGTAGTCTCGGAGCAAGAACCATCAATGAAAGCGTATTGCAAAACTTGGATAAAATTGCCAAAAGTGATATCCAGTTTATCTGGCAAACAGGTAAGTATTACAAGGCATCCATCGCTGAGCAGATGAAAGGCAAAGAATTGCCAAATCTCAAAATCATGGATTTTATCAGCGACATGGGAGCAGCATACAAAGCTGCTGACTTAGTTATCAGTAGAGCCGGTGCCAGCAGCATCAGCGAATTCTGCCTCATAGGCAAACCAGTCATTCTGGTTCCAAGTCCTAATGTAGCAGAAGATCACCAAACCAAGAATGCCATGGCACTGGTAAATAAAGATGCTGCCATCTATGTAAAAGACTGCGAAGCACCTGGCATACTTATCGACAAGGCGATCAATACGGTCACAGATATTCAGAAATTAAACTCACTCAGTGAGAATATTAAAAAATTAGGTTTAAAGAACTCTGCCGACGTCATTGCCGACGAAGTTGTAAAATTAGCAAGAAAGTAATGGAACTGAAAGATATTAAAGCAGTATATTTCGTAGGAGCTGGCGGTATAGGCATGAGCGCTATCGCAAGATATTTCCTCTACAAAAAGTTGGTTGTTGCTGGTTACGACAAGACCCCTTCTCACCTTACACATGATTTGGAAAAAGAAGGCATGCTCATCCATTATGAGGAGAACACAGACCTGATACCAGAGGCTTGCAAGGATCCAAAAACAACATTGGTCATCTTTACTCCTGCCATCCCAGCAGAGCACAAGGAACTTGTGTATTTCCATGAGAATGGATTTACCATCGAAAAACGTGCACAGGTATTAGGTACATTGACTCGTACCCATAAGGGTTTGTGCGTAGCAGGAACTCATGGTAAGACCTCAACATCTACCATGTGCGCCCACATCATGCATCAGAGTCACATAGACTGTAACGCTTTCTTGGGCGGTATTTCTAAAAATTACGGCACCAACTACATACTTTCCGACAAGAGCGACTATGTAGTCATAGAAGCTGATGAATTCGATCGCAGCTTCCATTGGTTGCGTCCTTGGATGAGCGTAATTACAGCAACAGACCCAGACCATCTGGACATCTATGGAACAAAAGAAGCATATCTGGAAAGTTTCCGCCATTATACAGAACTGATCCAACCAGGAGGTGCACTCATCATCCATAAGGATCTGGAAATGAAACAGAACGTACAGGATGGAGTTAGAATCTACGAGTACAGTCTTCATGAAGGAGATTTCCACGCAGAAAACATCAAGATAGAGAATGGCGAAATCACATTTGACTTCATCTCTCCTATCGAAAATGTAGAGAACGTAGAACTCGGTCAGCCTGTACCTATCAACATCGAAAATGGTATTGCCGCAATGGCAATGGCACAATTGAATGGTTGCAAGGCAGAAGAACTCAGACAAGGAATGAAGACATACGAAGGCGTTGAAAGACGCTTTGATTTCAAAATCAAAGATGCCAAGCACGTATTCCTATCAGACTATGCCCATCATCCGAAAGAGATCTACCAGAGTGTAAAGAGCATCAGAGAACTGTATAAGACAAGAAAGATTACAGCAATCTTCCAGCCTCATCTTTATACCAGAACACGAGATTTCTACAAGGATTTTGCAGAAAGCCTGAGCATGCTTGATGAAGTAATCCTGTGTGACATCTATCCAGCAAGAGAGGCTCCGATACCAGGAGTAACCTCAAAGCTCATCTACGACAATCTCAAGCCAGGAGTAGAAAAGAGCATGATACACAAAGAAGATGTACTGGATCTTGTAAGAAGTAGAGATTTCGATGTTCTTATCGTATTGGGAGCTGGCGACTTGGACAACTACGTTCCGCAAATGACAGAAATTCTTAAGCAGAAATAATGCGCCTCAACTGGAAGAAAACGATTATCATCACACTGGATTTTGCCATAGGTATATATCTGGTGTTTGCATTCACCAAGCTGAACAAGCCTGATGAATCAAACTTAATATGCACCAAGGTAAACATCAACATACAAGATGAGATGACCAATGGCTTTCTTGATGCAAAAGAAATAAAAAAGAGACTGAAAGCAAAAAAGATCTATCCTTTAGAGAAACCTTTGAACAAGATTAGTACTCGCCATATAGAGGAGACTCTGATGCAAAGTCCTTTCGTCAAATCTGCCGAATGCTACAAGACTCAAGATGGTCTCGTTGATATCAACCTCACTCAACGCATGCCGATTGTAAGAATCAAGAGCATCAATAATGAAGACTATTATGTAGATGACCATTATCAGATTATGCCCAACACCAAATACACCAGCGATATGATTATCGCCACGGGCTACATCAATAAATGGTATGCTCAAAAATACGTCTCGTTATTAAGCAAGGCATTGATGACTAACGAGCTGTGGAGAAATCAAATAGAACAAATTAACGTTCTACAAGATAAAGGAATAGAACTTGTTCCTCGAGTAGGAAACCATGTCGTCTATCTGGGCAATCTTCCAGAAGCAAACACTGTGGAAAAACGGGAGAAAGACATTCAAGACTTCGTAAACCGAAAGATGTCACGCTTGGAAAATTTCTACAAATATGGACTATCCAAAGCTGGTTGGAACAAATACTCATATATCAATCTGGAATTTGACAACCAGATTATTTGCAAAAAGCATAATAGCAACAGCTAGTATAAATAGCTAATAAAAATAAAAAAAGAATCAGATAATACATAAAGACTATGCCAAAGGAATTTATAGTAGCAATAGAGCTAGGGTCATCCAAGATGACGGGTATAGCAGGCCAGAAAAATTTAGATGGCAGCATCACTGTACTAGCACTCGTGGAGGAAGACTCGTCTTCTTGCATCAGAAAAGGTGTCATCTATAACATAGACAAGACTTGCCAGAGCTTGACTAACATCATAAATAAATTGAAAACAATTCTCAAGCAAGACATTTCTCAGGTCTATGTCGGCGTAGGAGGAAGATCTATCAAGAGCGTCAAGAACATTATTGTAAAAGATTTACCTACCACATCCATCATTACTCAGGAAATGATTAATGAACTGATGGATATCAACCGCAACATGACATATCCTGACCAGGAGATATTGGATGCTGCAACACAGGAATATAAGATAGATAACCAATATCAGATAGACCCTGTCGGCATACAATGCAATCATCTGGAAGGTATTTTCCTCAATATCTTGTGGAAAAAGAATTTCTACAACAACATTTACGCTTGTTTTGAAAAAGCAAACATTCCGATAGCTGAAATGTACTTGGCACCTCTCGCCATGGCAGACAGCGTATTGACAGACTCTGAGAAGAGAGCAGGCTGCGCATTGATAGATTTGGGTGCTGACACGACGACGGTATCTGTATATTACAAAAATATTCTTCGCCATCTGTCAGTCATTCCACTTGGTGGCAATAATATCACCAAGGATTTGACCTGCCTTCAGATAGAAGAGCAAGAGGCTGAGAATATGAAACTGAAATATGCTAAGGCATATACAGACATCAAGAATATCGACCCTACTCTCAACTATTCCATCGACAAGGACAGAGTTGTTGAGAGCAAAAAGTTTATAGAGATTGTTGAAGCCAGAGTAGAGGAAATAGTTGAAAATGCCTGGTATCAAGTCCCTATAGAATTTGCTGACAAACTTTTGGGAGGTATTGTCATCACGGGTGGCGGAAGCAATATGCCTGAAATAGAGAAGGTATTCAGAAACCACACCAATACTCCTAAAATCAGATTTGCTAAGTTTGTTACCCAAACCGTAAAAGCGAAAGATGCAAAGATCAATAACCACGATGGTACCATGAATACCATTCTGGGACTTCTTGCCAAGGGTGACATGAACTGCAGTGGGGATGAAATCAGCAACGACTTGTTCACCAATAACATGGAACGACCTCTTACCGCAGACAGTACACCAAAGGTTTCTCGCAACCCTAATGAAACTGCAGGAACAGGAGTTGTACCTACTCCTGCTCAAAAACGTGAAGAGGAGTTGAGAAAGAAGAAAGAAGAGGAAGAAAGACTGGCTAAAATCGCAGAAGAGGAAGAGAAAGAGCGCGAAGAGAAAAAGCGCAAAGAAAACAGTTTCCTCCATAAAGGATTCAGAAAGCTCAAGGATTTCTTCCTGGATACAATCTCTGAAGAAGAATAAAATTGTTCAAATAGTAGAGTAAACTCTCTAAAATGGACTATAATTAGGATAAACTCTAAAGAATATAAAGATTATGCAAGATAGCAAACCACATATCCTTGATTTCGGTGAACCGGAAAAGGAAAATAGCATCATCAAAGTAATCGGTGTAGGTGGTGGCGGCGGCAATGCTGTCAATCACATGTACCGGGAAGGCATTCACGATGTAAGTTTTGTACTTTGTAATACCGACAATCAGGCACTTAATGATTCTCCTGTACCTGTCCATCTCCAATTAGGAAAAGAAGGACTTGGAGCCGGCAACAAACCAGAGAAGGCAAAACAAGCTGCAGAAGAAACATTGGAAGACATCAAACACATGCTTAACGATGGCACCAAGATGGCTTTCATTACAGCCGGTATGGGCGGCGGAACGGGTACTGGAGCAGCTCCTGTCATTGCACGCGTCAGCAAAGAGCTGGGCATATTGACAGTCGGCATCGTAACCATCCCTTTCAAATTTGAAGGTCCGCGAAAAATCGACCAAGCACTCGACGGCGTTGAAGAAATGTCTAAACATGTAGATGCCTTGTTGGTTATCAACAACGAAAGACTTCGTCAGATTTATCCTGATCTGGCGGTTTTGGATGCATTCGGCAAGGCAGACGACACGCTAAGTGTAGCTGCCAAGAGTATCGCAGAAATCATTACTGTACACGGTCTCATCAACCTTGACTTCAATGATGTCAAAACCGTCCTCAAAGACGGAGGCGTTGCCATCATGAGTACGGGCTATGGTGAAGGTGAAGGACGCGTCAAGAAAGCTATAGATGATGCATTGAACTCACCTCTGCTCAATGACAATGATGTTTTCAATTCTAAAAAGATCCTTCTTAGCATTGCCTTTGCAAGTGAAAAGAAAGACAATCCAGGTCTTACCATGGACGAAATGAATGACGTAAACGACTTCATGGAAAAATTTGGTGATGACTTTGAATTGAAATGGGGACTTGCCATTGATCCTGAATTAGGAAGCAGGGTCAAAGTAACCGTCTTGGCTACAGGTTTCGGATTGGAAGATGTAGAAGGTATGAACCGCCATCTCAAGAAACATACAGAAGAAGAATCCCGACGCCTTGCAGAACAAGAAGAAAAAAGAGCAGAGAACGAGGAAAGAAGAAAAAGATATTATGGAAGTGACGGTACAACGACTCAGTACAAACGTCACCCACATATCTTCCTGTTCAAGCCAGAAGATCTGGACAATGAGGATGTGATTCTACAAGTAGAAAACACACCGACATATAAACGTACAAGACAGACTCTTGAGGAAATCCGAAACATCGCTTCAGGAAAAATCGAAGATGATGAAAACAGAAATGCAGATGGAAACGAGCCTGTTCAGGGAGTCATCAGTTTTGCATAAGTAAAATCCTCACAAAGGATTCAGCAGAACAATTCCTGAAGTACTGATAAAGACTTCAGTTCCGGAAATCCGGGAATATGAAGACGATAATATTCTATCATCACCTCTACAGAATGATTCCGCTCCTGGCGGGACATCTTGTAGAGGTGCATTGTTTTATAGTCTAATCGGAACATTTGCAAAAGATGAAAAGAATCACTTTCTGATAAATAATGAGAATGAGCAGGAACGAAAGGTACAAACTTCCCCTCATCCAAATCAAAATACTTAGATTGTTCCAGTCCTTCACTCAAATTGGGTCCAATTCCCATATAAAAACTTAATCTCATTAAAAACAGCAAATGAAAATTAGCAATTCCTTCATGAGCACCATCAAACCAAACCAAACTATCATAAACAAAATAAAATAAAGGAAGATTCTTCTGTTCTAATTTGGTAGCATACAGCAGGAACTCTGCCAAAAACAGAGAAACAGATATTTTAATAGGAGAAAAAGGAATATCCTCATAAGGATAGAGAATACCTATATTTTTAATACGCTGCAAATTCTGGTTAGCCCGGAAATCAAATTCTAAAGTCACCAAAGTCAATGGCTGGAAATATTGTCTTTTGGAATTACTCTTTGAAGATTTTGGAATTTTAACCAAAAAGGACACTCTTCCTCTGGATTCCGTCAGAAAATCCACAATAAATTGCGACTCTCCATATTTAATAGAATGTAGGACAATTGCTCTTGTTTTTTCCATCATACGAACGTTTTTAGATGATTTTGAGGGCAAAATTACAAAAAAACACGCATTTAGAGAAAATTTTCCAGAAAAAATTTGCAGGATTAAAATAAATGTAGTAACTTTGCACCCGCAAAACAACAAATGGTCCCTTCGTCTATCGGTTAGGACGAGAGATTTTCATTCTCTAAAGAGCAGTTCGACTCTGCTAGGGACTACATAAGAAAATAAAAAAAATAAAATATTAAGATGGCAAATCATAAATCATCAATCAAGAGAATCCGTCAGGACAAAAAGAAGTCTTTGCACAATAAGTACTATGCAAAGACAATGCGTAACGCTGTACGCAAGTTGCGCAACATGACTGATAAGGAAGAGGCTGTAAAGCTCTATCCTACAGTTCAGAAGCTTTTAGACAAATTGGCTAAGATTAACGTTATCCATAGCAACAAGGCTGCAAACTTGAAGTCAGGTTTGGCTCAGCACATTGCTAAGTTGGGTTAATATAACGTTAAAAGCTAAAAAGATATATAAGGTTGCAATTCAAAAGAATTGCAACCTTATTTATTTTATATCAAAACTAAGCATTTCACTATTTTTTGCAGTTTTTTAGCAACAAAAATTGCATATTCTCATGTTTTTTCCGTATCTTTGCACGATAATAATACTAAGCAAAGAAATGGCAGAAAATACAAACAACGCAAATAATTATTCAGCGAGCAACATTCAAGTCCTCGAAGGCTTGGAAGCTGTTCGTAAGCGTCCTGCGATGTACATTGGTGACATCTCAGAAAAGGGTCTCCACCATTTGGTCAACGAGACCGTTGACAACTCCATTGATGAAGCCATGGCTGGATTTTGTACAGACATTGAGGTTACAATCAATGAAGACAACTCTATCACCGTAGAAGACAATGGTCGTGGTATCCCTGTTGATATGCATGAAAAGCTTCACAAATCCGCCCTTGAGGTTGTTATGACAGTACTTCACGCAGGTGGTAAATTTGACAAAGGTTCCTACAAGGTATCTGGTGGTTTGCATGGTGTAGGTGTAAGTTGTGTAAACGCACTCTCTTCACACATGAAATCTCAGGTATTCCGTGGAGGAAAAATATATCAGCAAGAATACGAAAAAGGTAAGCCACTCTACCCTGTCAAAGTCGTTGGTGAGACTGAAAAGCGAGGTACACGCCAGCAATTCTGGCCAGACCCTACTATTTTCACCCACACCATTTATAAATGGGATATCATCGCAAGCCGTATGCGCGAGCTGGCATTTCTTAATGCTGGTATAAAGATTACCCTTACAGATCTCCGTCCAGACGAAGAAGGAGAAACCAAGCAAGAGGTTTTCCATGCAAAAGATGGTCTGAAAGAGTTTGTAAGATACGTTGACCGCCATCGCACTCACCTCTTTGATGATGTCATCTATCTCAAGACAGAAAAACAAGGCATTCCTATAGAGATTGCCATCATGTATAATACAGACTATACAGAGAACATCCACTCCTACGTAAATAATATCAACACGATAGAGGGTGGTACTCACCTTACTGGTTTCCGCATGGCTTTAACCCGTACGCTCAAAGCATACGCAGAAGCTGACCCATCAATCTCCAAGCAGATAGAAAAGGCGAAGGTAGAGATTGCTCCTGAAGATTTCCGCGAAGGCCTTACTGCTGTTATATCTATCAAAGTAGCAGAACCACAGTTTGAAGGTCAGACTAAAACCAAATTAGGTAACAGCGAAGTACAGGGTGCCGTTCAGCAGGCTGTCAATGAAGCTTTGGCAGATTATCTGGAAGAACACCCAGATGAAGCTAAGCGTATTTGCGAAAAAGTAGTTCTGGCAGCGACAGCACGTATCGCAGCCCGCAAAGCTCGTGAAAGCGTACAGCGAAAGAACTTCATGACTGGTGGCGGTCTCCCTGGAAAACTTGCAGACTGCTCTATCAAGGATCCTAAGGAATGCGAGATTTTCCTTGTCGAGGGTGACTCTGCTGGCGGTTCCGCAAAACAAGGTCGCGACAGATTCCATCAAGCAATTCTTCCTTTGCGCGGTAAAATTCTGAATGTAGAAAAAGTACAATGGCACAAAGTCTTTGAGGCTGAGTCCGTTATGAATATCATCCAGAGTATCGGCGTACGCTTTGGAGTAGATGGTGAAGATAGCAAAGAGGCTAATACAGAAAAGTTGAGATATGACAAGATTATCATCATGACCGATGCCGATGTCGATGGTTCTCACATCGACACACTTATCATGACTCTCTTCTACCGCTTTATGCCTAAGGTTATCGAGGAAGGACATCTCTATATTGCAACTCCACCTCTCTACAAATGCTCATTCAAGAATAAAGTCAGCGAATACTGCTATACCGAGCAGCAGCGCCAGGCTTTCATTGATAAATACGGAGAGGGACAAGAGGACAAGAACATTCACACACAACGATACAAAGGTTTGGGTGAGATGAATCCAGAACAATTGTGGGAAACTACTATGGATCCATCTACACGATTACTCAAACAGGTTACAATAGAGAATGCAGCACAAGCAGATGAAATTTTCTCTATGTTGATGGGTGATGATGTTGAGCCTCGCCGAGAATTCATTGAACAAAATGCAACCTACGCTAATATTGACGCATAACAAATATACAAGGCAGGCTCATTAAACAAGCCTGCCTTGTATTTATATTCACGAATATAACCTTATAAATATAATGACTAAAGAATTCTTTTTTAGCCTTACTCTATGTGCTATAAGTTTAACTGCAAATGCACATAAGAAGGCAACTACAACGCAAGTTCCACTTACCTTATGGTACAACCAAGAGGCACATGCCTTTGAGGAATCACTACCTATCGGCAATGGTAAGTTGGGAGCATTAGTTTATGGTGGAGCTGATAATGATTCTATCTACCTGAACGACATTACTTTGTGGACAGGACAACCTGTTAACCCTCAAGAAGGAGGTGATGCATATAAATGGATACCTAAAATCCGGGAAGCTCTGTTTAAGGAAGATTATAAGACAGCCGATTCCTTGCAACATTTCGTGCAAGGGCACAATTCGGAATATTACCAGCCTTTAGGCCTGATTCAGATAAAGGACTTTAATCAAGGGGAAATCAGCAACTATCATCGCCAATTAAGCTTAGATAGCAGCCTGGTATCCATCAGTTTTGTGCGTAATGAAGTTACCTTCAATAAGGAATACTTCGCCTCTCATCCGGACAAAATGATTGCCATAAGACTGAGCGCCTCTAAAAAAGGAGCCATCAATAGTGATATTTCTCTTACGTCGCTCATTCCTCATCGAGTGAAAGCATCAGAAAAACAACTCACTATGTCGGGTCATGTTTTGGGTGAAGAAGAAAACAGCATACACTATTGCTCCATACTCCAAGTAAAAAACACAGATGGTAGCATTAGTGCCAGTGACTCTACCCTACACCTTACAGGAGTAACTGAAGCTATTATCTATCTGGTCAATGAGACCAGCTATAATGGTTTTGACAAACATCCTGTCAAAGAAGGAGCACCCTATTTAGAAAATGTCACTGACGATATCTGGCATCTGACAAATTTTACATACAAAGAATTACGACAAAGACATTTATCAGACTACCAAAAACTCTTTGGCAGGGTAAAATTCAACTTGTCTGATGCAAAATATGATGTCCAGAATCCAACAGATAAACAATTGCTATCATATAGCGACGAAAAGAAGCATAATCCTTATCTGGAAATGCTCTATTTTCAATATGGCAGATACTTGCTTATCAGCAGTTCACGAACAAATGGTGTACCAGCCAATCTTCAGGGGCTTTGGGCTCCTGCACTCAAGTCACCTTGGAGAGGAAATTACACCATTAATATCAATCTGGAAGAAAATTATTGGCCGGCAGAATCAACCAATCTTCCAGAACTGGTAATGCCTGTTGATGGACTTGTAAAAGGTATGGCAGTAACAGGTCGCCATAATGCCCAACATTTTTATGGCATAAACAAAGGTTGGTGTGCAGGACATAATACTGATGCATGGGCTATGTCAAATCCTGTAGGAACCGGTAACGAAAGCCCTCAATGGAGTAATTGGGCGATGGGAGGTGCCTGGCTTGTACAGACACTATGGGATCATTATGACTATACAAGAGATATTAATTACTTAAGAGATACAGCCTATCCTCTCATGAAAGGGGCTTGTGATTTCATGCTTGAATGGCTCATAGAAGATCCTCATAATCCTGCACAACTGATAACTGCACCATGTACATCTCCAGAAGCTGACTACATCACCGATAAAGGATATCGAGGAAGTTCACTATATGGCGGCACAGCAGACTTGGCGATTATCAGGGAACTATTCAAAAATACGATTAAAGGTGCCCAAGCACTTGGAATAGACAAAGATTACCAAGTACGTCTGCAAAGTTCATTAGAGCGCTTACGCCCTTATCATATAGGAAAAAGAGGTAATCTCATGGAATGGTATCACGACTGGGACGATCAGGACTGGCATCACAGACACCAATCACACTTATTGGGTCTATACCCTTTCCATCAAATCTCGTTAGCTCAAACGCCAGATTTGGCACAAGCAGCAACAAAGACATTGGAAATAAAGGGCGATAATTCTACAGGATGGAGCACAGGATGGCGCATCAATCTATGGGCACGCCTACATCGTCAGGACAAAGCTTATCAAATACTGCGCAAATTGCTTACATATGTGAGTCCAGAGAAATACAAGGACCGGAAACACCATTCAGGTGGAACCTATCCTAACCTGTTTGATGCACATCCGCCATTCCAAATAGATGGTAATTTCGGTGGAACGGCTGGCATCTGTGAGATGCTTATGCAGTGTGACGGAGAAAACATGGACTTGCTTCCTGCACTCCCAGACTCATGGAAGCAGGGATATATCCAGGGAATCAAAGCCAGAGGAAACTACACCCTCAACCTCTATTGGAAAGACAAGAAGGTTTCAAAGGCAGAGATTATTAGCCATGCGGATGGAAGATTAACCGTAAACTACAACGGGAAGACTCAAAAAATAACACTTAAAAAAGGAACAAAGAAAGTTCTCAGATGAAAAGAATCGAAACTTTTATATTGGCAATGCTTTGGGTACTAAATTCGAATGCACACGAATTTAGTACTCATTGGATTTCCTACCCTATACCCAACGACTCGTCAGAAGTTCTTTTCTGCCACGTTTTTCCTTCACAAGGGAAACCCAAACAGGGAAGCATTACTTTTGCAAGCTGTGGGAGAATAAAGGTATTTGTCAACGAAAGAAATATTAGCCCAAAAGCCTATTTCTGTAATCCTGACTCTGCAACGGTTTTCATATATACATATGATATAACAAGGTTTCTGCAACCGCATAAGAATACAATTGCTGTATGGTACGCTCCAGAAAGTGGTGGAGAGCCATCCAAACAACTTTCTATGGAATATTATGGATATGATGCTAAGGGTAAATATTTCTACCATAAAGCAAATGGAGACTGGAAATGTTGTACACTAAAAGGATGCTATGTCAAAAAAGAATTAGAAGCATTTGACGCATGCAGTTATGACAACCAGTGGAAGTCTCCGGATTTCGATAGATCAAAGTGGTTAAATCCATTAGGAGCTTACAACCAGTCAAGGGACTACAGGTTGATTAACAATCCTTTTGAGCGTAAACTTTGTACTATTCGACATATTATGACTCCAATAGATGTTTATCGTGACCAAAAGAGTATTTATTACGACTTTGGCAAGGTATTCAAGGGAACACCAAGAATAACTTTAAGAGAAGCTAAAAGAAAAGAGACTATTAACATGGATGGATTTATATATACTTGTAATGGCGAATTAGATGAACAAGCTTTCCGAAGATTCACTAATAAAAGCCAAAGAATTATTAAAATCTATAGTAATTCTCAGTATTTCAAAGAATCACAAATTGTAAATATAGAGGGATTAGAAAATGAATAAAGAATATTCTAACACACAAAAAATAAAAATATAATCCTAAAACAATGACAAATTTAAATACAAAAAAAGAGATTTCTATTGCTCAAGCAAAAGAATTCAAGTCTGAATGCAAATTTTTAGATGACGAAATTTGCTATATTGAAGATATTGACGTACAAGACCTGCCAACAGACAAAATGGAAGTGAAATGTATCACTCTTATTTTATGTTTGGAAGGAACTCTACGTTATGATATAAATGGACATACTGTTATTGCTGAGAAAAACAATATCCTCTATTTCGCAAGTGGGCAATACGTAGATAACTTCAAAGTTATGTCTTCTACTTTTAAAGGAAAGGCTTTACTTATAAAAACTTCAAACATTAGCCGGCTTGCTGAAAATTTTACCAATATTTCTACTTTAACAAACAAATTAAATAGCATAGACAAAGTAAAAAATGGTACAGACGACATATATAGCATAAACTGTTTACTGACACAAATAAAGACATTCATGGACAAGAAACAAAATAGATATCAAATGACTTTTGAACTTGTCCATGTTATCATAGAGCTATCATTGTCACAAGCGATTTCCTACAACAAATGCGAAGAACAAACAAAAGACCTGCAATTATTTGAACAATTCATCGATTCTGTTGAAAAGAACATCTTTACTCAAAGGAATATTTCTGAATATCACAAACTCCTGAAAATTTCATCAGGCAAATTAGAGAAGATTGTACGAAGTACCATTGAGCAAAGCCCTAGAGAATATATACAAAAGCGTCTTGTAACGTATGTCTGTCTCATAGCAGAATATACAAACAAAAAACAAATGCCAATAAAAAAGATTGCAGAATTAGTACACTATAAGAATCAGTGTACCTTATCTGAATTGGTAAAAAAACATATCGGCATTAGTCTGCAGCAATATCAGAATCTTGAACCAGAGCAGCAACATCGCATAATTCATCGTACCAAGGCTGACCAAAACGCTGTACTAAAGGTCCTTCCAAAAACTTATATACAGGAAGATTTAATTCCTGACCTTTTTTAATGGCAGCCTTACAGATACGCCATTTGTTATAGTTAATGCCATACACTTCATTACCAAAATGCTTGACACGGATGGGATAAAGTGCACATGAGATAGGTTTCATAAAATGAGATTTTCCTTCACGATACGCACGTTCCAAAGCACAGAGACAGCAATTAGGTATCGTATGACCATCATTCATATCCTGAAGGTCTTGATAGCAAGTAAACACGCAATCCTTGCCATTTACAATACTTGTTACCAAATCACCTTCGATATCTGTATATGCAACACCCTGCTTGTCAATAACAGCCTGTGCTGAAGCCGAGAGATCATCCCAGACAACATCCAGCGCATTCTCTATTTCCATAATCTCATCCAAGGAAACAGGAGCTCCTGCATCGCCTTCGATGCAGCACTCGCCCTTACAGGCATCAAGATCGCAACAGAATTTTTCGGTGATGATATCAGGTGAAACCAATACGTTGCCCACCTGCAGAATACGCAATTCGTCTTTCTTCATAATGTTTTTTGAGATGAATATTAAATAATGATAGCTACCCACGATGGATAGCTATATATAAAAGTGGATAGCTATTATATTAAAGGTGTGCCTACCATTGGATAGGCGTAATTCCGTTCTGCTGCAGATAGGCATTGCAGCGGGAGAAATGATGATTGCCAAACCATCCACCACGGTTGGCAGATAATGGCGATGGATGCACACTTTCCAATATCAGGTGCTTGCTCGTATCGATGAGCTTTGCCTTGCTTCGGGCATAACCACCCCAGAGGATAAACACCAGGTGTTCCTTATCCTTGCTGAGCACCTGGATGGCAGCATCGGTAAACTCCTCCCAGCCCTTGCGCTGATGGCTCGCTGCCTGATGGGCACGAACGGTAAGGGTGGCGTTGAGCAACAATACTCCCTGCTTTGCCCAGCGGGTCAAATCGCCTGTAGCAGGCATCGGAGTGCCAAGATCCATCTGAATCTCCTTGAATATATTAATCAATGATGGTGGGAAAGTGATTCCATCTGGCACAGAGAAACTCAATCCCATTGCCTGCCCCGGCTCATGATAGGGGTCCTGGCCGATAATCACTACCTTTACATCATCAAAAGGACAAAGATTGAAAGCATTGAAAATCAAACGGCCCGGAGGATAACAGGGCGTACGCAGGTATTCCTCTTTTACGAAGTTTGTGAGGTCAACAAAATACTGCTTGTCGAACTCATCACCTATATGCTGTCTCCAACTTTCTTCTATCTTTACGTTCATGCTTAATATAAATTCAAAAGTATCCTAAGATACTTACGCAAGTATCCTAAGATACTTAGCCAAGTATCTTAGGATACTTTTTTGAGGTATATAAAATCGTTTTTACTTGTTGTCAGAAATCAAGTTCTCACCTGTCATATCTGCAGGCTTCTCCAAGCCCATGATGTGGAGGATAGAAGGAGCAACGTCTGCCAAACGGCCATCC
Organism: uncultured Prevotella sp.; assembly: GCA_900554835.1. Lineage (GTDB taxonomy): Bacteria > Bacteroidota > Bacteroidia > Bacteroidales > Bacteroidaceae > Prevotella. The sequence goes on along the minus strand of USJD01000008.1, from coordinate 8,502 downwards.
TTTACGGTAGCTGAGTTGTTGTCAGTTACGTAGATGAATGGAACTGGGTTCAAAGAGTGAGCGGTATTTGGTGTACCGTCCTCGTTGATTGCGTGGTCTGCATTACCGTGGTCAGCGATGATGATAGCCTCATAATCATTAGCCTTGGCAGCCTCGATAACGTCCTTTACGCAGTTGTCAACAGCATGAACAGCCTTAGCGATAGCGTTGTAGATACCAGTGTGACCTACCATATCACCATTAGCGAAGTTTACAACGATGAAGTCGTACTCCTGTGTGTTGATAGCACCAACCAACTTATCCTTAACCTCGTAAGCGCTCATCTCTGGCTTCAGGTCGTATGTAGCCACCTTTGGAGAAGGAACCAGGATACGGTCCTCGCCCTCGTATGGAGTCTCACGACCACCATTGAAGAAGAATGTTACGTGAGCATACTTCTCTGTCTCTGCAGTGTGGAGCTGCTTCTTGCCCTGTGCGCTCAAGTACTCGCCGAGAGTGTTCATTACGTTCTCCTTAGGGAAGAGGATGTGAACGCCCTGGAAGCTTGCATCGTATGGAGTCATGCAGTAGTACTGCAAGTCCTTGATGGTGTGCATGCCTTCCTCTGGCATATCCTGCTGAGTCAATACCTGTGTCAACTCCTTGGCACGGTCGTTACGGTAGTTGATGAAGATAACAACATCACCCTCCTGGATAGTACCGTCAACCTTAGAGTTATTGATTGGCTTGATGAACTCGTCTGTTACGTCCTCATCATAGCTCTCCTGCATTGCCTTCACCATATCGTCAGCCTGCTTACCCTTACCCTCAACGAGCAAGTCGTATGCTTCCTTCACACGGTTCCAGCGCTTGTCACGGTCCATTGCATAGAAACGACCAACGATGCTTGCGATGTGTGCACCGTTCTTATCGCAGCAAGCCTGAACCTCCTCGATAAAGCCCTTACCGCTCTTAGGGTCTGTATCACGACCATCCATGAAGCAGTGAACGTATGTTTCCTTCAAACCATATTCCTTACCAATCTCAATCAACTTGAAGAGGTGATCCAAAGAAGAGTGAACACCACCGGTAGAAGTCAAGCCCATCAAGTGGAGCTTCTTACCTGTCTTCTGAGCATAGCTGTAAGCGTTGATGATCTCCTGATTCTTCAAGATGTCACCGCTCTCGCAAGCCTTGTTGATCTTAACGAGGTCCTGATATACCACACGACCAGCACCGATGTTGAGGTGACCTACCTCAGAGTTACCCATCTGACCGTTAGGAAGACCTACGTCCTCGCCACAAGTCTGGAGAGTAGAATGTGCTGAAACTGCTGTCAAATAATCGAGATAAGGAGTTGGAGTCTTGAAGATAACATCACCCTTATCATGCTTACCGATTCCCCATCCGTCGAGAATCATTAAAAGAGCTTTTTTTGCCATAATTACATAAAATAATTTAAATTCGAATTTCTGCCTGCAAAGTTACAGTAAATCGGAGACAAAACAAAACAAAAGAGTTTTTTTTTTGTTTTTTTATTGTTAAGAGGGATTTTAACTTTTTTAGTTGATTTTTATTTGGAACATAATATTATTTTTTGTATTTTTGCAACTGATAATATCTTGTTATTATCCCCACAATTATGCAAGAAACGAATAATATATTAGCAATATTAGATAGCTATCTCCACGACAATCCTGATGAGATTGCAAAGGAGATGGCAAACGACTTCAGAAAACGAAGAATAGAGAAGAATCTGACACGTGAGCAAGTGGCAGACAAGTCAGGCGTTGCCGTCAGCAACATCACCAGATTCGAGCAAAAGGGCCTCATCTCCCTCAAGAATCTGATAGGTATCGCCATAGCTTTGGAGTACACCTCAGAAATCAAGAACGTCTTCTCGCAACCCAAGTACTCCACCATGGAGGAGTTACAACAGATAAAAAGAAACGCTAACAAGAAAAAGGCTTACAGACAATGAAACATATAGAATCTTTAGCCGTGAAATATCACCAGGAGAAAGTCGGCACCCTGTCATTGAGTGCCGATGGAAAGGTATGCACCTTCGAGTATGACAAACAGTGGTTGGTATCTGGCTTTAGTATATCTCCGTTGGAATTGCCATTGAAGCCTGGTCTTTTCATTGCCAAAGCCGCCCCTTTCAACGGGAACTTTGGCATCTTCGAAGACAGCCTTCCCGATGGATATGGTAGATACCTATTGCATAAAGCCTTGCTAAAAGAGGGCATCAACGACTTTGAGCTATCTGCTCTCGACCGACTGAGCATCGTGGGCAATGGAGGTATGGGGGCATTGACCTACGAACCTATAACTTCCATCCAGACTGGACACGAGATAGAGGACTTTGACCTTTTACAAGCCAAAGCCTTGGAAGTATTGAAGGAGCAACAGGATAATGACGCTGGATTGCTATTATATAATAGTGGTAATAGTGGCGGTTGCCGTCCGAAAGCCATTTTCACAAATGAGGATGGCCATTGGCTGGTCAAATTTCGCCACACCTATGACCCACAAGATATGGGAAAGCAAGAATATCATTATAATGAGGTAGCCAAACAATGTGGTATCCAAGTACCCGACTTCCAACTGATAAACGACAAGTATTTTGCCTGTCGTCGCTTCGACATTTCTCCAACAGGCGAACGCATTCACGTAGCCACAGCTGGAGCTTTGCTCAACGTTTCCCTTTCCAACCCCATTCTCGATTACCTTAACCTTTTGGCGCTTACAGGTTATCTTACCCAGAGCCAAGAGGATGTGGAGGAGATGTTCCGCCGCATGGTTTTTAATTACATAATGGACAACAAGGACGACCACTGCAAGAACTTCTCTTTCTTGGTTCAGAAAGAGAGCGATGGCAAATGGCACTGGCATTTAGCCCCTGCCTACGACCTCACCCATTGCACCGAGGGATATAATGGTGAACACGCAACATCTGTAAATGGGACTGGTCATCCGACTATAGAGGATATGATTGCCGTTGGCGTAAAGAATAAAATGAAGGAAAAGAGATGCCGCGAAATCTACGAAGAGATATCATTACAGGTTAAGTCTGGTGAGAATATCTCTTAAGGGAAGATTTTCAATCTCTTCTTTCCCCATTTTACGGGTGTTTCTTCTAGATTGCCTCGTTCTAGAGTATTATTTACATAGACTACTTCTGCTTCAGATAATCCAACTGACCGTCATTATTCTGTTTACCTTTTCCCTATCTCTGCGTCTTACTCGTAAATAAGCATCAAAAAATAAATAGAGAACATGAAGAAACTTACATTGATTCTTGCAGCCATCCTCGCCTTAGGCAGCCTGACCGCAAAAGCACAGATGAGATCGGGCGTGGACACGCTCACCCTCGACCAAGTGAAGTATCGCATCACCTACGATGCAAAACAGGTGAACGACACCACAGAAATGCCGTATATCTATCGCAAGGCACAGATGCGACTCGACATCGGTAGCAACATCACTCACTTCTATAACCAGTCCAAGGAGCAATGGGAACAGCAAGTCTTACAAATGATACTTTCAGGCGGTGTCATTGATCTAAGAAAAGCCGAGCCGGTAAAATGCATGGACTTTGAATTCCTCAAAAACTACCCAAAGAACGGTCAGACCCTATTTCAAGATTCGTGGGTTTTGACAACCTATCACTGCATCGAAAAGACCGAGACTCCTGATTGGCAACTCATCCCAGACAGCACCACAACCATCATCGGCTATCATTGCCAACTCGCCAAGACCAACTTCAAGGGAAGAACTTGGTTAGCTTGGTATGCTGAGGATATCCCTGTGCCAGAAGGTCCTTGGAAGCTCTGCGGTCTGCCTGGTCTCATACTCCGTGCCTACGATGCACAGCAACAATTCTATCTCAACGCCATCGGACTGGAAGACCTGAATGGCAAGGAGACTCTCAAATACGCCAAGCCTGAAAAGGCTGAGAAAGTTTCCCAGTCTGACCTCACCAAAATCAAGCAGAGAGACGATGGAAGTGAGATGCTAAGGGACGTAAAAGCAACCGATGCAAACGGCAAGCCTATCAAACCAAAAGCAAGGAAACGTGTCTTCAATCCAATCGAGCGATAGAGACATCTCAAAAGCTTTCCATTTCAGATTTTTGCGAGTTTCTACAAAAATCTGAAATAGAAAGCTTATTTTCTTGTTCTTATCGACAATTTATTGTACTTTTGCAAAAAGATTTCTGAAACAACAAATGTAAAGTTGATAATTTGACGATAACAATATGATTTATACAAGCAAGAAAATCATCATATTTCTGTTCACTATCATGCAGCTAGCCATTCTCGCCAGCTGCATGGACTCAGGCTATCGCCTATCCTTCCCTGAGATAGACGAGCTGGCCGACGAATACCCAGCACAAGCTAAGGTATTCCTCTCTCGTGCTGACAGCAACGACAACAAAGGCTACTATAAGCTCTTAACAGCCAAGATAGAGTATCAGCTCAATGGTTACATCCATAAAGACTACGACATAGACGATGCCATCAACATCTTCGTGAACGAAAAGGATGAACCCCTTCTTGCACGTTCCTTATATTATAAGGGAGCCTCGATACTCAACAACTATCGAGATACCGCAAAAGCCATCAAATGGTTCTCACAGGCCATCGCCTACGATAGCAACATGAGAGAAAAGGAGAAGCTGGATATGTACGACATATTGTGTCGCATTACCCACCAAAACATTTACACCGTAGAGTTAGAAGACGAGGCTCGCCAAACCAACAATATCCGCTACCGTGCCTGGGCACTACTCTATCGTGGCATCAACAACCAAGATCAGGAACTTGCCGACCAAGCTTTCGAAGTAGCCAATCAAATCAAAGAGAACAAGGACAGCACCTTGGGGCCCATGTACTATCATTACTTCCAAGCCTTGATGGACAGGGGCAATACGCCTGATTCCATCTTGATAAGCTATGCAAAGAAAGCGCAAGACCATTTTGGGGTAAAATACGACAACAACATCGATTTCTATCGCTTGCTAACAAGAAACAGCAAGGAGACCCATGCCTTCGCCATGCAGCATGTCAAAGAAAAATATGGCATAGATCAAGAACGCATAAACTCATGGGGATCCTATTCCTTTGCTTTAGGATACAAGTATTATCTCCCCTTATATTTCCTCTCCCTACAAAAAGGAGATACGCTCATGGCAAACCGTGTTGCCCACGAATTAAGACAAGAAGCTCCTTTACTTGTCAAAGACGAAAACTTAGGAAAAGAAAAGCAAGTAAAACTGATGTACGAGGGTGGTAACACTCGTTATCGCTATGAAAAGGTTAAGACCTATATATTTGTAGGAATCATCATCGTGCTCATCATTCTCCTGACGATGACTTACCTCTCCATTTCCAGAATCCGAAAGGCTCACCAAACTATTAAAAACTTGCATGAGTCACTGCACCAGTTAAAAGATGTGGAGAACTCTTCGTTATCGGAGCAATGCGAACGATTAAACCACGAAATCACTACCCAGCTTCGCAAACTGAAACGCCGTGACAAGGACATCGAGGAATACAAGTCGCAAATCACCGAGCTCACCGACATCAGCCAAGGCTTGGTGTATTATTCGATGACGATACAAAATCAAAACATCAGCCAGATAGGTAAGCAAGGCATCCGACAACTTCTCGCCAGCTTCAAGGTGATAGACGAGAAGTATAGCGAACGATTGGAGAACTACGACTTGAATCCATCACAAAGCCTCTTCTGCATCCTCTACCATATCGGCAAGAGCGATGAGGAAGTGATGCAAATCCTGCAATACTCTCTCTCGAATATTAGGGTAAGAAAGTCGAGAATCAAGAGTGACACTGGAGCTGAGTCATTCGATGACATCATCAGATAAGCTCTCTCATAAGTTTTTCGCTATACTCCATTAACTTATCGAAGCATTACAAAAAGCTTGTATTTTAAGTTTTTTTCCAATCGTAACTCTCTCGCTATCAATACATCTGTACTCACTGGCATGTAATTCTGATTTGGCTATCTCTATCATTTGTGTTACCTTTGCATCCGAAATTCTAAACATCAAACGACTATGAGAAGAATAACATTATTATTAGCTGCCATACTCACAGTATGCAGCTTGAATGCTCAGAAAGGCAACAAAAATGAGAAAGTGGTCAATATTGACAAGGTAAACTATCGCATCACCTACAATGGGAAGATGGTACCAGATACCACAACAGTTCCTTACAACTATTGGGAGAGCGAAATGCGACTGGACATCGGTAGCAAGACAACTCATTTCTATGACAGAACCAAGCAAATATCCGATTCTATCATGGATGAACAAGCTAGGACGGGACAACATGACATGAGTAAAATACCTAACGGTGACAGAATCCATTGGGAATTCTACAAGAACTATCCATCAAAGGGGCAAACCACTTTACTGGATAAAGTCCTTGGTAACTATTACCAATGTACAGAACAATTAGAGGTGCCAAACTGGCAGCTTATCCCAGATAGCACAACTACCATCATTGGCTATAAATGCCTGTTGGCAAAAGCACTCTTCAAAGGCAGGACCTGGTATGCCTGGTACTCAGAAGACATACCTATAAGCGAAGGACCTTGGAAAATTTCCGGACTGCCTGGTCTTGTTCTACTTGCTTACGACCAGAACAAACAATACATATTCAATGCCATCGGTATGAGCACATTGAATGGGACCGAAAGCATAACTTTCACGGAAAAGGCAAGAGAGAAAGTAACACAGAAAGAGTTGAGAGATGCTAAGCATAAATTTGATGGCGCAGAAGCACTCAAAGCAACAGCAAGAAAAACTGGATTTACGTTTAAAAAATTACCCGAAGGTGCCATCAAGGCTCTAAACCGAAGCAACAAGGGCAACCCTATCGAGCTGGAGTAACTCCAGCTCGATTAACTGATTTTATATAGAAAGTAAAGGAGCAACTAAAAGGAATGTAAAACTAAAAGTGGAAACTTTTTAGTTTACTCTTCGCTAGTTTCATCGTCTATTAAAAAGCTATAAATAGCTGTGTTTTTTTGCAGAGTGCCATAAAAAGTGTAACTTTGCAAGCAGATTAATAGATAAAGACAGAATTATGAAGAAAATCATCTTAGCTTTAGCAACCTTGCTCTTTATGGGAAGTGCTGCAACAAAAGCACAAGTCACAAAAGTCACTGTGCGCTCTATCTCGGGAAACAGTAAGGAGGAAGTCGAGAACATCGACAACGCCAAGTACCGCATCACCTATGAGGGGAAATGGGTGAGCAATCCTTCCATCAAACCCTTCAACTACACGGATAGCGAAATGCGCCTCGACATTGGAGAAAAGGTGACCTGCTTCTATGACAGAACGAAACAGGTAAAGGATTCACTCATGAACGAAAAAGCCAAGACTGGCAATTTCGACTTCTCCGATTTACCTAAAGGTGGAAGATTCCCGTTCTCCTACTACAAGAACTATCCAACTACAGGCAAATCCATCCAATTAGAATCTGTCGGCACTACAGATTACCAATGCACAGAGAACGTGGAGACCCCCGACTGGCAACTCATCCCCGACAGCGCAACAACCATCATCGGCTATCATTGCCAACTAGCCAAGACCAACTTCAAGGGTAGAACTTGGTATGCATGGTACGCCGAAGACATTCCTTTGCCAGAAGGTCCTTGGAAGCTGATTGGACTGCCAGGCTTGATACTGAAAGCATACGATGAAAACAAAGAATATTCATTCACAGCCATCGGCATGAGTACGTTGACAGCACCAACCCCAATCACGTTCTCCAAGGCTAAGAGAGAAGAGATTAGCCAAAAAGACCTCCGAGAATTCAAAGAAAAGTTTACGCCAGGAATGGTGTTGGAAACATTAAACATCAAGGACGTAAAAATACAGGACGAAAAGGGCAACCCAATTGACATGAAGAAATTCATGAATAAGAAGAATGTCTTCAATCCGATTGAACTACAATAATAAATGAAGAAAATAATTATCGGTTTCATCGCTTTCTTTCTCTTGCTCTGCATCCCAATGGCGATGCAGAGCAAGAGAAACACTCCTATCTTACTCGATGACAATAACACTACTAGCGGGATTCATGGTTATGTAGAAGATTCATTGACCCATAACCGTCTAGCCAACGTCTCCATCACGCTGCTCCGCAATGGCAAGCCATTGAAGTTTACAAGAACAAAGGAGGACGGAACCTTCGTGCTCCCTATCACCGAAAAGCAAGCCAACGACAAACTGCAAGCCACGTTTATGGGGTATAAAAAGACAAAAACATCGATTTCATCGGGAAAAGAAACCGTTATCAGTATGGCATCAACAGCTTTTGTCTTGAAGGAAGTACAGGTGAAAGGCTCTCGCATCACGGGTCGAGACACCATCTCTTTCGATCTCACCCGCTTTGCCAACGAACAAGATAACTCCCTGAAAGATGTACTGAAGAAGCTGCCAGGCGTGGATATAGAGAAGAATGGCCGTATCAACTACAATGGCAAAC
>USJD01000007.1 GCA_900554835.1 uncultured Prevotella sp. | reverse complement strand
TAACGACCAGAAGCCTATCACTATCGGTATTCCAGTTAAGTTGACAGGTCTTGCACAGGGTGTACGTGATGGTGGTCGTATGAACCTCTCTATCCGTAAGATCAACGTTACAGCTCCTTACCAGGTTATTCCTGAGCACCTCGATATCGACGTTACAGAGTTGAAGATCGGTAAGAGCATCAAGGTAGGTGACCTCTCATTCGAGGGTCTCGAGTTGGCTACAAGCAAGGCTGTTGTAGTTTGCTCTATCAAGATGACACGTAACGCTCAGCTCGCTGCACAGCAGGCTGATGAAGCTGCTGCTGAGTAATCTTGATTGACAACCCGTAAATTGAAACACATTTAGATTTTTCAAATTGGATAAATATTTGATTTGTGGTCTTGGAAATCCAGGCGATGAATACGCAGGAACAAGACACAACACGGGATTTATGGTATTGGACGCTTTTGCTAAAGCGTCCAATATTCATTTTGAGGATAAGCGTTACGGATTCGTGGCCGAAACTTCCATCAAGGGACGTAAGGTGTTCCTTCTGAAACCTACCACCTTCATGAACCTCAGCGGCAACGCCGTAAGATACTGGCTCAATCAGGAGAAGATAGATCAGAAGAGGCTGCTCGTCATCAGCGATGAACTGGCTCTGCCGCTCGGCGCTTTCAGACTGAAAGCCAACGGAAGCAACGGCGGACACAACGGACTGGGACACATCCAGCAGCTTATCGGACAGAACTACGCCCGACTGCGCATGGGCATCGGAAACGAATATCCACGCGGAGGACAAGTGGACTGGGTGCTCGGAAAATACACAGAGGAAGACATGAAGGAACTGCAACCTGCCATCAACCTCGGTGTGGACATCATCAAAAGCTTCGTCCTACAAGGTATTGACATTACAATGAATCAATACAACAAGCTAGGAAAAAAATAAGAAATGAAAGAAACAGCAAGAATAGACAAATGGCTCTGGGCTGCCAGAATCTACAAGACACGCAGCATTGCGGCTGATGCCTGCAAGAATGGGCGCGTCACCGTGGGCGGCGTAAACAGAAAACCATCCTACATGATCAAGAGAGGAGATGTGGTCAGCGTGAAAAAGGCGCCTATCACCTACTCTTTTGAAGTGCTCGACTGCATTGAGCAACGAGTTGGTGCTAAAATACTCTTTGCTGTCTATAAGAATGTAACCGACCCTAAGCAGTATGAACTGCTGGAAATGAGCCGTATCAGCGGTTTCGTGGACAGAGCCAGAGGTACAGGTCGTCCTACTAAGAAGGAACGACGTGCGCTGGATGCTTTCGTGGACCCAGCCATGTTCGGATTTGAAGACGAAGACTGGGAGGAAGAGGAATAAAAGTTGCGTTTTCAGCAACGACAACAGAGACTATAGCGACAAGTCCAAGCACGAGGTTTTCTCTCTGACTTTCGGTTATAAATTCAAACTGTAGGATATTCTTCCTAATATTTAAATCTCCCACAACTTTGACTTTCTGTAAGTTGTGGGAGATTTTTCGTATCTATATTCCAAATATATACATCATAGTATTCCAAAAGGGAAGAAAAAGGAAATATTTTACCCTAAAACGTAAAAAACTCATCAAAAAGTTTGCATCCTATTGTTTTTTACTATATCTTTGCCCTCGCTAACAGAAACAAACGGCCTGCAAATAGACTCTTCTAAACAGAAATGAACAGAGTGCAAACATGCGCCCCCATCTGTAGAAACGACTGGTCAGCAACATGCTCCCCCGTCTGCAGAAGCAATCGGTCAACAACATGCTCCCCGTCTGCCTCTATTAGCAAATATAGTAGAATTCTAATATATAAAAGTAAATAGTATTAACTAAATTTAGATTAGAGATTATGAAAAAGATTATTGCAATGGCAGCTCTCGTGCTGTCTTCAGTAGGTGCTTTCGCACAGTATTCAGCAGGTGATTTCACTCTCCAGCCAAAAGTTGGTTTGAACTGCTCTTCTTTAACAGAAGACGACGCTGATTACAAAGCTGGTTTTGTAGGCGGTTTGGAATTGGAATACCACGTATCTCCATTAATTGGTATCAGCGGAGGTCTCCTCTACTCGATGCAAGGATGCAAGGCAAAGGATGTTGATGATTTCAAAATCAACTTAGATTACATTAATATCCCAATCTTGGCGAACTTCTACGTTGCAAAAGGTTTTGCTTTAAAGGCAGGTATCCAGCCAGCATTCAATGTAAGCAACAAGGTTAAGTATCAAGGTGTCAGCGTAGACTACGACAAGTATGCCCCAAGCGGAGCCAAGATCAAGACTTTTGACTTTGCCATCCCTGTTGGTGCTTCATACGAATACCAGAATTTCGTATTGGATGCACGTTACAACATTGGTGTAACAAAAGTTGCAGATATTGATGATGCTGGCTGCAACTCTGTTTTCCAACTTACCCTTGGCTACAAGTTCAGCCTCTAAGTCATAGATATTGAATATTTTGCAACTATTTCACATACATAGGAAGTTGCAAAATAAAAATACAATTGTCCCCCAATAGTATTCCGAAAAATACTATTGGGGGATTTCCTTTCCATGCCCAGTTAAGCGTGCTGTAAATAAAGTTACGCATGCAGCAAATGACTATTAAATGTGCATTAAATGATTCACAAGTTATTTCTATTTTTGCGCATCATCCTTGATTTCCTCAATATAGGAAACATCATTCGAAGAAGAAGGAGTCGATGAACTGATTTCTTCGGCCTTCGTCCACTTCCGCTTATTATTAGCTATCTTGAATGCATTGATACATTCCACAATACCATAGATAAGCATGGTCCAGCCGATGATGAAGAGCGGTGCTGAGGCAATGGCAGAAGGTTTGATGACGGCAAGCAAACCAATCAGGAGAATGATGGAAGGAAAAATCCAATAAACAATTCCCACACGCCCCATCTTGCGAGCCGTAGCAAGATTCATAAACTGAGTCAATGCGCCCATAATCAGAATGACAGAAAGAATGAACATCAGACTGTTGATGAACGTATTAGGCATCAAAGCCAAAATCAAACCCAGACAGAGACTGCCTATTCCCACAATAGGAAAACGAGGAGTCAACCCCGTGAGCTGCTTTCCATTAGCATCATAAACTACACCTACTTTACCCGAATTTCTCTTGGCGCTGAAATAGGTAACAATAGAAATGACTCCCGAGAGGAAAAACAACACACCGATGGCGATGGTAATCCAAGTAACCGTCTGCTCACGATACTGGATGAGAAGTACACCTACGATAATGGCGCAGATTGCACGGAAAAATGAACTATGTATTACTTTCATATTTCTTTTTAGATTAATATTCGACAAACTATTAAAAAAACTTCTACAAAAATACAAACTATCTTTGATAAATCCAACTTTTTTTGTAATTTTGTTGGCAAATTAAGGATATTATGACAAAATTGTATTTAGTTAGACATGGTGAGACTGTAGATAATGCAGCCCAGATTATGCAAGGACAAACACCGGGCAAGTTAAACGCCACCGGCATTGCCCAAGCAGAGGAAGTAGCTCGCAAGATGACCAATGACCACATCGATGTATTCATATCCAGCGATCTCTACCGCAGCATCCAGACTTGTGAGATAATCGCCCTACCTCATTTTCAGGACGAGAAATCCATGAAACAAGCCATGATTACAACCCCACTGATACGAGAGCGCGACTGGGGCGATTTCACAGGTAAGTTCATCCCAAGTCTTCCCAAGAATCCGAAAGACTGGCCAGACAACATCGAATCTATCGAAAAGATGAAATCACGCGCACAGAATTTCCTCACCTGGCTCAAGGTGACCTATCCTGACAAAACAATTCTTGCCGTAGGACACGGCATTATCAACAAGGCTATTCAGAGCGTTTATTTCAAGCGCCCTATGAACGAGATAGAAAAGATGGGAAACGCAGAGGTAAGAGTTCTGATCTTATAATCTGCTCCTATCCCCCACCTTATTATATATATAGAAGAATCCAAACTATAGAATACTCCACATCCTATATAAGAAGATTCAACATTCAACATTTAACATTCAACATTTAAAAAACCTCTCTTATGGCAAACAAAATCGCTTTGATTACAGGAGCTACCAGCGGAATCGGTGAAGCATGTGCACGCCGATTTGCCCAAGGCGGATACGACCTGATTCTTACAGGAAGAAACACAGGCAAGTTGGAAATCATCAAGAAAGAACTCGAAAATGCTTACGGCATTATGGTTCTTGCATTGGCTTTTGACGTTCGCAACCGTGAAGCTGCCCAGAAAGCCGTTGATTATATTCCTTCACACATGAAGAATATCGATGTACTCATCAACAATGCCGGTCTGGCTCGTGGACTGGAACCAGAATACGAGGGAGACTTTGAGGATTGGGATCAGATGATAGACACCAATATCAAGGGACTTCTCACCATGACCCGCCTCATCGTACCAGGAATGGTTAGCAGAAATCATGGACACATTATCAATATCGGAAGTGTTGCCGGTGATGCTGCTTACGCAGGAGGCAATGTTTATTGTGCCACCAAGGCTGCCGTCAAGGCAATTACAGACGGACTCCGTATCGACGTGGCTCACACCAAAGTGCGCGTCACCAATGTAAAACCAGGATTGGTGGAAACCAATTTCTCCAACATCCGTTTCCATGGCGACAACGCCCGTGCCGACAGAGTTTACGACGGAATCGTACCGCTCAATGGTGATGATGTGGCAGATGTGGCTTTCTATGCAGCCAGTGCTCCAGAACACGTCCAGATAGCTGAAGTACTTGTGCTGGCCACCCATCAGGCAAACGGCACCGTCATTCATCGCAACTAAGAAATCCTCGCAAACAGAAAACAATTGCGAATAAAAATCCTCGCTACGAACACAACGATTCGTAACGAGGATTTTTATTGATTAGACAATTTGTCTGTGAACGATTATTTGTCGAGTTTCTCCACCAATCCTGTCACATAACTGCAAAGGATGGAAATACCCTTCTCGTTTTCACCACCCTGCGGAATGATGATGTCTGCATAACGCTTGGTGGGTTCGATAAACTGCTCGTGCATAGGTTTCAGCACCTTCAGATATCTGTCCACAACCATCGAAACCGTACGACCTCTGTCTATTGTATCGCGCTGGATATTGCGGATGAGACGTTCATCAGGGTCTGCATCTACAAAAACCTTCAAATCCATCAAATCACGCAACTTCTTATTGAGCAAAGTCATGATTCCCTCGATGATGATGACCGGCTTCGGCTCCACATGGATCGTTTCCTTCTCACGATTACATTTCAGATAACTGTAAGTAGGCTGTTCGATGGCGATTCCATTGCGCAAATCAGCCAACTGCTTATGAAGTAATTTCCAGTCGAAAGCATCAGGATGATCAAAGTTGATAGCATGTCGCTCCTCATCCGTCATTCCCGTCGTATCATTGTAATAGGAATCCAGAGGAACCACTGCCACATAGTGAGGCGGCAAAGCATCCACGATTTTCTTGACCACAGTTGTCTTGCCCGAACCGGTTCCTCCAGCAATACCGATAATCGTTATTTTATCTTTTTCCATTGATTCGTTCATATTAATTTATTGTACGCGTACATTATTATATATATAGAGAGAATAAACTCAGAGATCTCATCAGAAATCAAAGAATATCATCAAACATTCTCTTGTAGAATTCTGCTTTTTTCTCTACTGCCAAAGGATAAGCCCGGCTGCTGCTCGGCATTCTATAGAGCCTCAACGTGCGATTCTCGAAAGTAAACTCCACGTATTCTCCCATGGCAGGAGTCTCAGTAATGCCATAATGTTCAGAAAACACCTTGGTAGCCAACTGTCCTGCCGTCAGCACCGCTTTACATTCCGGCAAAGCTCGCAGCATTCCATCCAGATCAGACTGTTCCACGATTTTCAAATCCTTGTCAGAAGCCGTATTCTTGGTACGAATCACTTTCTGCGCCGTATCAAAGAGAGCAACTCCCTTTTCTCCAAGAAATTCCTTGATAGCCTCCAGTCTGTATTGCTTATGCTCTACATCCACGAAATGAAGTTTATCTCCGAAAAAGATAATTCCAAAGATACGCCACATATCATTCTGGAAATTAGGATAATACCAGGGAATGCACCAGCGCTTGGGTGAAGGCGGGAAAGTACCGAGCATCAGGAGATGCGCATTTGATGGCAACCAAGGTTCAAAAGGATGATTCTCTATCATTTTCTTTCCTTTATTTTTTTACCTTTTTACTTTTTTACCTTTTTACCTTTAAAAATCACTTCACTTCCTTCACCAGGTACATCACTACAGGCAAGTGGTCGCTGAAACCATTGAGCCATCTGCCACCAGCCTGAGTACGCAGCGGAGCACCCTTGTACTGACCTTCCTGCTGGATAAGATAATCGCGGCGGAAAACCTGATGAGCAAAATACTTCAATGTAGAGAAATCCTTATTCTTAGCATCCTTATTGAGCAGGTTTGGCGTAATCACAATCTGATCGAAGAGATTCCAGTTGCCATTATAGAATAAGGTGCCCTTACCCTGCTTGGCCAAAATATTATACCATGGATTGTACATATCGTTTGGTCCAACCTGACTGATCTCCGGTTTGGCACTCAACACCTCATGCATACTCTTATTGGTAGGATCATCATTCATATCGCCCATTACAAACACCTTCATATCCTTGTTGATGCGAAGCAGACTATCCTTGACAGCCTTGGTTTGGCGAGCACCCGACTCACGATAGAACGGACCAGAGAAACGGCTTGGCCAGTGACAAACGATAACAGCCACATCCTCACCTGCCATTTCACCACGAACCGTCAGGAAACCACGAGTATAATAAGCACTGTCCTTAGCCTTCTCCTGAACATAAGGCACTAACTTTACATTCTTCACAGAGAAGAGAGAAGGATTGTAGAGGAAAGCACAATCAATACCACGACGGTCAGGACCTTCAATATGACAGTATTTCATATTGCGGGCCTTCAGAGGAGCCTGCTCTATCAGATTGTCCAGCACCTTATGGTTTTCCACCTCTGCCAATCCGATGAACGCACAACCCACCTTAGGCAACTTATCCGTACCCATGTCGGCAAGCGCCTTGGCCATGTTGCGCAACTTATTGGTATATTTCATTCCATTCCATCCCTTGGCAGGAAGATATTCGTAATCATTCTTGCCCTCATCATGACAAGTATCGAAGAGATTCTCCTGGTTATAAAAACCTACAGCATAGAGATTGAATCGTTTCTGCCCTTGGGCAAAAGCAGCCAAGCTGACTATCAGAAAGGCCGCAAACATCAATACATTTTTCTTCATAAATTTATTATTTTATTTAGATTATCAAAAATCTTAAGTTAGTAAATGTGCGAAAACTCGCTATCTGAATGCAAATATCGGCATTTTATTTGGAAAAACCGCATATTTAATCAAAATTTAAACGAAAAAACTTTTAATTTTAAAAAATATTTTGTTACTTTGCAGACATTATTAGTAATTAAACTATAAACTATGCAACAAAAGGTAAAATTAGCAATGCTTGCGCTCTGTTATGGTCCGCTGGCTTTTGCACAGAATGTTGAGCAAAAGGCTGCATCCAACCTGGACGAGAACGCATTCACATTCACCGAAGCACAGTTGGGTGAGGATGATGACATGTCTCAGAATGTAACCATTCTCAACTCTACCTCTAACGTTTACGCATCGGAGGCAGGATTCCTCTTCTCTCCTATGCGTTACCGTTATCGTAGCTTCAACCAAAAGTATAACGAGGTTTACATCAATGGAGCACCTGTCAACGACATGGAAAGCGGCCAGTTCCGTTTCTCCAATATCGGTGGTTTGAACCGTTTCTCCAGAAATGTAGATTTTGCTTTGCCTTTCGAAGGAAACAACTATTCTATGACAGGCATGGCTGGTAGCAACAACTACGACTTCCGTGCCGGAAGCATGCAAGTGGGTCAGTATGCCTCAGTTGCTGCTGCCAACAGAAATTACACACTTCGTGGTCTCTACACTTACAGCAGCGGTTTCAACGACCGTGGCTGGGCATTCAGTGCCGGTCTCACCTACCGATGGGCCAACCGTGGTTATGTGGAGGGTACATTCTACAATGCTTTATCTTACTACATCGGTGTTCAGAAGAAGTGGAACAACGGTCACTCCCTGAGTATCTCTACCTGGGGCAACCCTACCGAGCGCTCTACCCAGGGTGCTTCTACCGACGAGGCTTACTGGCTCGCCAACGACCGTTACTACAACCCTTACTGGGGTTATCAGAACGGGCACAAGCGCAATTCGCGCGTTGTCAACGACTTCTCCCCTTCTGCTATCGCAACATGGGACTGGGACATCAATGATAAATTGAAACTCACAACTTCTGCATTTGCCAAGTACTCTATGTACAAGAGCACCAAGCTCAACTACAACAATGCAGAGAACCCACAGCCAGATTACTGGAAGAACCTGCCAAGTAGCTACTATGACGTCTGGAATCCTTCTTCTGTCAACAACAACCCTAATACATGGCAGAGCTGGAAGAACTCATACGATTTCTGGACAGCAAGTAAGGCTAACCGCCAGATTGACTGGGACCGCCTCTACTATGCAAACGAAAATGCAGCAAAGGCTGGCAACGAAACAATGTACTACATCCAGGCTAAGCATAATGACAACTTGAATCTCACCTTGTCATCTACGCTTACTGCAAAGGTAACCAAGAACTCCAAACTGGTGAGCGGCTTCATCTTTGCCAGCAACAGCAACCGCCACTACCAGACTTTGGAGGATATGCTTGGCGGCTCTCTCTTCCACAACATCAATAATTACGCTCTCGGAAAGTATCCAGCTACTGACCCAAGAGTTCAGTATGACTTAAACCGTCCTAACGCCCCAGTCAACGAAGGCGACAAGTTCGGTTATGATTACAAGATTGAGGTGATGAAGGGCTTGCTCTGGACATCTTACACAGCAGAGTTGGGCAGATTCCAGACTATGTTCAGCGCTAAGTTGGGTCAGACCAATATGCGCCGTCATGGCTATATGCGTAATGGTATGGCTGCAGAAAACTCTTATGGCAACAGCGGAATTGCCAGAATGGGCGAAGGTGGTGCCAAGGGTAGCATCAGTTTCGATGCCGGTCGCGGTCATGCGTTCAAATTAGGTGTTGGCTACGAGTGGCAGCCACCTAAGGCTAACACAGCATTCGTATCTCCTGAGATTCAGAATGACTTCGTGAGAAATCTGCATGATGAGCATATCTTCAGCAGCGAGTTCGCTTACCAATACCAGAACTCATGGATGCACGCCAACCTGAATGCATACTATAGCCGTCTGGACCACGTTACTGAGTGGCAGAACTTCTATAGTGATATGGACAACTCGTTCGTATATTTCAGTCTTCCTGGCTTGCAGAAGGAATATTATGGTATTGAATTGGGTCTCGACTTCAAACTCACATCTTTCCTCAACTTCAAGGCTATCGGTACTTTGAGCGACAACAGAATCCTCAAGAATATTGAGACGACACGTTCTGAGTCTGTCACTGGCGACTTAAATACTGAAATGACATATATTAAAGGTATGCGCGAGAGCGGAACTCCTCTCAACGTAGGAAGCCTTGGCTTGAGCTATCATGCTGGTGGCTGGTTCATCGACCTCAACGCCAACTACTACGACCGCATCTACCTGTCATACGCACCTATCTACCGTACCCAGTCTGAGTTGTCTCGTCTCAACGCATTCGACAACTTCGGCAACCTGATGCCAGGTTATACAGACCAGGCTAAGGGTCATGGTGGCTGGATGGTTGACGGAAGCATCGGCAAGAGCGTACGCTTGAAGCACGGCAGCTTGAATTTCAACTTGATGATTACCAACATTCTGAACAACCAGAAGATTGTATCTGGCGGTTATGAGCAGAGCCGAAGCGATTTCTCAGGTAATGGTGATAGCAGCAAGGAGCGCGTTTACAAGTTCTCCAAGAACCCTAAGAAGTATTACGTATTCGGAACAAACGGTATGTTCCAGGTTTCTTATAGATTCTAACAAAAAGGAAAGATATGAAAAAAATATTATTCATAGCAATGGCTTTTGCCAGTATGCTTTTTGCATCTTGCATGGGCGATGGTTATGCTGATCCTGATAATACGATAAAGGTGCCTGCGGCTCCAGTCGGTGATAATAATATCAAGGAGAAGAATGTCATCACGATTGCACAGCTGAAGGAAGACTACTATAGCCTCATTGCTAATAAGAGATATGAACAGATAGATAAGGACATCCAGATCAAGGGTTATATTACCGGTAATGATCTCGGTGGCAACCTTTACAACGAGGTTTGTCTGCAGGACGAGACGGGTGGTATCTTGGTTTGCATCAACAAGGGTGCTCTCTATGGAGAACTTCCTGTTGGTCAGCAAATCCTCATCAATCTGAAGGGCCTCTACATTGGTGGTTACGGTTCTCAGGCTGAGTTGGGCGGTGTCTATACCAACAGCACTACGGGTGCACAGTCTATCGGTAAGGTTGACCGCTACGAGTGGAACAAGCATTTCAAGATTTTGGGTTCTCCAGACGCTGCCAAGGCTGAAAGCATGGTAGAGGTGTTCGATAAAACCAAAATCAAGGATGCTGACTATCTGAAGTCTTGCTCTGGCAAGTTGATGCGCATCGAGAATGTGCAGTTCTCTCAGGCTGACGGTAAGGCCGTTTATGCCCCAGAGACAGAAAAGGACAAGACCAACTGCGTAAACCGCAACTTGACTGATGCAGAAACCAAAACACCTATCAGTGCTTCCAACCTCTTGGTTCGCACTTCAGCTTATGCCAAGTTTGCCAATGTCGCTTTGCCAAAGGACCCTGTCAACATTACAGGTATTTTCACCCGTTTCAACAATGTTTGGCAGATTCTGATCCGTACAAGCAATGATGTTGAGACTGCGCTGAATGTTACTGGTGGAACCAAGGAAGCACCTTACACCGTGACCAACGCTCTCAAGCTCATCAATGCCGGTAAATATACAACAGATAAGGTTTATACTACTGGAATCATCTGCGAGGTAGGTAGCGTTGATACAGGCTCGTATGGTAATGCTACATATTCTATCTCTGAAGATGGAAAGGCAGTTGCCGGCAAGATGATTAAGGTATTCCGCGGTTTCAATCTCGACAACCAGAAATGGACAGAAGAGACAAAGGGCACCCTGGCCGTAGGAAAGAAGGTTGTCATCTGTGGAGCATTGACGATGTACAATGGCACTCCAGAGATTGACAGTGGCAACTACCTCATCTCTATCAAGTAATTCATCCATTAGAAATTTTTAAATAGAATAACAATATGAAAAAGATTATATATTCATTGTTAGTGTTGGCTATGGCAGCCTTTACTTTCAGCAGTTGCGAGGACGTTCCAGCTCCTTACGACATGCCTACTAAGCCAGAGACTCCAGAAGAAATTCAGCCTACAGGTTCTGGTACAGCTGCAGACCCATTCAATATTGCTGCAGTAGAAAAGTATATTGACGAAGGCGGAAGCGCAGAAACAGAAATATACGTTAAGGGTAAGGTTGTATCTGTAAAACAAGGAAGCTTCGATCCTCAATATGGTAGCTTGAAATATTATATTTCAGAAGATGGTACAGCTACAAATCAGTTCTATGTATATAATGGTTATGCAGGTCCTAACCGTACAAAGTTCTCTGGAGAAGATGCTTTAAAACCAGGCGATGAAGTTGTTATCTGTGGAAAGGTTGATAACTACCAAGGTACAAAAGAATTCCTCGTTGGCAACTATATAGTATCTCTTAACGGTCAAGGTGGAACCACTACTCCAGATACTCCAACAGACGGTTACATCAACGAGACTTTCAACAAGAGCTTTGGTACATTTACTCTGAAGAACATTAAGGGTACTCCATGGGTCATTGATTCTTATGGCTATGCCAAGGCAACAGGTTATGATAACACAAGTAAGGTAACTACACCTTCAGAGAGCTACCTCGTAGCTAAGGCTATTGACCTCTCTTCATCAAAGGGAGCTACCTTGAAATTCTCTTATATCTTGCGCTATGCTACCTACAATGGCGAACCGACAAAAGGTGTAAAGAACCAGGTACTTATCACAGAGAACTACACAGGCGATCCTGCTACAACAAAATGGACCGACATCACTGGTACTCTGACCGAAGGAACTGACTGGAAGGTTTGGTCTACATATACCTACGACCTTACTCCTTACAAGGGAAAGAAGAACATCGTTATCGCTTTCCGCTATGCATGCGAGGAAAAATCTGGTACATGGCAGATAAAGGATTTAACTGTTAAGGAAGGTGCTCCTACTGTAGAGCCTGAAACTCCAGACACACCTTCTACAAGCGAAGGTATCTCAGTAAATGGACTTACTGTTACATTGACGAATAGTGGAGCCACAGCTGGAGAAAGCTTAAAAGTAGAAGATCTTAGTACATTGAAGTTAGATGCAAACCCAACAGAGTTCACACTCTCTGACGGCACTATTTTCAAATTGGATTCAAATGGCAACAAGACAAAGCCTGCTTACAACGAAAAAGCAAAAGAACTTCGCATTTATGCCAACAACATAATGACCATAACAGGCTCCAAGAACATTGCTAAAATCATCTTGACTTGCACTCATGACAACAACAAGAACACAGACTGTGTTGGTAATGAGGCTGCAACCATAAACTTCTCTGGCAAGACTGCAACCTACACCAATGTGTTTACTGGTACAACAGGTGGTGGTGTTCAACTTCGCATCAAGTCTATCGAAATTGTTTATGCCAAGTAATCCACTCAATTACAAATAACTTTAACTATCCCCATTGCCTCTCATCAGGCAATGGGGATTTTGTTTTCAGCAATATTTCTTGTGTTCCAAATGGTTCCTCCAGAAGTTCCCGCTATGCCCTTCAAGCGATCCCTCGAGGACCACGTGATGGGGAACTGGTGAACAAGAGACGAGCAACGAGGGATCACGAGGCGGGCAACGAGTGCCCAAACTAAGAACCATAATTTGGGCAATATATCTATGAAAATAAAAAAAAGAGTAAAAGAAAGAAAAACATCAGGAAATATTTGGCAGAAAGAAGAAAAAGTCGTAACTTTGCACCCTGTTAAGTGTAAAGGCTATAATGGGCATGCACCGAAAGGACATGAGATGATGCGAAGAACATCCCCATAACGTCTATTTTTAATAACCCAATAAAAATAAAAAAAGAAAATGAAAAAAGGTATTCATCCAGAGAACTATCGTCCTGTAGTATTCAAAGATATGTCTAATGGCGACATGTTCCTCTCTCAGTCAACATGCAAGACTAACGACACTGTTGAGTTCGAAGGCGAGACTTATCCAGTAGTAAAGATTGAAATCTCTAGCACTTCTCACCCATTCTATACAGGTAAGAGCAAGCTTGTTGATACTGCAGGTCGCGTTGACCGCTTCATGAACCGTTACGGCAAGTTGAAGAAGTAATATACCTTTTCATTTAAAGGATATATTATCGCAAGATACAAAAGTGCGTTCGAGCGTAGTTGCATATACGCTGGTACGCACTTTTTTCGTTTTTATACATTTCTACGAGAACGACTATTTTTGTATTACAAATCATAATCTAACACGACTTTTATGAAACGAATCAAGATTTACCTTTTGATGCTTCTCGCTGCACTCACAGTAGGTAGCTGTGGAAGTGATAATGATGGTCCTGATGGTGGCGGCGGAATTGTCAATACGAATACCAACGCCAATGTTGTAACCCCAGGAATGCCTGACGAAATCACACGTTTGGAATTTCCAAAGGTGAAGAAAGGAACAAGTGAAGTCATCGTTCATGAAACTGACCAATATGGTGTCAACTTCTGCACAGAATTTGATACCAGTAAGAAATCACAGCGATGGAGTTGCTATGCTGTCTATAAGAGTAACAACCTGAAAGGCTGGAACAGAAATAATTGGAAGTCTAAAGAAGGAGTATTATGGAATGGCAAGACATGGTATAAAGATCCTTTCCAGATAGACCCAGAAATTCCTGCTAACGTGCAACCAGGTGTAAGTGAATTTAGCTCTTCCAGCATGCCAAGCGAAGGAATCACTTACTTCCAAAGAGGACATATCGTTGCTTCTGAAGACAGAATCTGCAGCAAGGATGTAAATGGAC
The DNA here is from genome assembly GCA_900554835.1 of uncultured Prevotella sp. Lineage (GTDB taxonomy): Bacteria > Bacteroidota > Bacteroidia > Bacteroidales > Bacteroidaceae > Prevotella. The sequence goes on along the minus strand of USJD01000007.1, from coordinate 31,869 downwards.
AGACTTTCTATATGACCAATATGCAGCCTCAGAGAGGAGAATTCAATACCGGCATTTGGGAAAAAATGGAAGAAAGAATCAGAAGTTTTCTGACATACAATATGAGTACTCAAGCTACGTATGCCAATGATACCATGTACGTCTGCAAAGGTGGAACCATTGACAAGTCAGAGCAGATTTTGGGCTACACAAAAAATAGATTTATAGTTCCTAAATACTTCTTTGCAGCAGTCATGATCAAAAATAAATCCGGTCATAAAGCTATCGGATTCTGGTTTGAACACAAAGATTATCCTTCCACAGAAAAGTTGAGCGCACATATTGTCAATATCGCCAAACTTGAGGAACTTACTGGTATTGACTTCTTCTGCAATCTTCCTGATGATGAAGAAAGACAGATAGAGAACGTGAATATCACACCATCCTATTTGCAAACCGTTTGGAAAATAACAAACTAAATTCTCTGATACTTTACAACATTTCACAATACAGAAAAGTTAAGAGGATGCATCGAAACGATTCGTTTGATGCATCCTCTTAACTTTTCTCCAACACAAGGTCTATCTTCTGCTATTAAAACGAGAAGCAGTTCCCTTAATCGGTTTCTGATAAGCAGCCTTACCAAATGATTTATGCTCTGTTACGCCTGCTCCACGAGTCTGAGCCTTGGCATTATTGGTATCGTTCAAACGCTCAAAATCGAAATAGATAACATCGCCTTTAACGCTTCCCGTGCCTATCATATAACCGAAGAAAGTATCATATCCCTTCTTGTCTTCATATCCCAAATGGAAACCAGCCTGAGAAGAACCATAGTCTAACACAAAGGTAGCCCCACTTTTCTTGTACTTGATATAAATATCTCCATTATCCTCTATATACCAGGAGAAATCCAAGGTCTGGCTCTCATCTTCAATGACATTTCCTTGAGAATCCAAAAGATAATCAGTCTCCACACCCTCTCCACTATAAGATTTTGAATTCTGATTATATTGGAAAAACTTCATGGTCGTATAATAAACATCTGTGCTACGCGATTCACCATCATCATTGATATAAGAATAATCCATCTCACCACCCCATTCTCCACAGAGAGTCTGGGCCATCGCCGTACGTTCATCACCACCCTGGTTGTTCCCATTACCACCTTGGTTCCAATAATCATTATTCCAGTTCCAATCGCCATAGTTATAGCTCCAGTCGTATGGATCGTGCCAGCAACCATCATACCAAGGATCATCGTCACAACTGACAAATGTCATGGATGCAACTGTTATCGCAGCCAACATCAACAAAGATTTTATATTTTTCATATCTCGTCCCTTTCTTTTTGTATCCGTTCCCTGAGGAAACAGCAAGTCTTTTTATTTATTCTTATAATTTACCACTCTTCTCAGATATTTCAGAGAATCAGAATCTGAGGAAGAAGCACGGGTATCATCGAAAGATCCCTGATGAGGCTTAGCCCAACCATATCCCCAGGAATCATACCAGTCATCACTATCATACCAGTCATAATTCCATCCGTTAGGAGAAGCCGTCTTTACCATTCTGAAATCCGCACTGCTATTCCCACATTCAACCGTTCCGTAGAAATAATCATCATCCAAAGAATAGTTATAAATGGTAGCATACGAGTTTTCCTCTATGAAGTGAATATTGATAACACCATTACTCACCTTCCACTCTATGTGATTAGCAATATAATTCCAAGGAGCATTGCTGTATCGGTCTATCCAATAACCTGTTCCGTAATCGGAATAAGAGTTGCTTGGTATAAACGTTATCTCAGAAGTGGTAGAAGCATAATAACGATTATCATACGTCAATCCAATATCCATATAGCCTTTCCAAGTACCATATAAAGTATAGCCAATGTCAGCATCCTCATCGCAAGATGTGAAACTGAGGCTCATCAAAGCCACGATAGCCATTGTCAAGAGAGTCTTTAACTTTTTCATATCCATATAAGTCTTTAAATTAGTATTTCTTTATTTATTTGCTGCAAAGATACACCAAAAAATCATGCCAACAAAGGGTTTTTAGGAAAAAAACAGGGAGAATTCCCTATGATGTAATGGAATATCCCTAAACAATTTGGAAGTTACAAGTTTTTTGTTTACCTTTGTCCAAGAAAAGCTGCACTCGGCAATTTGAAAACAAGTTTTCATTGCGCTCGTTTGCATTTTCTTTGCATAAGATAAGCTGCACTCGGCAATTTGAAAGCAAGCTTTCATTGCGCTCGTTTGCATTACCTTTGTCGAAAATATTAACTTAAGAATATGGCCAGAAGAATCATACACATTATTATATTGGGGTTGTTATCAATATCTGGATATTGCGGAACACCCTATTGTGACATCAGAAAGTTCTCTATTCTGGATGGACTTGCTGCCAACAATATCTCTGACTTATGTCAGGGAGCAGACAACATGATGTGGTTTGCTACCTATAACGGTCTGTCATATTATGACGGCTATACTTTCCACACCTTCCGCGACTTACCTGATAACCAAGATATTCTCAGTACAAATCGTATTCGCAATATCTTTCCATGCACCAACTATGACCTTTGGTGCGTTACATACGACCGTCGTCTCTATGTATATGACACCCGTATGTGTGACTTTGCCAACATAGAAGATAAAATCAACGAGAAGTTCAACATCCATCTTTATGCCGATAAAGTTTACATCCTTAGCACACAAGCAAATTGGATAACAACAACTGACCACAAATACGCAATTAGAATAACTGGAAAAGAATTTACAGATAATAATCCAGAACTCATCATGACAGGAACCAAAAGCCTGCCAAGTGGAAATATCTGGTATATAACCGCCGACAAGAAGGGGCGTGAATGGATTCTTACAGACAAAGGTACTCACATCTATGGCTCCAAATTCACCACTCCAATTCCATTTAAATGGTTCCGACAGGTGGGAAACACCATTTATCTGGCTACTGAAGATGGCAGAGTTGCCGTCTTTGATGAAACCAGAAATCATATCTCCATGATTCCGATGCCGGAAGGAGTCACAAAGATCAATGAATTAAAAAATACAGGCTACCAACTCTTGATAGCCACAAATATCGGTGTGGTAGTCTATAATCCACGCACATTCAAATCTGAAGTTGTAAGTGTTCAGAACCCTAACCAACCGGTAGCAGAAGTCAAGAAAATATACGTAGATGGCAAAGACCTACTATGGGCATTCACAGATGGTATGGGAGTAACCGTCATCAATCCGAACACATTGGAGAAGAAATGGCTGTTTGCAGACCAAAAGGATCCAACGTTGCGTACTGTCAGCGAAAAATATTTCATCATGGAAGATGAGCATAACACACTTTGGATGATCCCAAATGGCGGTACGTTCAGCTACTATGACAGAGAAAAAAAGGAATTGGTACCTTATGTCTTGCAAAGCAATTCTCAAGGCAATGCAAGTATTCCAAAAATCACTAAATACGTAATTTCTGACCAAAAAATTCTTTGGATAACGGGTATTCATGACCTTACACAAATCAATTTCAAATATCATGAATATACGCTGAGCCAAGTTGAAAATACAGAAGATGAAGTACGTGCCGTCACTCTTGATCATAATCGTAACTATTGGGATGGTTTTTACTCTGGATATTTAAAAGTCAGCAACGACAAGCATCAGAAGCTTGGCTACGTCACCCCAAGTGGTCAATTATCCCAAACACCAGTTCAGTTCTCCACCAGTGGCATCTATGCACTCTACGAAGACAGTCAGGGATACATGTGGATTGGAACAAATGGAGACGGACTCTATCTTTTGAAAGACGGAGAATTGCAGCATTTCACCCATAATCCGGCAGACCCATACTCTCTGCCTGGTGATAGAATCTATGATATTGTAAGCGACAGACAGAACAGAATATGGATTGCGACTTTTGGAGGTGGATTGGCTGTTGCAGAAAGAGTAAACGGCACCTATCGTTTCATTTCAAACAGAAATAAGCTCGACTGGTTCAAGAATGGCCTCTACCAAAAAGTACGCCGAATTACATGCACCAGCAAAGGTACCATATTAGCAGGAACAACAGACGGACTTGTTACATTCTCCGATGAATTCAAGGACTATTCCAAGATCAAGTTCTTCCATTCCAGTCACATCATAGGCGACACTGCATCCCTCATGGCAAGCGATGTCAACTATACATTGGTTCGGTCTAATGGCGACACGTATATTTCAACAATTGGTGGTTGTCTGCAAATTACCACCAGCAAATCATTATTAGAAAATGATATAAGAGTCGAATTCGTCAAAAACATCAATCTGGACGAAGGTATCGTACAGAGCATGATAGAAGATAATGCAGGAAATATCTGGATTATCAGGGAATCCAGTGTCGATAAGTATAATCCAAGCACAGGAAAAATGGAGGTTTTTGGACCGAACGACTTTGATTTCCACATGACATTTACAGAATGCCGACCTTTCCATGACCCTTCAACGGATCAAATTACATTGGGAACACCGATGGGCAGTATTACCTTCTATCCAAAGGTAATCACCAAGACAACATATCAACCGAAAATACTGTTTACCTCCCTGCACTTCAACGGAGAGGCTCATACCATTCCTATCCTGCATAGGTCAAATATAGTCATTCCTTCTGACAAGAGAAATCTGACCATTACCTTTGCAGCACTTGACTATACCAGAAAGTACCAGACATATTATGCTTATCGTCTGGATGGTCATACACCAGAAGGCGTATGGATTCCATTAGGAAGTCAAAACATGATCGGTTTTAACCGTATTTCTCATGGCAAATACATCCTCAAGGTAAAAGCCACCAATACACATGGAGTCTGGGGTAAATATATCGCAGAGCTTCCAATTGAAATCGAACCAACGTTCTGGGAGAGCATATTGGGAAAAATCATTCTTTTCATATTGTTCATCTTAGGTCTCGGCTTAGTATTCTATATGTATAACAACCGACAAATACAAAAGCTCAGCCATGATATGAGTGTACTGAAGAACCATTTCTTCAGCAATGCTTCACACAAATTGAGAACCCCACTCTCTCTGATTGGCGGTCCAATAACAGAAGTGCTGGAAAATGAAGAAGGACTCTCTGAAGAAGGCAGAAACCTATTGACAATGGTTCAGAGGAATGCCCGAGAGATGTACCAGATGGTCAACCAAATGCTGAAGTTTGACAACAACAGCAATTTCTACGAAGATGGAGGTCTTGACAAAGATTCTCATGTAATCCACGAAAATGGAGAGATAGAAGACTCAAATGCCAAGAACTACATAGAAGATGTGGCTTTAGACTCTGCAGAAGAATTCGAAAAGGGAGAAAAAGATATCACCATACTCGTGGTAGAAGACAATGCGGACCTACGCACCTTCCTGGATACCATTCTGAGAAAGGACTACAATGTATTGCTTGCAGAAAATGGAAAGAAAGGTCTTGAAATGGCACGCAAATTCGTGCCAGACTTCATATTGACTGATGTTACGATGCCTATCATGGATGGAATCACCATGGTACACTACATCAAGCAAGACAGCAATATCTCCCATATTCCAATCATCATACTCTCTGCCAAGGCCAGTCTGGAAGACCACCTCAAGGGATTTGAAGAAGGAATCGATGGTTATCTGACCAAACCATTCTCAGCCACTTACCTGAAAGGCAGAATAGAAGCGGCCATCAACTATCGCAAGAGTCTGCAACAAGAATTGCTCAGAAACATTCATTTTGGAGACGAAACGCAAACGAGTCCTAACACGACTGTTCAAAACAAGACAGAGGAGCCTCAACGTATTACGATTGGCGATTCTACCATCAGCATACAGGACCATACCATCAAGAAAGTACTGAAGTTTGTCGTGGAAAACATTTCTGATCCAGACATGAAGATAGACGATATTGCACAGGCTATGGGCATGAGTCGCAGCGTACTCTATGGAAAAATCAAAAATGCAGTAGGATTGACTCCTATTGACTTCGTCCGTCACATCAGAATTATGAAAGCAATCGAGATGTTACGGGATACAGATGAAACGCTGACCAGCATTGCATTCGCTGTCGGATTCAGTGATCCGAAGTATTTTTCTAAGGTGTTTAAGAAAGAAATGGGTATAATTCCAAGTGAATATAGGGAGAAAAACAAATAAAAACAGTTTGATATACCCTAAAAAACAAAAAATACACCATAAAAAAAGAAATTTATTATAATTTTGCATCAGTTCTTAGAAAAGTTAAATGATAGATTTTTTGTGAACTTCTTGAGATACAAGTAGTTTCATACAGAAGTTCAAAAAACCCAGGGTTTGTGAAAATCCTGGGTCTTTTTATTTTCTAAGTTATTACTTTTTTAGAAAAATTATCAGTCATAATTTACTCTTCTGAAAGAAAAATAGTATCTTTGCACTCTAAAAGAAGAAATAAGAATAAAATATATAGATACAAACAAAAATGAGAACTGTTTACGAATTCTCTGTCAAGGACAGAAAGGGAAAGGAAGTTTCCCTCAAAGAGTATGCTAATGAAGTATTACTCATCGTCAACACAGCCACAAAATGTGGTTTTACTCCACAGTATGAAGAACTGGAGAAATTATATGAGACCTATCATTCTCAGGGCTTTGAAGTCTTAGACTTCCCTTGCAACCAGTTTGGTCAACAAGCTCCAGGAACAGACGAAAGCATCCACCAATTCTGTAAACTTACATACGGTACAGAATTTTCGCGTTTCAAAAAGATAAAGGTAAATGGCGATGACGCTGCTCCTCTTTACAAATTCTTGAAGGAAAGCAAAGGGTTTGCTGGTTGGGATGAATCTCATCCTCTCTATCCAGTACTCGACAAAATGCTCAGCGAAGCTGATCCTAACTACAAAGAGAGTAATGACATCAAATGGAATTTTACTAAATTCCTGATTAACAAAAAAGGTCAGGTTGTTGCTCGTTTTGAGCCTACCACCAACTTTGAAATAATTGCCAAAGCTATTGAAGAATGGCTGAGCAAATAACAGAAATCTCCATTGATTTAAAGAATCACAGCTATATAAACAAGAGGGTGTGTCATAAGTTTATGACACACCCTCTTGTTTATGACAATAGTAGTCAATTCCCTACTCTGCCCGGGTATATTTTTCTCCCTGCCCACGCAAGAATTTTTCCGTGGGCAGGGAAAAATAAAAGTGGGTAGAGAGACTAAAAAACTAAATCCTATAAGTTACGGATTGAGGTTCAATCTTAAACTTCAGGAACTGTAGCAAGGAATTTCTTAATTTCCTCATCAGAGACAGCATAGTCATGCAAGTCACCATTGATATAACTCTCATAGGAAGGCATATCAATCAGTCCATGTCCAGACAGACAGAACAGGATAACCTTTTCCTCGCCAGTTTCCTTTGCCTTCATTGCCTCACGAATCGTAGCTGCAATAGCATGACAACTCTCTGGAGCAGGAATAATACCCTCTGTGCGGGCAAAAAGCATACCAGCCTCAAAAGACTCAGACTGAGGAATATCAACACCATGCATATATCCGTCCTTGATCAACTGAGAAATAATCATACCGGCACCATGATAACGCAAACCGCCAGCATGGATATTCGCAGGCTTGAAATCATGACCTAAGGTGTACATTGGAAGCAATGGTGTATAACCAGCCTCATCACCAAAGTCGTATTCAAACTTACCACGAGTCAACTTAGGGCAGCTTTCAGGTTCTGCTGCAATAAATTCAGTATTCTTTCCATCCTTAATCTTATGACGCATGAAAGGGAAGGCGATTCCACCAAAGTTACTACCACCACCAAAACAAGCTATCACTGTATCAGGATACTCACCAGCCATAGCCATCTGCTTTTCTGCCTCCAGACCAATGACTGTTTGATGAAGAGCCACGTGATTTAACACAGAACCTAAAGTATATTTACAACCAGGAGTAGTTGTAGCCAACTCTACAGCCTCACTGATGGCAGTACCTAAAGAACCTGGATGATGAGGATCGCGAGTAATGATGTTTTTACCAGCTCTTGTACTCATAGAAGGAGAACCCTCTACTGTAGCACCGAAGGTACGCATAATACTGGAACGATATGGTTTTTGCTGCATGGTAATCTTTACCTGATAAACAGCCGCTTCCAATCCATAGAGTTTGGCAGCATAAGACAAAGCAGCACCCCACTGACCGGCACCCGTTTCAGTTGTGACATTCGTATCACCCTCTTGCTTACAATAGTAGCACTGAGGAAGAGCAGAATTAATCTTATGTGAACCTAAAGGGTTGGTACTCTCATTTTTGAAATAGATATGAGCAGGAGTACCTAAAGCCTCCTCCAAAGCATAAGCACGAACCAGAGGAGTAGAACGATAGAAAGTATATTTCTCCAATACGTCTTCAGGAATATCTATCCACGCATGCTCCTGATCCAATTCCTGCTTGGAACATTCCTTATTAAATATATGTGAAAGATCATCAGCATTGAGAGGCTGGTGAGTCTGAGGATTCAATGGAGGCAATGGTTTATTAGGCATATCCGCCTGAATATTATACCACTGTGTTGGGAGTTCACTCTCCTGCAAAATAAATTTCTTCTGTCTCATGTGATATCATTTTTATATTAATTATTATGTCTTTTCTTACATTTTGTTAATAGATAAATCCATTTTGCGACAAAATTACAAAAAACATTTGAGATAAAAGAAAAAATGGCTATAAATTTGCATTTTATCTGAAAAATATCGTAAAACGGCAGGAAATCAGTTAAAACAAAGAAGCGTTGTGAAACGCTATTTATCATCTTTTACTTATACAATAATATAATAGAGAAATTCATATAGAAGAGTGCGAGTTTTCGATACTCTTCTTATTTATTTAAGCATTAATGGATTTGTACTATGATATACATCCCGCACCTCAAGGTACAAATCCAATAATATTAAATAAAACTTTTACTAAACATCTTAAATACTCAATAATTATCAAATCTTATATTGTCTTCATTATATTTCAAAATGTGATGATATTCTAACCCGTAATGATATTCATATTTATCATTATCGTTTGTTTTACGATTGCAAAATTAAGCTTTTAATAAATTCACCCTATGTATTTTTTGTTATTTCCATGTACCTTTTTTGTTAACCTCCGATAAATTCTATACGAATTCTGGATTTTTATCGACAAATTCCCTTCCAAATAGATACAAAAAACTACAAAATTCATACAAAAGATCAATTTACGCCCCATTTATTGCTCAATATCATTCAATATAGATACAGCTTGCTCTACACTCCTGATACCAGAAATACGCAAGTAGCGCTTGTTGCTTTTCTCTTTCAAGTTGCACATCCTCACATGTTTGGTTACGTAATCCAAGACCTTAGAGAACATGATGCTCCTGTAAAAAGGACTTTGCACATTGCTCACAAACTGTAATTGAAGAACATTTTGCTTCAGCATTATCTTCTCGCATCCCATACGCTTGCCTAATCTACGCAGGGTGACCACATGCATCAGTTCTTCGCCCTCATGAGGCACAGGACCGAAACGGTCTATCAATCGCTTTTTATAAGCCGCCAGATCATCATCATTCTCAATACAATCCAACTCCCGATATAAAAGCATTCGTTCACTGCTACCAGGAACATACGAATCAGGGAAATACATCTCCAAATCGCTCTCCACAGAACAATCATCTACAAAGTCGTCACCCGTGAGCACCTTACCTTGATCCAAATCTTCCTGATACAAATCATTGAATTCTTCATTCTTCAACTCGGTCACAGCCTGCGACAAGATCTTCTGATAGGTTTCATATCCTAAATCTTCCATGAAACCACTCTGTTCGGAACCCAACAAGTTACCTGCTCCACGAATATCTAAATCCTGCATGGCAAGATTAAATCCACTTCCCAAGTCACTGAAAGTTTCCAAAGCCTCTAAGCGTCTCCGAGCTTCTGTTGTCAGTACGCTTTTAGGCGGTGCCAACAAATAGCAAAATGCCTTTTTGTTACTTCTGCCAACTCGTCCTCTCATTTGGTGCAGATCACTTAAGCCGAAATGATGCGCATCATTGATTATGATCGTATTGGCATTGGAAATATCGATACCATTTTCCACAATGGTTGTAGAAAGCAGCACATCATAGTCATAGTTGATAAAGCCCATGATAATCTTTTCCAACTCCTCAGGCTTCATCTGACCATGTCCGATGACAACTCGACAATCAGGTACATGTTTCTCTATCAGGAGTTTAATCTCCTGAAGTTTAGAAATCCGATCATTGACAAAATACACCTGTCCATTACGACTCATTTCAAAATTGATGGCATCAGCAATCACTTCTGAAGAAAAACAGGTCAGCTCCGTATGGATCGGATAACGGTTAGGTGGCGGTGTACGCATGATACTCATATCTCTTGCTCCCATCAGCGAGAACTGGAGGGTACGAGGAATAGGCGTAGCACTCATGGTCAGCGTATCCACGTTGACCTTCATCTGGCGCAGTTTCTCCTTTGTACTTACTCCAAACTTCTGTTCCTCATCAATAATGAGCAAACCTAAATCTTTCCATACAACCGATTTGGAAATCAATTTATGCGTACCTATCAAAATATCTATTTTACCATCCTTTAAGTCAGCCAAAATCTGTCGGGTTTCCTTTGCAGATCGGGCACGGCTCAAATATTCTACCCTCACAGGCATTCCCTCAAGACGCGACTTGAATGTCTGATAATGCTGAAATGCCAAAACGGTAGTAGGAACCAGTACTGCCACCTGTTTACTGTCACAAGCAGCTTTAAAGGCCGCACGAATGGCTACCTCCGTTTTTCCGAAGCCAACATCTCCACACACCAGTCTGTCCATAGGGCGGGAGCTTTCCATATCAGCCTTCACCTCCATGGTAGCCTTATTCTGGTCAGGCGTATCTTCATAGAGGAAAGAAGCTTCCAACTCATGTTGCAAATATCCATCCAGACTAAAAGCATAGCCCTTTTCATGACGACGCTTAGCATACAACTTAATCAGGTCGCGCGCTATATCCTTGATACGCTTCTTTGCCTTTTCCTTCATCCTATCCCAGGCACCAGTACCTAAGGTAGAAAGACGCGGAGGTTCACCGGTATCGGCACTTCTATATTTGCTGATTTTATAGAGAGAATGGATAGAAACATCCACTTTATCGTTATTCTTATAGACGATGCGTATCATTTCCTGATAGCTTTCACCAGTAGGAACACGAACCAAGCCGCCAAACTTACCGATTCCAAAATCCACATGTACGATAAAGTCGCCCGGTTCCATTTCCTGCAACTCTTTCATCGTAAGCGCCATTTTACCAGCACGAGCAGAATCAGAACGCAAATTGTATTTATGAAAACGGTCAAAAATCTGATGATCTGTAAAGAAACAGCATTTTTTGTCAGAATCCACAAACCCTTCGTGAATGGTTTTATCTACAGGAACAAAAGAAATCTGATAACGTTGCAAATCTTCACTATCAAAAATATCCTTCAATCTTTGCTGCTGTTTCTGACTGTCAGCTAAAATATATAAAGTATATTTCTGAAGAAGATAATCCTCAAGAGTTTTAGCCAACAATTCAAAATTCTTATGGAATAAAGGTTGTGGCTGGATATTAAAATGAATGCAAGCAGAAGACTTACCTTCTCCCTCCAAAGCATTTGGATTTTTATCCACATGCCCCATTTCTATGCGCACTCTTTCTGCCAATCCCTCTTTCAACTGAGTCGTAGTACAGAGATTCAACTCTTTCTTCATCCGCTGTCTGATTTGCTCAGCCTCCATTTCTGTAGCCCCTTCCAGCTGTTCAGTCAAACTTTGAGCCGAGAAACCATCATGATAAATCTGTTCGATACGATCATGAAGAAAGACGAAATCCTTCATGGCAACAATTGTATCCTCACCCAAAAAAGAAAATATCGGTTGTTTTTCACTTTCAAGAGAAGATAATTCAGGCACAATCTCTATACATTCCCTCTTGACTTTCGACAACTGACTTTCCACATCAAAGGTACGGATGGAATCGATCTCATCTCCGAAGAAATCTATACGAAAAGGAAATTCACAACTATAAGAATATACATCCAGGATACTACCACGGACAGCAAATTGTCCTGGTTCATAAACATAATCAGTCTCCTCAAAGCCAAAATCTCTCAGCGTATGCACAATATTGCTCAAGGCAATCTCTTGAGAAACAGAAAGTTTAAGTATGCGCTCATCCAGTTTCTTTTTAGTAACAACCAATTCTGCCAAGGCATCAGGATAAGAAACTATAAATAAATTTCTATTTTGCGATAAACGAGCCAAGACTTCCGTTCGAAGAATTTCATTGGCAGCATCTTTTTGCCCATACTTGATAGCACGACGATAGCTGGAAGGAAAGAAAAACACATTTTCCTGTCCCATCATTTGTGTCAGGTCGTGATAAAAATAGCCAGCCTCATCAGCATCATCCAAAACAAAAAGTACGGTTTGTCCTAATTGCTGATATACAGACGCAAAAAAGATTGGTGCAGAAGAACACACCAATCCCTTAAGGGAAATCATTTTAACCTGTTTTTTCCCCAATAAATCCAAAAGGGCCTTCGTCTGTGACGAATGCCCGTAAATATTTTCAATCTCTTGTATGGTCACGCTTTTTAGTTTTTCTTAGGATACTTCTTAAACCAGCCATCCAAGCGAAGGCGCATTACACCAAAGAAAGCCTCTCCAAAGATACCTCCATTCATCTTGCTCACACCCTCGCGACGGTTGACGAAGATAACAGGTACCTCTTTGATTTTAAATCCTATCTTATGAGAAGTGAACTTCATCTCGATTTGGAAAGCATATCCTTTGAAACGAATTTTATCCAATTCGATGGTTTCCAACACCTTGCGACGATAGCAAACGAATCCTGCCGTTGTATCATGCACCTTGAATCCAGTAACCAGACGAACATACTTGGACGCAAAATAACTCATAAGGACACGACCGATTGGCCAATTAACCACATTGACGCCCGAAACATAGCGAGAACCTACTGCAACATCATACCCTTCATCATGAGTAGCAGCATAAAGACGTGGCAAATCATTAGGATCATGACTAAAGTCAGCATCCATTTCAAAGATAAAATCATATCCCTGTTGGAGCGCCCACTTAAAACCTGTGATATAAGCAGTACCTAAGCCTAATTTACCGGAACGCTCCAAGAGGTAAAGACGGTCCTTAAACTCACCCGCCATCAGATTCTTGACAATAGCAGCCGTACCATCAGGACTTCCATCGTCAATCACAAGAATATCAAATTGCTTTTCGAGCCCAAAGACAGCCCGAATGATCTTCTCTATGTTTTCCTTCTCATTATAAGTAGGAATGATTACTATGCTATCGCTCTTCATAATAGTTTTTATTAATCAAGTACCAATAATTCTTATAGTTAAATATGATATGCAAAGATACGACTTTTATCACAATTCCACTATATTTTTGATTATTTTTTCATTTATTGGTCAGGATTTTCTACAAAACCCTGATATTCCTTGTCTAAACCATTCATAATTGCCTCATAACTCTCTGTCATCTGATGCTTAATATTGTCAGCACCTCTGCCTATAGGAGCTATTGGCTTATGTATCGTCAACTTCAACGGATGCCAAAACACCCAAAAAATATCTTTCATACGCGGCTTCACCTGGAAACTGCCATTGATGGTAAGAGGACAAACAGGCAACTGCAGTTCGTCTGCCAACATAAAAGCACCTCGACGGAAAACACCCATATGACCGGTAAAAGTTCTGGCACCTTCAGGGAACACCACCAATGACATACCCTCCTGGAGTTCTTCACGAGCCTTGTCATAGGATGCACGGATTTTAGATGGTCCGCTCTTATCTACAAAGATATGATGAGCATACTCGCAAGCTACTCCTACCAAAGGGATCTTGCGAAGACCTTTCTTCATCATCCACTTGAAATTACGACCCAAAAAACCATATATCAGGAAGATATCAAAGGCTCCCTGATGATTGGCTACAAAAACGTAGCTTTGCTTTTTCTCCAAATTCTCACGTCCTTCCACCTTAACAGGCAACAGGAGAATACGTATCCACAACTGTGACCAGATCTTACCAGGATAATATCCCCAGAAATGACCATTACCCAACATACACCCCACAACTGTGGTAATACTCGTAATAATACTTGCCAATACCAAGATAGGCAAGCACACCAATAATTGGTATAAACGATATAAATATTTCATAATCTCAATATTTTTTACGCTGATAATACTTTTATATGGTAATTTTTATTTTCTCTTTAATGTGACAACTACGATCTCGGCGGTAGCTCCCACACGGATAGGAATCACACCACCCAATCCGGCAGTCGTAAAGAGCTGGCAACCTTCACGCTCATACAAGCCATAGTCATAACTGGCAAACATGGTTGGTCGGATGCCCAAGACCTCAACTTGTCCTGCATGAGTATGACCGCTGAATGTCAATTGTGGTGCCACTAAAACCGTATCTTTAGATCCATACACCTCATTAATTTTAGAAGGAACCATATCTTTCCATTGCGTTGGTATATGTTGGAGCATCAAGATAAAATTTCCCGGTTTGATGGATGCAAGTGATTTCGCCACACTTGTCCGCTTCGGTTTATCATAATTTTCCGTTCCAGCTATATAGATGGAATCCTGTCCTCTATGTACCACCCGATGTTCGTTATTCAGCAGTTGCCATCCTAAACTTCGCTCAAAATCCTGTACCCTTTTCTCTATTTCAACCCGTTCATCAGGATCTGCATCAACATAATAACTATAATCGTGATTGCCCAAGATACTATAAACTCCATCCTTTGCTTTCAACGAACGAAGCAGCTGATAATAAGGTACTAATTCTGAAGGATGTGCATTTTGCAGATCACCCGTAAAGCAAATCATATCAGAATGCTGTGCCTGAATGCTTTCTATATCCCGCTGGGGAATATCCGATCTCCAACCATAATAGGAGCCGAGATGGAAATCACTAAACAGGACTATTCTATACCCATCGAAATTCTTTGGCAAATCAGACAGATATATGGTGACTTGTTTCACTTCCAGCTTGCGAAAGCCTAAAGTAAATCCATAGATAAACGTCACGAAAGCCACAATAGCCAAAACGAGTCCAAGAATTCGTCCCCAATTCTTCTTTAAATGAAAATATCTTTTGCAGCACCAGCCTAAGGAACTACAGAAAGCAAAGACAAACTCCGGCACAGCACAGACCGCCATCAAAGCGAACCAGATGTCAACCAGCAAGGGATTTTTCGGTACAAAGTTTGGCAGAAAAGCCAAATATACACTATATCCCAAAACTATCATAGCAGGAATCCACAACAGAAACCTTTTTCTACCAGTTACCTTCTGGAATTCAGTCTTGAATATCCATAAATAAGGCAACACAGTACCCAATATAATGGGTATAAGTATTCTATATATCATTTTTTCATCAAACTTGATTGCAAGAATCGCCGCATGAGTTCTACAGGAATACCACGTCTATTTGCATAATCTCTCAACTGGTCCTCCCCTATCTTTCCCAATTCAAAATAATGAGCCTTTGGATGAGAGAACATCAAACCCGACACACTGGCATGGGGCGTCATCATACCACTTTCAGTAAGTCTGATACCAACCTCTTTCATCCCAAGAATTTCATCCAGGAGGAAATTGATACTGGTATCCGGCATGGAAGGATAGCCCACAGCAGGGCGAATACCCTGATAGTCCTCTCTAAGGAGCTGCTCCATCGTCAACTTTTCATCAGCAGCATATCCCCAGAAAGTAGTTCTAACTTCCTGATGCATACGTTCAGCTGTCGCTTCTGCCAACCGATCACTAAGAGTTTGCGCCAACATCGACTGATAATCATCATGACGGTACAACTCCACTATTTCCGCATCAACCGTAGCACAAAAGATACCCAAGCAATCTTTCTTTTCCATATAGATGGGGCGCAAGAAATCTGACAGACACAAATTAGGTTGTCCATTCAATGAAACCTTTTGCTGACGAAGCATGGGAATACGAACCTCAGTACGAATGGTCTGCCCGTTGATTTTATCATTCAAATCATCGAACAAGACGATATCATCCCCATCACTACAGGCTTTCATCAATCGAAACAAAGCATGAGTATGATATTTACCATACCAAGACTTCAACATCAGAAGCGCCTCCTGTTTCATTTTTTCTTTTTCGCCTGCAGGCTTACCACTCAGTCCCCAGGCATGAAAGAAATAGAGCCAATTGATATACGGTACCATATCCGCAATATCATACGTCAATACCTTTCTCAAAATCTAAGAATTTATGATTTTCTAAAAGTAAGTTCTTCACCACGATAAGCCTCATCAAACTCTCCCTTATTATATATAAGGTGTCCATTACAGAGAGTTTGCTCTACTTGCCATTGGTATTCATGTCCCTCCATAGGACTCCACCCGCATTTGCTTTGGATGATTTCTTTATGAACTGTCCAAGCAGTATGAGGACGAACAATGACAATATCAGCCTGATAGCCCGGGCGCAAAAAGCCACGTTTGTCCACTTGGAAGAGTTTGGCAGGATAATGAGACATCACCTCTACCATTCTTTCAATAGAAAGAACACCTTTATCCACCAATTCCAACATACTTACCAACGAGAATTGCACCATCGGCATACCCGAAGCTGCCTTGGCACAACCACCCTGCTTGTCTTTCCATTCATGAGGAGCATGATCAGTGCCAACAACCGAAATTCGCCCATCAGCCAAAGCCTCACGTAATGCCTGCCTATCTTTCACTGTCTTAATAGCAGGATTACATTTGATGAAAGCTTTCTTGTCTGCATAATCTTCATCCGAGAAATAAAGATGCGCAATGACAGCTTCACCAGTAATATTCTTATCTTTTCCGAAGAATTCCAGTTCACGGGCGGTAGTCACATGAGCAATATGCAGATGAGCCCCAGACTCCTTTGCCAATTTAACTGCCAGACTACTACTTTCATAACAAGCCTCAGCACTACGGATTTCCGGATGGAATTTCACATCAGGATCTTCACCATATTTTTCCTGATAGGCAGCCATATTACGATTGATGATATCAGTATCCTCACAATGAGTCATCACAGGCAGTCCCAATTTCTTGGCTTTAACAAATATCTGTTGCAAAGACTCATACTTATCCACCAGCATATTGCCTGTGCTGGAACCCATAAAGAGTTTAATGCCAGGAATACGATGAACATCTAATCTATCAAATGAATCTACATTATCATTGGTTGCACCAAAAAAGAAACTATAGTTAACATGACTTTTCTGAGCACCTAATGCAAACTTATCTTCCAAAGCCTCCAGAGTCGTAGTTTGAGGATTGGTATTAGGCATTTCAAAATAAGAAGTCACGCCACCAAAAGCGGCAGCTCTACTCTCGCTCTCAATATCAGCCTTACGTGTCAAACCCGGTTCACGGAAATGCACATGATCATCTATCACACCAGGCAAAACAAAACACCCCGAGGCATCAATGACTTGATCATAGATACCACGAGGTGCCTTACCTTCATATATTTCTGCAATTTGTTCACCATCGACAACAAGGTCGCCCAGGAAAGAGCGTCCTTCATTGACAATAGTTCCGTTTTTTATTAATATTTTCATCATATTTCTACAGATTAATTACCGAAGCCATTACCTTCCGTAGTCTGATTCTCCGGAATAGTAGGTTTAGCCAAATCATTAGCAGTTGGAGCAGGAGCTGCATTCGGATCTACTTGAGGTGCTTGCATTGTAGAAGCATCCTGTCCTGCATCTCTTGTACCATTCATAATCTGCTCATTTTCCTGAGCCTTCTGATAATAATCCTTCACGTATGGATCATTTTTGAAATGCTCAGTAGCCTTGCTCATGATATCCTCAATCCAAGGAGAAAGCATCGGATATTGATTTCTCATGGTAACCATGAAGAAAACTCCAGGCCCCAAGACGTTATCAAAGTTCTCTGTCACGAAAGAAGTAACCAGTTTGTCTTCCTGATCGGCCAACTGAATCGCTTCCTCATTCAGTTTTCTTGTTACCACCTCCATATCACTACCATTCATGATAGCCTGGTCATGCTTATGCACCAATTCCATCTGCTGGTTCTGCAACTGCTGGTATTTCTTGAAGAACTTAAACAGTTTATCATTCAAAGGAGTGCCGCTAACTATCTGCTGAGCATCATCTAATTTTACATTAATGTCACCGCTCTCCAACACCAATGGGAGTACCGCCTCATCATCCATGAAGATATTAGCCATTCTCACAGAATCCAGATTTCCGTCAAAATGGAATTGACCATGCACAACATCACAGGAATCAATATTTTTAAAATCATTGTTTTTCAGGATTTTCAGGTATAGCATCCTTCCATCCAATGTACTCACATTAGACGTACCTTGGATATTGTAGCTATTGGCACACGATGTCATTGCCAACAAGGTGATAAATGCATAAAGTATCTTATTCATAATATGTCTGTATTTCGGGTAACAAAAGTACAATCTTAAATTGAAGTACGGAAATAAATTTATGCTATTTAATTGAATACTGCATGTATTTAGTATTTTTTGGCATTATTCCTTCTCCAGTTCACGGGAAATACGATGTGTCGTATATAATTCCAACAAAGCAGCGATAAGCAGCAGAAGCACCCACTTATTATAAAAGTAGGTGATATACGTCTCATAGTTGGAAAACCAATTACGGGCAAAGGCATACACCGTATCAACCATAGAAATGCCCGACAATACAAAACAAATATCCGCCATTGCCTGTATGCGCTTCAGACGATGAATAACAAACGATTTTCCTTCGTATAACTGCATGGCTTGTATCACGCTAAAAAGTACTGTACCTGCTAAGAACACCCAACAAGTATAAAGCAACATCTTAGGATAGATAAATCCAAACGCATAACAACCTGCACCGACAACCATCAGCACGCCGCCCAAGAGAAATATGGCACTCTGAATTTTACTCAACTGTTTCATTTTCTAAATCTTCTTCGTTATTATTAGTAGAATTAGGCAAATCGGTGCTCAAGACGAAGATATCCTCATCGTCTGCCTTCATGAAATAGTTTTCCCTGGCTATTTTCTGATAAGCCTTCGGATCCACGCGCATTTCCCTCAGCAGTTTGGTGTCTGCCTGATAACGCTCAGTATATTTTTTTATCTCAGAACGCAAATTACTGATCTGAATCTGGTATTTCACATGCTGGTAGATGCTATTGTCATCAATTGCACCTACTACCAAAACACCCACTACAATCACTATAAGATACTTATAATGAGAGAGATAGCCCCATATTACACCTAATTGTTTACTCATTTATTTCGATATTTGTTTGCAAAGATAATATTTTTTTGTTATCTTTGCATCATCATTTAAGAAAAAATAATGGAAGAATATATTGTTTCTGCAAGAAAGTACCGTCCGATGACCTTCGATACAGTGGTTGGACAGAGTGCTTTGACAACAACTTTAAAGAATGCGGTGAAGAGTGGAAAGCTTGCTCACGCATACCTTTTTTGCGGCCCTCGTGGTGTCGGAAAGACTACTTGTGCCCGTATTTTTGCCAAGGCTATCAATTGTGAGCATCCCCGTGAAGACGGAGAAGCCTGCAATGAGTGCGAAAGTTGTACTGCTTTCAACGAGCAGCGTTCATTCAACATCTTTGAGTTGGATGCCGCCAGCAATAATGGTGTAGAGCAAATCAAGGCTCTCATGGAGCAAACCCGCATTCCGCCACAGATTGGCAAGTACAAAGTGTTTATCATCGATGAGGTACACATGCTGAGTTCCGCAGCCTTCAATGCATTCCTCAAGACATTGGAGGAGCCACCATCGCATGTCATCTTTATCCTGGCGACCACGGAAAAGCACAAGATTCTGCCTACCATTCTCAGTAGATGTCAGATTTACGATTTCGAGCGAATGACCGTTCCTAACACGATCAAGCACCTGGCTATGGTAGCAGAAAAAGAAGGAATCAAATATGAGGAACAGGCTTTGGCCGTCATCGCAGAAAAAGCCGATGGCGGTATGCGCGATGCCCTTTCTATCTTTGACCAGGCTGCCAGTTTCTGTCAGGGCGACATCACTTATAAAAAGGTCATCGAGGATTTGAATGTTCTGGATAGCGACAACTATTTCAACTTGGTTGACCTTGCTCTCTCCAACAAAGTGAGCGAAATGATGGTGCTGCTGAACAATATTCTCAACAAAGGTTTCGACGGAGGCATTCTGGTCCAAGGTCTTGCCCAACATGTGCGTAACGTCATGATGGCAAAAGATCCACAGACTCTGCCACTCTTGGAAACCAGCGAAGAGCAAAAGGCCAAATTCCAGGCACAGGCTCAGAAAGCCCCTACACCTTTCTTATATAAGGCACTAAAAATCATGAACGACTGCGATGTTCAATACCGCCAGAGTTCAAACAAGCGCCTACTGGTAGAACTGACCCTCATCCAAGTAGGTCAGATAACTCAACCAGAAGATCAAGATGTGCCAAGTGCGGGGCGTACGCCCCATAGATTAAAATCCCTGTTTCAGAAATTGATTGCTCCTCTTAAGCCTGCTTCTCAGGGTGCAGGTACAGAGCAAGCTGGCAGCAAGAATGTCGAAGCCGTTCCTGCTGTCGGGCATTCTATTGCCCAAAAATCCGAGACTGATGAAACTGCCTCAGCGAAAGTTGCTTCTACAACAAGCAACAAACCTAAGGGAAGTATCAAACTTGGCAGTATCGGCATGACGTTTAAGAATCTAAAGAAACACAAAGAAGAAGACAAGAACAATTATTCTGCCATCAGCGACACAATAGAAACTGCGTCAATAGCCGAAGATAAAAAGCAGCCTTTCGATAACGAGCTTCTATACGGTCAATGGATGAGTATGTGTATGAGAATGCAAGGTATCAACGAACTGTATGGTTTGTCACAACGCCTGAAAATGCTGACTCCCAAAATCACAGATTATCCTTCGGTGGAAATCGTCATTGATAACCCGATACTTCTTGATCAAATCGGAAAAATCAAAAACCGCATCAGAAGTACACTTGTATTAGGATTACACAATGACGACATCGTCATCAATTACCGTGTAGCCAAGCAAGCAGAAATCGGAAAGATACGTAATAAACGAGAAATCTTCGATGACATGAAAAAGAAAAATCCTGCACTTGACAAATTGGTACAGGAATTCAAATTAGTCATGGCATGATTTTTTTCAAAAAAGATAAACTGTCTTTTAACGACAAATAAAAAATCCTATGGACAAAGCATATCGAGCTACATCCATAGGATTATTATTTTAAATCAGAGTCATACCATTTTCCTCACATTCCTTGCGCATTTCATCAGGCCAGATACTTGCCTGGATTTCACCAATATGCGCCTTATGAAGCAAGACCATGCAGAGTCGGCTTTGTCCTATACCACCACCGATACTCAAAGGCAACTTATCATTTAAGAGTTGCTGGTGGAAATAGAGTTTCTCGCGATCTTCCTTACCTTCTATCTTCAACTGGCGAAGCAAGCTTTCCTTATCCACACGAATACCCATGGAACTCAATTCAAAACTACGCTCCAAAACCGGATACCAGATCAGAATATCACCATTAAGACCCATCTTTCCATTCTCGGCAATGGTACTCCAATCGTCATAGTCAGGAGCACGTCCATCATGCTTCTTACCATCACTCAACTTACCACCAATACCTTCTACGAATACAGCGCCATATTTCTTGCAGATAGCATCCTCTCGCTCTTTAGGAGTCATATCAGGATACATATCAAGCAAATCTTGCGCATGAACAAAATGAATCTGCTCTGGCAAGAAAGGCTTCAACTGTGGATAATGCTCACAGGTGAGATATTCAGAACGGCGGATAGCAGCATAAATGCGACGCACCACGTCTTCCAAGAAAGCCAAACAGCGGTCTTTCTTCTCGATCACAGCCTCCCAATCCCACTGGTCAACATACAGAGAATGGAGATTATCGAGTTCTTCGTCAGCACGAATAGCATTCATATCTGTATAGACGCCATATCCTGGTTCTATTTTATATTCAGCCAATGTCAATCTCTTCCATTTTGCCAGAGAATGAACCACTTCTGCCTTAGCATCTCCCAAATCTTTGATAGGGAATGTTACAGGACGTTCCACTCCATTGAGATCATCATTAATACCCAAACCTTTCAATACGAAAAGAGGAGCAGTCACACGACGCAGACGAAGTTCTGTAGAAAGATTCTCCTGAAAGAACTCCTTAATCAATTTGATTCCCATTTCGGTTTGGCGCATATCAAGAAGTGCCTTATAGCCTACTGGTTTTATTACATTACTCATAATATATATATTTTCTTTGTTTTTATGTATTTAGGGACAAATGAAATACAGATATTAAAACACCTGTTTTCTATTTGACGGTGCAAAGGTACTAAATTATTATTAATCTGCAAGCGTTTTTCTATTTTATTTTTCAAAATGATAGAAATTTTAATATTTCACTATCTATTTGCACTCTTTTCGCATCATTTTCCCTGTATCATTTTGAATTCCAAGCCTCTCCGTCAACTCTAAATAAGTTTTTTTACTCAAATATTTGGTTATTTCAAATAAAATCAGTAATTTTGCAAACGTATCTGCAAATTGCATATATGGAAGATATCTTGCATATATATAATAAGGTATGAATATCTTGGTCTCGTAGCTTAGTTGAATAGAGCGTTTGATTCCGGTTCAAAAGGTCGTGGGTTTGAGTCCCACCGAGATCACACATTCTCTATCCAGGAAAGACACTTTCCCAACGGAAAGCCATCCTGTATCAGAGAATTATCACATTATTTAATTAAGAACATGGACTTAGTAGAACGTTTTATAAACTACACAAAATTTGACACACAGTCGAGCGAAGATTCCGACAGTGTGCCTAGTACGGCGAAACAGTTAGAGTTCGCCAAGTATCTAAAACACGAATTGGAAGAGGAGGGGCTTAGCGATGTAGAGATGGACGATATGGGTTACATCTACGCTACATTGAAAGGCAATACCAAGAAAAAGACACCTACCATCGGATTTATATCTCACATGGACACCAGTCCGGATGCAAGTGGCAAAGACATCAAGGCACGCGTCATCCGCAACTATGATGGCGAAGATATTGAATTGAGTCCTGGCATCTTCTCTAAAGTTGATAAATTCCCTGAATTGAAAGCCCATAAAGGCGAGGACATCATCGTAACTGATGGCACGACCCTTCTTGGTGCAGACGATAAAGCAGGAATTGCAGAAATCGTACAGGCTATGTGCTATCTCAGAGACCATGATGAAATCAAACATGGAGATATACGTGTAGGCTTCAACCCTGACGAAGAAATCGGAATGGGTGCTCACCACTTTGATGTTGAAAAATTTGCCTGCGACTGGGCTTATACCATCGACGGAGGCGACCTCGGCGATTTGGAATACGAAAACTTCAATGCCGCAGCTGCCAAAATCCGCATCAAGGGTGTGAGTGTACATACAGGTTACGCTAAAGGCAAGATGATCAACGCAAGCAGACTTGCGGTGGAATTCCAAAACATGATACCAGAGACCGACCTTCCTGAAACCACAGAAGGTTATCAGGGTTTCTACCATTTGCTGGGCATTGAAAGTCACTGTGAGGAAGCTAAGTTGGCTTATATCATTCGTGACCACGACCGTGAAAAATTTGAAGATCGCAAAGCATTCATTGCTGACTGCGTGAAGAAAATCAACGAGAAATATGGCGAAGGAACATGTGAGGCTGAGATTTACGATCAGTATTACAACATGAAAGAGAAAATCGACCCAAACATGCATGTCATCGACATCGTCTTGAGAGCTATGCAGGAAAGCGGCGTTCCTCCACGCGTAGAACCTATCCGTGGCGGCACAGATGGAGCACAGTTGAGTTTCAAGGGACTTCCTTGTCCTAATATCTTTGCAGGCGGTGTCAATTTCCATGGTCCACATGAGTTTGTCAGCATCCAGGTAATGGAGAAAGTAGTACAGACCATCGTGAAGATTGCAGAAATCACAGCAGAATACAACGACTAAGTTTCGTATCAATCATAATAATCTATAATCCCAGAAAGCAAGAATACTGATGGGACTATAGATTATTTTCATATTATGACCTGATACTCCAATAGACGATAAACTGTTTTCACTTACATATCAAACTTAATTTTCTTTCGAATGGCAGAAATTCCATTTTTAGTAAAAGATTTGGCACTCATATTGATGGTTGCAGGCATCGTAACCATCATTTTCAAGAAACTCAAGCAACCCCTTGTGTTAGGCTACATCGTTGCTGGTTTTCTTGTTTCACCTCACATGCCATATACCATGTCGGTCATTGATGAAACAGACATCAAGACTTGGGCAGATATCGGAGTCATCTTTACCTTATTTTCACTCGGTCTTGACTTCTCTTTCAAGAAAATCGTAAAAATGGGAGCCTCCCCTATCATTGCAACCGTAGTCATCGTGTTCTCCATGATGATGCTCGGCATCAGCATAGGTCATGGCTTTGGATGGAGCAAGATGGACTGTATTTTCCTTGGCGGTATGCTTGCCATGAGTTCCACCACCATTATTTACAAGGCTTTTGATGATATGGGACTGCGGCAACAGAAATTTGCGGGCATGGTGATGAGTGTTCTGATATTGGAAGACATACTTGCCATTGTCATGATGGTGATGCTGTCGGCTATTGCTGGAGGAAACAACCCTGATGGAGAACAGATGATTGGTTCTGTGATAAAGATTGCCTTCTTCCTTGTTCTTTGGTTTATAGTAGGCATCTTTGCCATCCCACTTTTCCTCCGTTCTGTACGCAAACTTATCAACAATGAAACCCTCCTGATTGTAGCATTAGGACTCTGTTGCGGTATGGCTGTACTCTCCACCAAGGTAGGATTCTCCAGTGCTTTTGGCGCTTTCGTCATGGGCAGCATTTTGGCTGAAACCATCGAAGCAGAAAAGATTATCAAACTGGTGGAACCCGTAAAGAACCTGTTTGGAGCCATCTTCTTTGTTTCCGTAGGTATGCTCGTTGACCCTAAGATTCTGATAGAATACGCCATTCCTATTCTGGCATTAGTAGGTAGCATACTCATAGGACAAGCCATATTCGGTACCTTCGGCTTCATGCTCGGTGGAGAATCTCTGAAATCAGCTATGCGCTGTGGATTTTCCATGGCACAGATTGGTGAGTTTTCTTTCATCATCGCTTCCTTAGGTCTGTCATTAGGCGTTATCAGCAACTATCTCTATCCTGTAGTTGTTGCCGTATCCGTCATCACGACCTTCCTAACTCCTTATATGATTCGCCTTGCCACACCGACGTATCAAGTCATGGAGAAGCATCTGCCGAAGCGACTCATCAACATACTGAATCATTTTGCGATGAGCCATCCTTCTACGACTCAGCAGAGCAAATGGAAGTCTCTCCTCAGACAAATGCTCATCAACACCGTAGCCTATTCCATCCTTACTGCAGCAGTCATCGCATTGATGTTTACCTTCGTACTTCCATTCACCCGAAGTCTTTTCCCTGGTTGGAAGTTGCATTGGTATGCTAACGCCATCACAGGCATATTGACCCTCGTGCTGATAGCACCATTCCTGCGTGCCATCATCATGAAAAAGAACCATAGCAATGAGTGGAAACGCCTATGGGTAGAAAGCAGCATCAACAGGATTCCGCTTCTCTTCACCATCGTCGTGAGATTTGTTATTGCGTTGGCTTTCATCTTCTATATCTGCAACTATCTGACACGTTTCACCGATGCGCTCATGATCATCATCGGCATTGCAATTGTTTCCCTGATGATAGCATCAAGATGGACCAAGAAGCGAAGCATCAAGATGGAAAGACTCTTCATTCACAACCTCCGTTCACGTGACATCATGGCACAGATAAATGGCGAGAAAAAACCGCTCTACGAAGGACATTTATTGGACCGAGACATCCACATCAGCGATTTTGACGTGCCGGAAGATTCTTCATGGGGAGGAAAAACGCTCAAAGAACTGCATCTCCGTGAACGGTTTGGTGTAGATATGAGCAGTATCATGCGTGGTTCACAACGTCTGAATATACCTAACGGAGATACAGTCATTTTCCCAGGAGACAAATTACAAGTCATTGGTAATGACGACCAATTGCAGAAGTTTGCAACCACTCTCAATACGGATCTCATACCAGAAGATCTGGAAATAGAGAAACGGGAGATGAAACTACGACAACTCATCATCAGCGGTAAAAGTGAATTCTGCGGGAAATCACTTCTTGAAAGTGGAATCCGCGATAAATACAACTGTATGGTTGTTGGGTTGGAAGAAGGACAAGAGAACTTAACGAAAATAGCTCCTACCCGTACATTTGAAAAAGGAGATATCCTTTGGATAGTAGGAGAAGAAAGCGACTTGCAAAAAATAATGGAGAGGGCTTAGCCTTCTCCATTATTTTTTGCAAGTTTCGCAAGTTCAGTTATTTTATATTCTATCTTTATTGGCATTTCTTCAAGGCTCTCATTGCATTCAGTACAGCCAGGACGGTAACACCCACGTCTGCAAAGACAGCCATCCACATGGTTCCCAAGCCAACAGTTGCCAAAATCAGAACAGCCACTTTCACTCCTATTGCGAAGGCTACATTCTCATGGGCAATATGAATGGTGCGACGGGCGATTCTAACAGCAAGAGCAATCTTCCGCGGTTCATCATCCATCAAAACCACATCAGCAGCTTCTATGGCAGCATCACTACCCAAACCACCCATGGCAATGCCGACATCAGCCCGCTTCAAAACAGGAGCATCATTGATGCCATCCCCCACATAAGCCAAGGTCTTGCCCGCTTCCTTTTCTTGAAGTAATTTTTCCACTTCTTCAACTTTATCCGTTGGCAAGAGTTCAGAACGGCATTCATCAAGTCCTATCTGTTGCGCCACCTTTTCAGCCACTTCATGGCGGTCGCCGGTGAGCATCACCGTTTTCCCTACACCTAAGGCCTTGAGTTGCGCAATAGCTTCCGCACTACCCTCCTTGATTTGATCATTAATGACAATATGCCCCACATATTTGCCATCAATAGCCACATGAATGATAGTACCCACATGAGAACAATCATGCCATTTTGCCCCGATAGAAGCCATCATCTTCTTGTTTCCCACACAAACCTCCTTTCCATTCACCTGGGCACGAATACCATAACCCGCGATTTCCTTTACATCAGTTACCACACAGTCATCCGTAGCTTCATCAGGGAAAGCGGAACGGAGCGCTGCACCTATCGGATGATTCGTAAAATGTTCGGCATGGGCTGCCAGATGAAGAAGTATTTTCTCCTGATCTGAATATTCGCCAATATGCACATGATGGGTACTAACGGATGAACCGCAAGAGCAGGAATCACCCACATGAACAGCCTCCACGGCAAACTCTCCATGAGTCAATGTGCCCGTCTTATCAAAGACAACAGTACCCACCTTGGCAAGTGCATCCATATAGTTGCTGCCCTTGATAAGAATGCCATTGCGGGAAGCGCCGCCAATACCTCCGAAGAAAGTAAGAGGAACGCTGATGACCAAGGCACAAGGACAAGACACCACCAAGAATATCAAGGCGCGATTGAGCCATAATGGGAAATGATCACCGAAAGAACCATTGCCCAACCATTCAGATGCAATCCCCATTCCACCCAACATAGGAGGAATCACAGCCAAGGCAAGTGCGGCAAAAACAACGATAGGAGTATAAACACGGGCAAAACGCGTGATAAAAGCCTCACTTTTTGACTTATTCTGGTCTGCACTCTCTACCAGATTAATAATCTTGGAAACCGTACTCTCTCCAAAGCTCTTGGTAGTACGAACACGGATCAATCCGGTTAAGTTGACGCATCCCGACATGATATGGTCGCCTTCATTCAAATCTCGCGGCATACTTTCGCCCGTCAGCGCAATGGTATTCAAGGCAGAGTTTCCCTCTATTACCACACCATCAAGCGGCACTTTCTCACCAGGTTTAATCACGATGATCTCCCCCACTTCCACCTCTTCCGGCGAAACGAGATCCACCTTTCCATTTCTTTCAACATTCGCCACATCAGGACGGATATTCATCAGATGCGAAATACTATCCCGGCTTTTACCCTCAGCATATCCCTCGAAGAGTTCTCCGATTTGGAAAAAGAGCATCACAAATACAGCCTCAGGAAACTCGGTGTCGGCTCCGGGGAAAAATCCAATACAAAGAGCGCCAATAGTAGCTATCGCCATGAGGAAGTCCTCATTAAACATATCACCATGCATAATGCCCTCCAAGGCCTCGCCCAAGGTCTCATGCCCAATTAACAAATAAGGAATGAGATAGACAATAAGCAACTGCCATGTCGCCAAGTTGCAATTCTTTTCCACAAGAACAGCGCCGACCAGAAGCACTACCGTCACTGCTATCAGAAGGATTTTGGACTTCAAGCTTCCTTCCTCATGTTCATGATGATGCTCATGCTTTCCTGCTGAGCAACAACAGTCCTTATGATTTTTCATTTCAGTCATAATTGAATACTTTTTATTTTAGTTACACATTTGATTGTCATTGAAATCTTTCGTTCATGATTACAGATTACGATTACAGTTAGAAATCTTTCTCATTTACGGCTGCAAAATTACAAAAAGGCTTTTGCAACTCGGTTGCAAAAGCCTTTTTCTTACCTCATGTTTTGTTTTTTATTTCAAATTCTCCAAGACCTTGGTTCCCTCCAAGAGTTTCTGAATATCATTCATAGCGATTCTTCCTTCCACTTCTATCAAGAGACAGTTATCATAGTTGGCCTTGTAAGCGACCACCTCCGACAAAGCATCGGCATCCGCCTTCACCAATACCCTGAAGCCATCATAAGCATTGTCCTTCATCACCAAAGGCTGGTATTCCTCCTCATCGACGTTATTCAACTCCTTCAAGAACTTCTTCTTTACCTTAGTCTTGCAAGCGTCCAACTTAAGAATACGCACGCCCGTCACCTTGTCAATGGCCTTGGCAACATCCTTGTCGTATTTCACAGCGGCTGCCTTGACAAGAAGCATCATCGCAGGCGAAACATAGGTATATTCCGCACGATTCTTAGCCTTATACTCATTAATAAGATCTTTGGCCGATTTTGCTGAGAGTGTCTGAGCTGCAAGCACCATCACCAGCATCAAAAACATTGTAATCTTTTTCATCTCTTTATCCATTAATTGTTGTTCTCGGGTGCAAAAGTAACAATTTAATAGTAGAAACTCTGATTTTACTTGTTATTTATTATTAATTTTCTTCCGTCATATTTTAATATTCCATGGAGAAAGTGATTCCACGACGCATCATATCCTTCAAGGTTGGCTTCAAGCGACTCAAGAAGCCTTCCCATGAACGGTTTTTCTGTGGACTCCAGCCCGCCTCTGCCAAAGCCAAGGCACGAGGATAAGCCTGGTAATAGATTCGCTCAGGCGTATTGATGCACTCGCTCCATAGCGTACCAGCCACGCCAAAGAGATTGTTGTTCTCAAAATCTTCACCCATTCCCCAACCCGGATCAAGACGATACGTATCTTTCAGAGTGGTGACAGGCATTCCCCAATTCACTTCCGGCATATCTCCCTTCGCCATAGGATAATCAAAATAACAATGTTCTCCAGGACAAAGCATAATACGGGCATTGTTTTCTACGGCAGCCTTCAAAGCTTCCTCTGTCAGACCCGAACGCCAGGCAAAGGTAACACATCCCGGCTGAATCTTCTTGAAATCCAGTTCATACCAGAACATCGGAGTCTTATGATATCGGGTGCGCAAGAGTTCTATCATGCGGTCGAAGAGATAACCTTGCAATTTCCAATTCTCAGAACGGTCGGTCGTGGTAATACCCAACTTTTTCTTCAGCACCTGGCATTTAGGACAATTAGTCCAACAATCCAGTGCCGGATTACCAGCCTCATCACCTCCTAAATGAATATAAGGAGAAGGGAACACGTCAGCCAATTCTTTGAAAACATTTCCCAGGAACTCGTAAGTGAACTCATTACCCGGACAAAGTAATTCATCAGAAACACCACAAGTCGTTCTGATTGGCACCTGCACACCATGGCAAGTCAATTCAGGATAAACGCTGATAGCAGCCACTTCATGACCAGGCATTTCGATTTCAGGAACCACCTGCACATGATATTTCGCAGCATAACTTACCAAATCCCTCATTTGCTCTTGCGTATAATATCCTTTGATAGGCATATTCATGTCGTCCATTCCCCATCTGCTGCTTGCTTCAGCCGTCAAACGAGGATACTTCTTGATTTCGATACGCCAAGCCTGGTCATCTACCAGATGCAGATGGATGGCATTCAGTTTATAGCGGGCCATCTCAGGAATGAAAGCCTTCAACTGCTCGTAAGGGATAAAAGTACGACAAGGATCCACCATCAGTTCTCTGACATGAGTGCGTGGCTGGTCTGAAAGCGATAATTGAGGAATCGCATCACAACAGTTCTTTTCGCCATTACCACGCAGCAACTGGTCAAAGGTCATTAAACCATAGAATACACCAGCTGCCGTTTTTCCTTTAATCGCAACTCCTCGCTGCAAAACTTCGAGTGTATAAGCTTCATCGTCGGCAAGAGAAGGATTTATTTCCATCGTCAAAGTCAACTGTTCTTTGCTTCCACCCTTTACGTTCGCTTTCTGTCTGGAATTTCCCTCCTGAGTGTTATTGTTTTTCAAACAGCCCCGTTCAGAAAGGATTCTTTCGGCCTGTTCCTTTTCATTCGCAAGACCATCAGCAGCCACGATATTCCAATTTCCATGCACCTGAAGCAGGCGGGCATCTTTCTTCACTTGCAAGTCCATAGGCACAGGAATCAAGCATTTCATCGGATCACATGTTTCCTTAGCCTGCTTCATGTCTGCAAAGAACAAACTCCAGCCTGGTGCCTTCCGGTAAGCCTTCTCGCTCCCCTTTGGAACGATTAGCTTGCATTGACTGCGATGGATGCCATAGAAAGTCGTGACGTCAGCACGAGGAGGAATCTTAGAATTCACCTTCACAGTCTGTAAACTCGACAAATGCGCAAAAGCATATTCAGCCAACTGTGGAGTTCCTTCGATGATGATGTGTTTCAGGTTTTTACAACCCGAAAAGGCAGCAGCATCTACCTGCCTTAAACTCATCGGGAGATGAAGTTCCTGCAAATTATCACAGGCAAAGAAAGCCTGCGAACCAATCTGCTGCACTTTTTGAGGCAATAAGATCTTTTGCAGATGATGGCGAGAATGAAAAGCATTCTTAGGGATGACAGGACAAGTAGCTTCACTCAAATCTACATTTCTGAGTTGCCAGCAAAGATCTCTCATTTGCCGGAAATCAGAATTACCTTGAGTGGTCAGGTTGCCCGTCAACTTCAGGGAAATCGCCGTTGTTTTCTTTTCTGCCTTCAGGCTATCCATGTTGGCAACAGTCTGTGCGAACAAAGTTGGAGAACACAGGAGCATGAAGGAAAGGGCTAACATTTTTCTCATACTTATGAATATCATTAGGTTATAGTTATTAATAATTTCAATGGGACAAAAATACGGATTTTATTAGAACTTTCCAAATCTTTTGAATTAAATCTTCTAAAAAACCGCATCTTACTTTATTTTAGAAGAAAATCATGAAGAATCGGGTAGGAGGTAAATGCTAATCATAAAAGGCATTTTCCTCCTATTTTCACA
>USJD01000006.1 GCA_900554835.1 uncultured Prevotella sp. | reverse complement strand
CATCTGGTCCTTCATCTCTACCTGACCCAGCTGGCGGAAGGTAGCCTGCTCGAAAGCCTTGCCACGGTTCTCGCTGCCACGGTTGTCGAGAATGAAGAGCAGATAGCCCTTTTCTGCCATGTAGGTTTCCCAGCCACGGCTGCTGTAGTTCCAGCGGGCATCCACATTGTGGGCGTGAGGACCGCCATATACATATATTATAGTAGGATACTTCTTGTTAGGGTCGAAGTTCACTGGCTTCACCATGCGGTAGTAGAGGTCTGTCTCGCCGTCGTTGGCCTTGATGGAACCGCAACTGTACTCCGGCACGTTGTATCCCTTCCAAGGGTTTTCGGCTGTGAAGTAAGCCGTGCGCTTGCCGTTGGCAGTATTTACGATAGCTATCTTGCGAGGCAGGGTAGGAGTGGAGTAGTTGTCGTAGATGTACTCTCCGTTCTGGCTCAGCGTAGCGTTGTGCCATCCCTTGCCGCAGTCGTCTATCATCTTTCGCTTGCCGGTCTTGGTATCCACGCTGAAGATGTTGCGCTGGATAGGTGAGCACTCGTTGCTGGCGATGATGATGCTCTTGTTCTTGGCATTGAAGCCGAGCACGTCCATCACTTCCCACTTGCCGCTTGTCAACTGCCGGATTGAAAGTGAAGAGTGAAGAGTGGAGAGTGAAGAATTCTCTTGCATTTTGGATGAAGATTCAGCATTTGAATTCTTCGTTCTTCGTTCTTCGTTCT
This sequence comes from uncultured Prevotella sp., assembly GCA_900554835.1. Taxonomy (GTDB): domain Bacteria; phylum Bacteroidota; class Bacteroidia; order Bacteroidales; family Bacteroidaceae; genus Prevotella. The sequence goes on along the minus strand of USJD01000006.1, from coordinate 47,881 downwards.
TCACTTCACAGATGTAGAGGTGGTTGTAGCCATCCTTGCGGCTCTGCATGATGAAGCTGCTGCTGTTCCAAGGCAGGAACTGGATAGGGTGGCATGGCTCTACGTATTTCTCGTCGGTCTCGCGGTACAGTTCGCCTGTCTTCTCACCCGTCTCTGCGCTGTAGGCAGTCAGGCGGCAGTCGTTCTGGTCGCGGTTCAACTCAAACATATAGATAGTCTTGCCGTCCGGACTCCATGCGATATTGGTGAAGTAGCGGTCTGTTGGGTCACCAGCTTTCAGATAGATGGTCTTTCCGGTGAGGCAGTCGAATACGCCTACGGTCACCTTGTGTGAGGTCTCTCCTGCCATCGGATATTTGTCTGGTGCCGGAGTGGCGATGCAGCTCTGGGTCTCCGGATGGTCGAATCCGATTTCCGGGATGTCCACCTGCGGATAGTCGGTCACCATGCTCTGATCCATGCGGTAGAATGCCAGCTTCTCTCCGTTCGGGCTCCAGAATGTGCCCTTTGAAATGCCGAATTCATCGCGGTGAACGCTCTGTCCATATATGATTTCGCGGCTTCCGTCGGTAGAAATCTGGAAATCGTGCGATTTCTTGTCCTTGGTCATGGCATTGTAGTTGGCCACGTCGAAGGTGCGCACGTACAGGTTGCTGCCCTTGAGATAGGCAAATGCATTCTGCTGGGCATTGGCTTCCAGCAGGCTTTCGCCTTCAGCATATTCCATTTCGCTGATGAGCTTGTGCTTCTTGAAGTCGATGGTGAACAGCTTGCTGCCGTTGCTCACCATTACGATGCTTTTGCCTGCGAATGGGAACTGTGCATTGTACAGAGCTCTTACCTTGATATCCTTGGTAGGGGCTATCCACTGGTTGATCTGGTCGATGCTGAAGAGCTTGGTCTCCTTGCCCGTCGCCTTGTTGACGAGATAGCAGGCGTCGATGTCCTGTCTTACGAGTTCATCGCCCCACCAGGTGCACCAGCGGTTTTTCGCTACCATGTTGCGGTAGTTGTTGCCTCCGAAGTTCAGGTCTTCCAGTGTGAAGGCCTTGTCTCCCTTCTGGGCAGCCACTACTGGGAATGTCTCCGTATGGGTCTTTGAAGCCTTGTCCTGTGCCGAAGCCTCGCCGGCATTCATAGCCATCATTGATATCATAGCGGCGAAAGTTAATGTATAAATTGAATTCTTTAGAATCATACTTTTTTGAAAATATTTTTGTCACATTCTCTCATCATGCAGCATAATATTGCGTCATGTAGGATAACCAGCTGATAATCAGATGGTTGGTACGTGATACCTTATTTCGCTGCATGAGGTCTTAACATGTTCTTCCTTAATCTTCATCGTAGTTGGAGAAGTCACGCTTTCCTCCGCGCTTGAAATCTCTGCCGCCCTTGCGGTCGCCCTTGAATCCGCCGCGCTTTCCGCCGAAACTCTTTCCTCCGAAGTCCTTTCCTTCGAAATCTCTGCCGCCCTTGCGGTCGCCCTTGAATCCGCCACGCTTACCGCCGAAGTCCTTGCCGCCTTTACGGTCGCCTTTGAATCCACGGCCTCCGCGCTTGTCGTCGTCATCATCGCCTCTGCGGCTGTCGCTGATGCGAGGTCTGCCACCACGGCGAATTTCCTCGCGGCGCTTCTCGAAGTCCTCGAGTCGGTGGGTATGGAACTTGAATGAGCGGATGTCGTCTTCCTCGTTCTCAGTCTCCTCAGTGATGCGCTTCTTGAATTCGCGTTCCTTCTTGAATCTATGCTTCTGAGCCATCTCTTTCTTCTCGGCATCAGTCTTCACTACGCCGCCCTCAGAGCGGAAGTCCTTCATCTTGCCGTCGAACATTACGTACTTTCTGAATTCGCATTCCAGACTGCCGTTGAATACCGGAATCTTGATAGAAGGCTTCAATCCTATCTGCTCGAAACATTCCTCGCGGTAGCTCAGCACCCAAGCCTCGTTGCCGGCAAAAGCCTTCTTGAATCGCTCGCCTATCATCTTATAGGTGTTGAGGAGGTTAGGGGTAGAGATGCGCTCTCCGTATGGAGGATTCATCACGATGATGCTCTTCTCTGCAGGCTGCTGGAAGTCCTTGAAGTCCTGGTGCTGGATGGTGATATCCTTGGTGAGACCTGCAGCACGCACGTTGAGGTTGGCAGTGTTCACGGCCTTCATATCCACGTCGTAGCCGTAGATGTGGTGCTCGAACTCGCGCTCCTGTGAGTCGTCGTTGTAGATGGCATCGAAGAGATCCTTGTCGAAATCATTCCACTTCTCGAATGCGAATTCCTTGCGGAATACACCTGGAGAGATGTTGCGGGCTATCAGGGCAGCCTCGATGGCGATGGTGCCGGAACCGCACATTGGGTCGATAAAATCGCACTCGCCCTTCCAGCCGGTCATCAGGATCATACCTGCTGCGAGCACCTCGTTGAGCGGTGCTTCTACCTGCTCCTGGCGGTATCCGCGGCGATGGAGGCTCTCGCCACTTGAGTCGAGGCTCAGTGTGGCCTTGTCTTCAGCGATGTGGATATTGAGACGGATGTCTGGGTTGGAAACGCTGATGTTAGGACGTGTGCCCATCTTCTCGCGGAACCAATCCACGATGGCATCCTTTACCTTGTAGGTTACGAATCGGGAGTTGCGGAACTCCTCTGAATAGACTACTGAATCTACCGAGAAAGTCTTCTTTACGTCGAGGATGTCGTCCCACTTGATTTTCTGCACCTCGTCGTAAACCTCCTCTGCGCTACGAGCCTTGAAGTGCTTGATAGGCTTGAGAATACGGATGGCAGTGTGCAACTGGAAGTTGGCACGATACATCATTTCCTTGTCGCCAGTGAAAGATACCATGCGGCGACCTATTTGTACATTGTTGGCACCCAGCTGGGTGAGCTCCTCAGCCAAGACTGGTTCCAGACCCATAAAGGTCTTGGCAATGAGTTCAAATTCCTGTTCCATTATTGAATTCTATATCTAATAAACTTTGTTTTTCTTTCTTATACTTTTTTGTTTTCGGCTGCATATCCTTGGTCACCCATACGTTGGCTCCCACTACGCATCCCTTGCCGATGGTGATTCTGCCCAGGATAGTGGCGTTGGCATATACGATGACGTCGTCTTGCAGGATAGGGTGGCGAGGTATTCCCTTGATAGGGTTGCCGTCCTTGTCGAGCGGGAAGCTCTTGGCTCCGAGCGTTACGCCCTGATAGAGTTTCACGTTGTCTCCGATGATGCAGGTGGCTCCGATCACTACACCCGTACCGTGGTCGATGGTAAAGTGCTTGCCGATGGTGGCTTCCGGGTGGATGTCGATGCCCGTTTCAGAGTGGGCCAGCTCGGTCATCATTCTCGGTATCAGCGGTACGCCCAACTTGTAGAGCTCGTGTGCCAGTCGGTAGTTGGTGATGGCCTTGATGACGGGGTAGCAGGAGATGATCTCTCCCTGACTCACAGCCGCCGGATCGCCCTCGTAGGCAGCTTCTATGTCTGTGGCGAGTATCTTTCTGAGTCTCGGAAATTCCATGATGGCTTTGGCGGCGATGACTCCGGCTTTGGCCCTCTGGTGCTGCAGTTCAGCAGGGGTTTCGTGCTCGCAGTCGTTGGCAAAACAGAGACCGGCAAGAATCTGTTCGCTTAGCTTTTCATAGAGTTTTTCAACTCTTACTCCGATGTGATACTTGATGGTGGAGATATTGACGGATGAGTTGCCGAAATATCCCGGGAAAAGGATGGAGCGAGACAGACTGATGATTTCTTCGAGCGCCTTGCCCGAAGGGAGTGGATTTCCGTCTCGATGCTGATGAAACAGACCTTTCAGTGACTCTGGGCATGAAAGTTCCTCGATGGTCTCAGTCAGCTGATGAGTTAATGTATCTTTACTCATTGTTATACAGTGTGTCAATAAATTCGTTGCAAAATTACAATAAAAGATTGAAATCTCCAAATCTAAAAGCCGAGATAAACGATTTTTTTTCAAAACTGACTTTAAAAATATGTTAAAGGGCAGAATATTGGGGATATTTTGCTGGATTTGCTTGTTTTCTGAGTGTTTTTTGAGCATTAGGGATGTGGTGTGGCTGTGGGCTTTGCTTGTAGGAAGGTTGTGGGCTTTTGCTTGTTCTTGAGTCTTTTCTTGAGGGATTTGGTATGTTGGAGAGTGAATATAGCCTGCTCGAAAAGAGAAAGTAGCCTGCTCGGATAGAGAAAGCAACTTCCCGGAATAGATTATAACTATTGCTTGGATAGATGGTCTGAAGATTTTTTAATGTAATATTTTGTAAAATCAGAGTGGATAATCTCTCAGAGAAAATATAGCGATGTCAATTTCAGTTTATTCAGTTTTTTTAATGACATTGCTTTTGGGTACTTATAGATAGTAAGTAAATTATTTATATTATATATTATATATTTATATATAATATATAATATACTCTCTATTCAAGTTTGGTAATGGCACAAAAAAAACTGAATAAACTGAAATTGACATCGCTGAATGAGACTTTTCTTGTTGGTTTCAATGTCCTTACTTTTCTGTTCAAAAAACCTCTTCTTAATATTCGCTTATTAGAGTTTTTTGTGCTTGTTAGAAGAGAATAATCCCCCTGCTTATATAGTAAAATAAGGAAACGTAGAGTTACGTCGAAGAAAATATAGAGTTACGCTGCGGAAGTCATAGAGTAGGCTCTTGTGAGGTATAGAGGAGTCTCTCATAGCGCATACGATTGTCTCTCTTGACGAGTAGAATTGTCTCCTATAGTGCTTTGATTTACTTCAGAGAATTCTTGTTTTTGCACCTTGGTTTTAAATTGTAAGTGTATAATTATGCTTTGTATTATGTATTATTTTTGCATAATTGCAATAATATGCGGTCTTTTGATAAGGCTATAATACTTGTCTTTATGTGAAGAATTTTTGGATTTGTCAGTTTTCTTTGATTATTTCTGTAGTTTGTTCTTCACCAGTTTTTGAGTTATTCCACCGGAATTTCTCCTGTTTTCTTTAATCTGTTCATATCCCTGAAAGCACTCCAGGCGATAGGAATGGCCATGGTAAAGCTGCACGCATCTGCCCAAGCCTGACACATTTCCACGCCCAGCAGGCCAAAGAAATGAGGCAATATAAAGATGAGCGGAATGAAGAAAAGTCCGCTTCTGGCTGCTGCCACAAGATTGGCACGGATAGGTTTGCGGATGGTCTGCATCAGCATATTGGTGAGTACAATGGTTGATACAAGCGGAAAGCTGAGCACCTGCCATTGCAGAGCTGCAGCTCCTACATGGATCACGTCTGGATCGCTACGGAACAGGCCGATGATGGACTCGGAGAAAGCAAAGCCTACCAGCGCACATACCGAGAGAAATACTGTACCGCATTTGATACAGAAATAGAAGGCTTCCTTCACTCGCTGGTACAGATGGGCGCCATAGCAGAAACCGCAGAGCGGCTGGAAGCCCTGTCCCAGTCCGATGACGATAGCATAAGTGAAGAAAGAGATGCGCGTTACGATGCTCATGCCAGCAATGGCAGCATCTCCGTAGGCTCCGGCTGCCACGTTGAGCAGGATGGTGGATACACTGCCTAATCCTTGACGCGAAAGGGAAGGAGTGCCGCCAAAAATGATTTCCTTCGCAAGTTGTTTATTAGGAGTAAAGTCTTTCAGGCGGATTCTGATATTCTGCCCCCTTCTACTCATCAGAAAGAGCATCAGGCAACCGAAAGTCTGGCTGATGAGGGTGGCAATGGCGGCTCCGGTAATGCCCATGCAGAAGTAGATGATGAGCAGCGGAGCGAGTACCAGATTGAGCAAAACTCCCGACAGAATGCCCTTCATCGCCGACATTGTGTTGCCCTGAAAGCGCATCTGATTGTTCAGTGTGAGCGACATAGTCATGAAGGGAGCGCCGAGCATGACGATGCCTAAGTAGCGCTCTGTATAGGGCAGGATGGTGGGTGTGGAACCCAGGAAGATGGCGAGCGGAGTGATGAAAATCTGTCCCAGGATGGCGATGAGAAGCCCGGCAAAGAAGCTCAGTATAAAGCCCGTAGAGGCCATCTGCTCTGCTTTCCGGTGCTCCTTGGCTCCCAACTGGCGGGAAATATAATTGCCTGAGCCGTGACCGAAGAAGAAGCCTACTGCCTGAATGATGGCCATCACCGAGAAGGAGATGCCCACGGCAGCTACGCTTTGCGTATTGATAGTGCCCACGAAATAGGTGTCGGCGAGGTTGTACATGCTCGTCGACAGCATACTGATGATTGTAGGGATTGCCATCGTGAAAATGACTCTATGAACGGGTGCATGAGTCAGGAAAGTGTAGTTGTCTCTCTCTCTTTTCATGCTGCAAAGGTAAGAAGTTTTGTCGTAAGAGCCAAGAAAGTAAGTTTAAATTATCTGAAATGAAAAATAATTTAGCTATTTAGGTTTTATTCTTGCGGACAAGTGTTTGTCGTATCAGAAATTTATTGTACCTTTGCATCCGTTAAAGATATTAGTTTGTATCATAGAAGGGGTGTCTGCGTCTCTATGAATGTTGTTTTGTATCCAAAGTATGTTCAAAATACAGGAGTACTGATACGTTCCTTTATATACATTCTACTGAACTTTCGCATATCAGGAAGTTTAAGGAGTTAACTCCTCAGCGACCGTAGGGAGCGATAACTCCTTTAACTTCATTAACTTCTGAACATGCGAAACTTGAATAAAAAATATATTAAACAACAATATAATATGAAATTTGCAATTATTGCTGCCGGTGAGGGCAGCCGCCTTGCGCAGGAAGGCGTGGAGGAGCCAAAGCCCTTAGTTTCTGTATGTGACCAGCCGATGATAGAGCGCCTGATGCGTATCTTCGTGGATTGTGGAGCCTCAGAAATCGTGGTCATCATCAACGAACAGAGTACCAGCGTGCACCGTTATCTGAAGTCGCTGGATCTGCCTGTGCCGCTCAAAATCATTGTGAAAACTACCCCAAGTTCTATGCATAGCCTTCATGCCCTGTCGCCTTATCTCAGGGGTGAACGCTTCTGCCTGACTACTGTTGATACGATTTTCCGTGAAGAGGAATTCAAGAAATATATCCGCCATTTTGAGCGCGTCAAAGATATCGACGGCTGCATGGCGGTGACTCCTTACGTGGACGACGAGAAGCCGCTCTGGGTAGGCGTGAAGGAGCTGACCGGTGCGGAGGGGGAGAGCCTCATAGACCAGCAGGGATACCGATGCAAGCCGCTCATCACCGGTTTTCACGACCAGTGCGAGGGCGACGACCATCTGATTTCTGGTGGCATCTACTGTCTGGGCGACAAGGCCCTCGATGTGCTCGATCATTGTATGGAGCAGGGCATGAGCCGAATGCGCAACTTCCAGCGCCAGCTTGTGGCTGAAGGCCTGCGCCTGGAGGCTTATCCTATCGACAAAATTCTCGATGTGGATCATAAGGAGGATATCGCCAAGGCAAGAAAATTCCTGCTGCCTTTAGAAGGAAAGATAGTCAATGGTATCATGCGCGATAGCTGTTACTCGCCCAACTGTGTAAATAGCGACGCTGCCATCTTTGAGGCTGTGAGTAAGCAACTGGAGGCTCTCGGGGCGACAGTCTATCCATTCCGTGAGCATTCTTTTGAAGAGCAAATTCAGAACTTTACAAAGTCTGAAGAGTATTCTGAGTTTAAGAATCAGGTCTGGTTTAAGAGTAATATGGCTGGCTATTTCAGTATGGCCCGTAGCTGCAGTGCAATACTGGAGTTGGAGGAGGTTATGTTTTATGGCCTTCCGGGACTGAACACTCCGGTGAGCGTGATGAACTGCATAAGATCGACGATGACCAGACTGCTGATGGAGGACGGTATCCCGATGCCGAAGAGCAAGATAGTGGAATCTTTTGACGGTCTGGGCGACTGGGATATCTATCCATGCTGGCTGAAGCGTGGTAATGACTGTGCGCAGCAAAAGGAGGATACCTGCTATGTGGAGACCCGTGAGGAAGCTGAGAAGGTATTGAAGAACTTCGAGAAGAGAAGCATTACTCCGGTGGTTCTCAATGAGCATCTGAAGGGCGACCTCGTGAAGTTCTATGGCGTGGAAGGCACTGATTTCTTCTACTGGTTCTATCCGTCAAAGTGCGGTCATCGCAGCAAGTTCGGTCTTGAAGTAATCAACGGCGATGCGCAGGGAATTCCATTCGCGGTGGAGGATTTGAAAAAGACTGCCGACAGGGCTGCCACGGTGCTCAAGACTCCTATCTACGGTGGCGACTGCATCATAGCCGAGGATGGCAGTTTCAGAATTATCGACTTCAACGACTGGCCAAGCTTCGCTCCTTGCCGAGATACTGCTGCTTATTATATAGCCAAGCGTCTCTGCATGGAATTCGAAAAGCATCCGTTTATTGAGATGTTGCAGATTTTGAGAAAGCAGAATTAAAAAGGGAATCCCTGAGATAATCTCTTTCGGGAATCCCTGAGTTTATCTCTTTCGAGAATCCAGTAAATATAGAAAAAAAGAAAATCCTTTATAATATATAAATAGGTATAGCGATTATATATATAATAGGTATAGTGATCATATATAAATAGGTATAGTAATTCAAAAAGAAATGGCAAATCAGGAATATCAAGCTTCTCTGAAGTCTGCAGACACCGAGGAGCACATTGACATTTATTTCTATCGCCCGATAGGCTATCAGTGGGCGAGATTTTTCAGAATGCTGCACGTTACGCCGAATGTAGTAACCATCCTCTCCATCTTCCTGGGTGTGGGAGCGGGTATCTGCTTCGGTTTCAACGATTTGAAAATCAATATCGTGGGCATTCTGCTGCTCGTATGGGCGAATATGTACGACAGTTGTGATGGACAGCTGGCGCGACTCACCAATCAGAAAAGTGCGCTGGGACGTATCCTCGACGGTGCTGCCGGCGACCTGTGGTTCATCTCCATCTATGTCTGCATCTGCATCCGTCTGATGCCAGAGTGGGGCTTCTGGATATGGGGACTGGCTGTCGTGAGCGGTCTGCTCTGCCACTCCCGCCAGTGCCGACTGGCCGACTACTATCGCCAGATACACCTCTTCTTCCTGAAGGGCAAGGAGGGGAGCGAGATGGATGATGCCATCAAGCAGGTGGCTATCTACAAGCAGATGAAGTGGAAAAGGGAGCCGCTGCAGAAGTTCTTCCAGTTCTTCTACAAGAACTATACGCTGGCACAGGAGAAGGAGACGCCATGGTTTCAGAAACTCAAGAAAATCATTCGCCACAAGTATCCTAACCAGTTGCCGGATGAGCTGCGTGCCGACTTCCGCAAGGGCAGTCTGCCGCTGATGAAGTATGCCAACTTCCTGACTTTCAACTGGCGCAGCTTTACGCTCTTTGCGAGCATCCTGGTGGGTATGCCTTGGATATACTTCTGTGTGGAGATTGTGGTCTTCACAGCCGTATATTTCTATATGCATTATCGCCACGAAAAGCTCTGTTGTGAGATTTTAGTTAAAATAGCTTCTTATGAATAATCGGTTCAGAAATATCTTCATGGCCTTCGGTATCATCGCCATCATCATCATGCTCTGTACGATGGATATGGACTATACCGACATCTGGCGCTATCTGAAGCAGGCGGGCATCTACTTTCCGCTGATACTCGCCCTGTGGCTGGCGGTGTATATGGTGAACACGCTCTCTTGGTATCTCATCATCAATGACGAGGGCAAGGTGAAGGGGCTTTCCTTCTGGCGTGTGTACAAACTGACCGTGAGCGGTTTTGCACTCAACTATACTACGCCCTGCGGACTGATGGGCGGCGAGCCTTACCGCATCATGGAGCTGAAGCCTTATACGGGGGTGAGCAAGGCCACCTCGTCGGTTATCCTCTATGTGATGATGCACATCTTCTCGCATTTCTGGTTCTGGTTCTTGTCTATATTCCTCTTCGTGGCAATGTATCCGGTAGGCGTTCCGATGGGCATCATGCTGGTGCTGATAGGCGCTTTCTGCCTGCTGGGCATCTACTTCTTCTCTCGCGGTTATCGCACGGGCATGGCTCAGAAGGGCATCCGAATCCTTACGCATATCCCGATGGTGAAGAAATGGGCGAGAGGCTTTGCGGAATCTAAGAAGGAAACGCTGGAGCAGATAGACGACCAGATAGCGATGCTCCACGGTCAGCACAAGCGCACGTTCTATCTCTCGTTGTTTTCCGAGGTGGCAGCACGCGTGCTTCAGAGTGTGGAAATCTATCTCATCCTGAAGGCTTTCGCTGCGGATGTGAACATTCTCGACAGTATTCTGATATTGGCATTCTCTTCGCTCTTCAGCAATCTCATCTTCTTCTCTCCGATGCAGTTGGGAGCGCGAGAGGGTGGTCTGGCTCTGGCGGTGGACGGGCTGCATCTTACGGGTGCATTAGGCGTCTATACGGGTCTCATTACCCGTCTGCGAGAGTTGTTCTGGATAGCTGTCGGCATCCTGCTTATCAAGATAGGAAATAAGGATTTGAAACAGAAAAATGATGAATAAGAAACTGGATGTAAAGGGAATTATTTTCGACTATGGCGGTACGCTCGATACCAGGGGCGACCACTGGTCGGAGGTGTTGTGGAAAGGCTACGAGCACTTCGGTATCGGCGTGAATGCTGATGAGGAGGTGGAGCCGGGTGTATCCATCGGCAAGTCTTCTTTCCGCGATGCTTACGTGTATGGTGAGCGTGTGCTGGCAGTGCATCCACTGGTGAAGGCTGAGGACCACTTCGAGGATATCCTCCGCTTGAAGATACATTTCCAGTTGTCTTTCCTCGCCGGTGCACCTTTGTTGGAAACCGGTAAGGATGATGCCCAGAAGCAGCAGGCTCTTGCTGAAAGGCTTGAGTTGAGTGAGTCGGAGATAGCAGAAATCTCTGCATCGCTGGCAGCCTATATCAATAGTGAGACCCAGCAGCTCTTGGCTGAAAACAAACAGGTGCTGGAGCATCTGAAGCAGGCGGGTTATCCGATGGTTCTTGTGTCCAATTTCTATGGCAATATCAATCAGGTGTTGAAGGATGCGGGCATCGACGGTTATTTCAGTCGCGTCATAGAGTCGGCGGTAGTGGGTGTTCGCAAGCCAAATCCTGCTATCTTCGCCCTGGGTGTCTGTGCTTTGGATTTACCGGCTTCGCAGGTGCTGGTGGTGGGAGATACCTTCAGCAAGGATATTCTTCCGGCACGTCAGCTGGGTTGCCATACATTGTGGATCAAGGGATTGCAATGGGAAAAGAAGGAATACGATGAGAGTGTGCCTGACGGAATTCTGACGAAACTCTCTGATATGGAGGCTTATCTGCTGTAATACATTGCTTGAGGGGGCTTCTGACGGATCTCTCTCTCTCTCTCTTGAGTTCAGTAGGTTCCTTCTCCCTCTCTTGAGTTCAGTTGTAGACTTATTCTTTTAAGTTGAATTTTAGATTCAGCGATGTCAATTTCAGTAATTTCAGTTTTATTTTTGATATAAATCTGAAAAATGGGCGGCAAAGCATTTAAATCTTATAAAAAACTTAAATTACTAAATAGTTTTCGCGGGTTTTCAGAAGAATATTCTTAACTTTGCAGCCAGAAAGAGAAAGTTGACGAAAAAAGCAGTTAGTAGTCAAAAGTTTTGTTAAGGGTAGGGCATCGCAGTTTTGTCCTCCTATATATTAATAAGGTATGAAGGTTTTTAGAAAATTGTATTTTGTAGTTGCGCTGCTGCTGGTTTCTACACTCCAGCTGATGGCCCAACAAAAGATAACAGGACGAGTCATAGATGAGGATGGATTTGCCGTTTCCTATGCCAGCGTGCAATATCGCGGGCATAAGATAGCCGTGTCCAGCGACAGTCAGGGTAAGTTCTCCATCGAGAAACATCCAGGCTGGGTGCTCACAGTATCTGCCCTGAGCTACAAGTCGCAGACCATCAGCGTAAACGAGAAAATGGATTTCATAGAAGTAAAGCTGAAGGACGACAGCCATAAGCTCAACGAGGTGGTGGTGAAGACCAAGCGAGGCAAATATAGTCGTAAGGACAACCCTGCCGTGGAGCTGATGAGGCGAGTGATAGCTGCCAAGAAAAAGACCGATCTCGGCAATCATGATTACTATCAGTATGACAAGTATCAGAAGATAACGCTTGCCCTCAACGACCTGAAGAAGGAACAGTTGGAAGGCAAGTTCTTCAGCAAGCGACAGTATCTTCTGGATCAGGTGGAGACCTCTCCCTACAACGGCAAGCTTACCCTTCCGGTGAGCATCGACGAGACGGTTTCGCAGCACATCTATCGCAAGGATCCGAAGACAGAGAAAGACATCATCAAGGGCCAGCAGAGCAATGGTATCGGACAGGTGATCCAGACCGGCGAGATACTCAACACAGCCCTCAAGGATGCCTTCACCGATGTGGATATCTACGACGACTACGTGCGCCTGCTGCAGTATCCGTTCCCTTCGCCTATCGGCAGAACGGGCATCTCCTTCTACCATTATTATATAGAAGACACGGTGTATGTAGAGCGAGACCTCTGCTATCATCTCCAGTTTATACCTGCCAATTCGCAGGACTTCGGTTTCCGTGGAGAGCTGTACGTTCTCGCAGACAGTTCGCTGCACGTGAAGAAATGCAATCTCTACATGCCTCACAATACCGACGTGAACTATGTGAAGAATATGAAGATAGAGCAGGAATACACCAGGCTCGACAACGGCGAATGGGTGCTCTCGAAAGACGATATGATAGCCGAACTGCACGTGAACAGTGTGCTGCAAGACCTGCTCGTGGTGAGGAACACCCGACTTACCGACTATGCCTTCGATGAACTGCCGAAGATACTCTTCAAGGGTAAGGCCAAGGTAAGGCACGATATGGATGCCATGAACCGCGACGAGGCCTACTGGAACAAATACAGGCAGGTGGACCTCACAAAGAGTGAATCGTCGATGGACAGCTTTATCCACCGCATGGAAAACTCGAAGGGATTCAAGTATATCATCTTCTTCGTGAAGGCCCTGATGGAGAACTATGTGGAGATAGGTGGCGGTACGGACGGCAAGAAGAGCAAGTTCGATCTTGGACCGGTGAACACCTATATCTCCAAGAACTTCGTGGATGGTATCCGACTGCGACTGGCCGGTAGAACCATGGCTGCCCTCAATCCGCATTTCTTCTGGGACGGATATGCAGCCTACGGTACCAAGAGCAACGACTGGTACACGGGCAATATCTTCACTTATTCGCTCAACAAGAAGAAGAACAGTCCGTTTGAATTCCCGATGCGCAACCTTACTTTTGAGGTGGCCCGAGATGTGACTTCTCCTTCAGACGAGAACCTGCTGCACAATAAGGACAACTTCTTCATGACCTTCCGTGCAGCCACTCAGGACGAGATGTTCCTCTACCACCGCCAGAAGTTGGCATTCACCTACGAGACCGACTGGGGCTTCCGATTCAATACGAGTCTCCGCTTCCAGAGCAACCGCACGGTGGGCAATCTCCACTACTATCATCTGGACGGTACCGAGGTGAAGAAGATTCGCATGACCGACCTCAACGTGGGCATCAACTATAATCCGGGTGTTACCTATGTGAATACCAAGCAGCAGCGACTGCCTATCAATCTCGACAGTCCGGAAATCGGACTTTCGCATACGATGGGCTTCAGGGGCTTCATGGGCGGTCAGTATCACAGCAACATCACCAAGCTGAGCATCTACAAGCGCCAGTGGCTCGGCAGTTGGGGTTATCTCGACTTCCATGCCATCGGACAGGCACAGTGGAACAAGGTGCCGTTCCCGATGCTCATCCTGCCTCCTATCAACCTCTCTTACTTTGAGCAGGAGACAACAATCAGTTTGATGAAAGACTGGGAATTCCTCAACGACCGCCAGGTGTTCTGGGCACTCTCTTGGGATATGAACGGCAAGCTGCTCAACCGCATTCCGCTCATCAAGAAACTCAAGTGGCGCGAGTGGTTTGCCATCAAGGGCGTGTGGGGCCATCTTACCGACAAGAACAACCCATATCTGGAGAAGAACCAGGGAGACGGAAGGCTGTTCAAGTTCCCTAAGAACTCTCATGTGATGAATGATACACCTTACTGGGAGTGCGTGGCTGGTGTGCACAACATCTTCAAGTTCTTCTCAGTAGAGTATGTGAGACGACTCACCTATCTGAATAACAACAACATCGACAAGTGGGGCATCCGTTTCGGCTTCATGATGTCGTTCTGATATACGAGAAAAATAACCCATAGGCGACTCCTCAAAGTTGCCTATGGGTCGTTTTGCATTATAGAGATATATCAATGGTATAAAAACTGAATAAATATCAGTTGAATATCGAACCGGTATCACCATCCTCCAAATCAATCGGGGAGCGATGGCTATAGTGCGCAAACAGAATATATAAGGAGAATAACAACATAAAAAATAGGAGAGAATATAACTATGAGAATTTTATTAGCAGACAGACAGGACATCACCCGTGCGGGCATGATATACGTGCTGCAGGGGATGGAAGGACTGGAATGGAAATATACGGATGACAAGGCCGAACTGATGCTGGCGCTGAAGGAGAACGATGATACGGTAGTGGTCTTAGACTACACCTCATTCGATATCAACGATGCCGATGAACTGCTGATACTCCAGCAGCGATTCACTCACACACGCTGGCTGCTCTTCAGCGAAGATCTGAGTGCCGAGCTGGTAAGGGTATTGATAGCCAGTAGCATGCAGTTCAGTATTCTGCTGAAGGAGTGTCCGCTTTCAGAAATTAAGGAAGCCATCAAGTTCTGCGTGCATGGCAACCGGTTCATCTGTCAGCGCATGATGGAAGTGCTTCTGGCTCCTAAGCATGAGGTAGAGGAGAAGGTTAACCTGACGAAGACAGAGACGGAGATACTGAAGGATATCGCTCTCGGCATGACGACCAAGGAAATAGCAGACAAGCGATTCTCAAGTTTCCATACCGTGAACACCCATCGCAAGAATATCTTCCGCAAACTGAATGTGAACAATGTTCATGAGGCTACCAAGTATGCGCTGAGGGCAGGACTCGTGGATACTGCAGAATACTATATCTGATTCTCGGAAAGGAATCTTCAAAGGAAAATCTTCAAAAGAAATCTTCAAAGGAATCTTCAAAGGAAAATCTTCAAAGGAATCTTCAAAAGAAAATCTTCAAAAGGAAATTCTCAAAGGAATCTTCAAAGGAAAATCTTCAAAAGGAAATCCTCAAAAGGAAATCCTCAAAAGGAAATCCTCAAAGGGAATCCTCAAAGGAAATCTTCAAAGGAAATCTTCAAAGGAATCCTCAAAGGAAATCTTCAAAGGAAAATCTGTATAAAACAAAAATAGGCTTAAACTTGTCCTCTCGACAAATTTAAGCCTTACCTGTTTCTAACTAACTTATTATCAACTATTCATTACTTTCGTTTGCAAAATTAGTACATTTTTAGTGATAATCTTTCTAAATTTCTGAAAAAATACACGTAAACGTTTGCGCCTTTAAAGAAAAAACACTATCTTTGCAAAGAAAAAGTGTACTCACTGGTTAAATAAAGTTTTTGCTAAACAGACATGATTGTGAGGTGTTATTAAATGAACTCTTATTTGTCTATAAATCAGCTACAATATGAAACAGCGTAGAACTTCTTTAAAGGATTTGGCAGCCCAGCTTGGCGTCAGCATTGCCACCGTTTCACGAGCATTGCGCAATAGCCACGAAGTGGGTGAGGAAATGACCAAGAAGGTTAAGGATCTGGCCAAGGAACTCAATTATAGACCTAACCCGTTTGCGCAGAGCCTCCGCAAGGAAGCACCGCGTGTGATAGGTGTCATCGTTCCTAATCTGGTGACCCACTACTATGCAGCCGTTCTCGATGGTATAGAAGATTATGCAACCAAACGCGGTTATTCGGTTATCAGTGCCAACAGTCATGAAAATTATGAGCGCGAGGTAATGGCACTCGACAACTTCCTCAATATGCACGTGGAAGGCATCATTGCCTGCCTGGCGCAGGATACCACAGACTATTCCCATTTCGAACAGCTCCACAAAATGTCTGTACCGCTCGTCTTCTTTGCCCGCTGCTGTCTGGAAGAAAAGTTCTCTCAGGTGGTAGGAAATGGTGATGTGGCAGCCCAGGAAGCCACGCAGCACCTCATCGAAACCGGTTCGAAGCGTATCGCATTCATCGGTGGCCCAAACCATCTCGATATGGTGCGCCGACGCAAGCACGGCTATCTGGAGGCTCTCAGAGATAATCATATTCCGATAGACAGAAATCTGGTTGTCTGTGACAAAATTGATTTTGATGTGGCCCGCAACGCAACTCTGAAACTTCTGGAAAGCGACAATCGGCCGGATGCCATCCTGGCTTTCAACGATATCATCACCTATGCGGCTTTTGATGCCATCAAGGCCAAGGGACTCCGCATTCCGCAGGATGTGGCCATCATCGGATTTACGGATGGAGATACGGCAGCCTTCGTTACTCCCCGTCTTACAGCCATCATGGATAAGGCTCACGAGCAGGGAACCAAGGCATGCGAACTCCTGATGAGAAGTATCAATGGTGATGAGAAGATATATAAAGAGGTGGTACCGATGATTCTGAAAATCAGAGAAAGTTCTGAAAAACAGGAATCGCTATAAACGAATGATATCCAGTGGAAGGAGAGTGGATGATAACTCTCGGATAATTAGATGATATGAAACTCTCCTGCTACAGGAAACAATGATATTTAATGATACTCTGTAGATTTTCAGAATACCTAAACTGAAAGCTTTACTTACAGAATTTTATCAGATGTTCGCCGCTATTTGGCAATGCTTATTTCAATATATACCTAAATGAAAAGAAAGATGAATATAATGAATAGACTAATCTCTACCCTTATCTGCTGGATGATATGGCTACCGCTTACTATGGCTGCCAACCACTTGGAGATGGAATTCAACCTTTTATCCAATCGAGATGGACTCAGCAACGGACAGGTGAATACCATCCTGCAGGACAAGCAGGGATATGTCTGGTTTGGAACCCAGTCGGGCCTGGATCGCTACGATGGTTTCCGATTCAAAAATTTCTTTTACAACAACTTGGATGTTAGTTCGTTGGCCAACAATTCTGTAGATGAAATCCAGCAAGATGTTCTTGGCAATTTATGGATACATACTGCGGTAGGATACTGTATCTATCAATATTCCAACGAGAAATTCGATCGCAATCCGGAAAAATGGCTCAAGACAATCGGTATTGACGGGACTCCCCAAAAAGTATTCATAGAGGCTAATAAGAATATGTGGTTCGTGATGTATGGTAAAGGTGTATTCTTCCTCGATACAAAGACGATGAAGCATAAATTCTTCAGCTTTGCGCAGTTGGGAGTGAAAGATCAGAAGGAAGTATCTTGTGTCACAGAACAGCAGGGTACTGCAGTATTCTCTTTCAGAAACGGAACGCTTTGTCGGGTAGATGGATTGAAAGGCAAGGTGCTCTGGGTGAACCGTCATCTTACCCAGACCTATCATATCAAGGATGAAACCATTTATACCTTTATAGACTGTCATAATAACTATTGGGTACTCTCTAATGATTTCGTACATGTCTATTCCTCCATTGCCAAGAAATGGCACGACGGAATGGGCACTTTTATCAAATCGCTCGGCATCAGTATGCCTACAGACGATAAAATCCTGATTAGGGATATTGCCTATGATAGAAAAAACAGACTATGGATTGCTACGGATCATGATGGCTTGTTTGTACTCGATCTGGAGGGAAGGAAATGCAAGCAGTACGTAAAGAGAGAGGGAATGGTTGGAAGCATTCCTGACAACTCCTTGCAGAAGGTTATCATCGACAAGAATGATGCTGTATGGATTGGTACCAACAAGAATGGTGTAGCTTATTATTCGCCTTCTTCTACCAAGTTCTCAACCATCTATCTGGGGGATGTCTGCACCATCACTCAAGATAAGTTGGGCAATTACTGGTGCGGAACCAATGATGCGGGCATCATCTGCTACAATCCAAATACGGGTGAGCGAATTCATTATGGAAAGGCTCAGACAGGATTGAAATCGGATGTCGTAGTGAGCTGCGTAACGATGAGCGACGGTTCTATGTACTTCGGTACCTTCAATGGCGGCATGACCTGTTATCGCAACGGACAATGGAAGACTTACCAGATGTCGAAGAATGGACTTGCGCAGCAAAGTGTCTGGGCGTTGGCTGAAGATAAGCATCATCGCCTGATAATTGGTACGCTGGGTGGTGGATTGCAGATCATGGATACGCAGAAGGAAACTTTCAAAACATTCAATATAGATAATTCCAAGATTCCATCCAATTATATCAATTCGCTTGCTCCGATGCCGAATGGGGATATGTTGGTAGGCCATTCGCAGAACGTGACTGTGCTGAATGTGGATACCTATAAGATGACTAATTATCTTACTGCTAAGGGTGGAAGGTCGTTCCCAAGTCCGGGAATCAACCATGCCATTTGCGACAGTCGCGGTCTCTTCTGGATGGCTACGCCTGCCGGTGTTACCATGTATGATCCAAAGACGGGACAGATGGAGATCCTCAACGATCAGAATGGTACCCAGGGTGCTGTGGGCTGTGCCGTTGTAGAAGACAGAGCGCATACCGTCTGGCTGGTGTCTGAATTTATCGTGAGCCATGTAAAACTATCCAAGAATAATCATGGAAAATGGGAAGTAAACATGACCAGCTATAACTCTATGGACGGATTGCAAAACGGACATTTCAATTATCGTGCTGCCTTCTTGACCCAAGAAGGTAAACTGATAGTGGGTGGTCAGGACGGCATCAATACCATCGATACCCAGATGGAACGTAAGCCTCAGAAGCATGTAAAGGCACTCTTCAGTGGTCTGGTTCTCTTCGACCATCCGTTGGCTGCCGGCGAGGAATATGAGGGAAGAGTGGTTTTTGACAAGGCTTTGGATGAGTGCCGAAAACTCAATCTCAGTTATAAGGAAAATGCCTTTACCATCCAACTGGCTTCTACAGACGTGACCGTGCCTTCACGCAACCGATTTATGTATCGCATGAAGGGAGTCACAGATAAATGGATGATGACTCCGCTGGGCAGGCCAGAAGTTACTTTTACCAATCTTTCACCAGATACCTATACCTTGCAGGTGAAGGTAGTGAACGGTGATGGAACGGTAGGCGAAGATGTCAGCGAGATGGTCATTGATGTAAATCCTCCTTTTTATCTCTCTATATGGGCATATCTGTTGTATTTCTGCCTTGCTTTCTGGATCATCTATATCTTCCGCAAGAGAGCTCTCGAAAAGCAGAAAATGATTTTCGAAAAGGAGAAAATGGAGGAAAATATAAGGAAGGATAGGGAGCTTAACGAGTTGAAACTCAATTTCTTTACCAATGTGAGTCATGAACTCCGCACGCCTCTTACCCTGATTATCTCTCCGCTTCTCAATATGATTAAGAAGGAGGAGGATGAAGCCAAGAAGCATAAACTGGAAATGATTCACCGTAACGCTGATAGACTCCTGCACTTGGTAAACCAGATTCTCGACTTTAGAAAAATCGAACAGAGTGAGGGCAAGCTAACCCTGACGCTGGTGGAAGTGGTATCTTATGTGGAGAATATTTGCCACTCATTCCAGTTGTTGGCGAACAATAAGATTAGGTTGAACTTTACTTCGTCAGTGTCTCAGTTGCTCATGGAATTTGATGTAGATAAGTTGGGTAAAATCGTCAACAATCTGTTGAGCAATGCATATAAGTTTACGCCAGATAATGGTTGTGTAACGGTCAGTCTGTCTGTAGTGAAGGAACTGGTGATCAATGGCTCTGCCAAAGATGTTCTCCAGATTCAGGTAGCTGATACAGGCAAAGGTATCAGTGATGAGGATAAGCGCCATATCTTCGACCGCTTCTATCAAGTGAACGGTACTGAAATGCAGCCTTACGGCGGAAGTGGCATCGGACTCAATCTGGTCAAGGCATTTGCCGACCTGCATGGCGGAAATGTAAGTGTAGCAGACAATCCTGGTGGCGGAACTGTCTTTACTGTCAATATTCCGCTGAGACAGAATAGTTCTATCGGAAAATCACAGAATGGACAAGTGAATCCGGCAGTTGCTGCATCTGCTGTATCGTTAGCATCTGCTACATCTCCTGCATCTGCCGCATCAGTTGGTTCTTCCAACGTTCCATTAGACAGCTCCTCAAAAGTTCCGTCAGAAGAGACCGTTGTATCTCTGAAACCGAAGGTTCTGTTGGTGGATGATAGTGATGACTTCCGTGAGTTTATGAGCGAAGTTCTTTCTGAGAATTATGTGGTAGAGGAAGCCGTAAATGGTAAGGAAGCGTGGAAAAAACTGCAGACCCAGCCTTTGCCTGACATTATTCTGAGTGATGTCATGATGCCGGAGATGGATGGTAACGAACTCTGTAAGTTGGCAAAGGAAAATGAGTTGACCGCTGATATCCCATTTGTTATGCTGACAGCCCGACTGGCTTCAGAACACAAGAAAGAAGGATTGGAAAATGGCGCAGATGAGTATATCACAAAGCCTTTCGATATCGACTTGCTCAATCTGCGTATCAGAAATCTGATGAAATGGGCAAAGAGAAAAAATGCTAATTTTAGCAACGCTCAGCCTCTTTCTGCTACATCTGCAACTGAGCATGATGCCTCGTCTTCTGGCTCTTCTGATGATGGTACCTTCCATGGTCATGGCATGTCTATGGGTACTTTTGCTTCAGATGGTTCTTTGTCTGCAGTTGGTTCTATGAACTCTGATATTTATCAGCCTGGTAATCACCAGGGAAACGGTACCCCAACTGCTCAGGCAGAAGAAGGTGCTCCGGTTGAGCAGGAATATGTGATGACAGAGGGAGACAAGAAATTCTTGCGAAATGTGGATATCTATATCCGCGATAATATGGGTGATCCGGATACGGGTGTGGAATCCATGAGCTCTCATCTGTGTATCTCGCGTGTGCAACTCTACAAGCGCATGGTTTCTCTTACGGGTACTACTCCTTCCGAGTATCTGCGTGCCAAGAGAATCCATTGGGCAGAAGAACTGTTGCGTACTGGTGATTATACCGTCAGCGAGATTGCTTATAAGGTTGGTTTCAATAATCCAAGATACTTCTCTAAGTATTTCCAGGATGAATATGGAATGACTCCTTCTCAATATAAGAAAAAAATATTCGGATAGTTAATTTCCAGAATCCCACAAAAGGGTACTCTCATGCAGTAAAACGCTGCATCAGGGTACCCTTTTCTTGTCTCATGCAGTAGCAGACCGGTTCGTTCTTTTTCTTACTCATGCAGTAGCAGATCGGCTTATTCTTTTTCTTATCACATATAGTAGCAGATCGGTTCTTTTTTATTATCTCATGCAGTTAAATGCAGTATCAATGGTAGTCTTTACTAATTAGGTGTAGTTTTGTTGTTTTTATGTGTATGTTTTGTTTTCCTGGTTCTGTCACTTTCGTACAAATAACTTTCGGTTAACATTTTGTGCTTATTTTGGAAACAAAATATTGTAGATTATTCATTTTTATATTTTAATTTTGCAGCAGTTCCGTATATTTTAGGCAATTGTACTGTCTATTATTAAGGAACATGTAGTCTATAAAATTAGGAACATATAGACTATCATTAAGGAACATATATTTTAAAAATTATAAATAGCAATCATATATACTTTAAACAATGAATATAACTAAGACTTTTTTGATTTCAGCTGCTCTGGTGATGAGTGCAGGCTCTCTTTCAGCAGCAGGATATTTGCAGAATGCCAATTTCCTGACAGTTCAGTTGAAACAGCATCAGAATTTCGGTCCTAATCAGATTCGCTTACAGATAGTAAGTGATAGGATTATCCGTGTACAAGCTACTGCGGAGCAATCTTTCCGTAATAAGCAGAGTCTTATTATTGTGCCTCAGACGGGTAAGACCAATTATAAGGTAGAAGAGCAGGGAGATCATCTGATTATCACAACTGCAGCCATGCGTGCCGTATTGAACGAAGCTACGGGGCAGATTACTTTCTATGATCTCAAGGGAAATGTACTCCTCAATGAGGTGGCTCAGGGTGGTAAGACTTTTAAGCCTTTCACGGTACCTGATCGTGAAATCGGGGTTGATATCGCTAAGGTTCCTGAGGAGCAGAAGCATGGATGGTCATGGCGTGCCCTCTTCGAAAGTCCAGACAACGAGGCTTTCTATGGACTTGGTCAGCACCAGAGTGAAGAACTGAATATGAAAGGAAAGAACGAAGACCTCTTCCAATATAATACTAAGGTAAGTGTTCCTTTCGTTATCTCTAATAAAAACTATGGTATCCTCTGGGATTCTTATTCATACTGCCGATGGGGTAATCCTGATGATTATCTCCAGTTGAACCGTGCCTTTAAACTCTATGACAAGGATGGAAAGGAAGGACAGTTGACAGGTACATACGTAGATAAAAACGGACAGAAAATCGTTCGTGGTGAAGACAGTATCTATTTTGAATATGCAATGCCTGAGGCTTCTGAGATATGCAATCAGACAGATAAGGGAGGTATTCAGAATCTCCCTAAAGGGTTTGCATTGAATGGTTCCAAGGTAGTTTACGAGGGTTATGTAGAGGCACCTACCAATAGCTTCTATCAGTTTATCCTCTACTATGCAGGCTATATGAAAATCTATATTGATGGCAAATTGGTGGTTCCTGAGCGCTGGCGTACAGCTTGGAATCCTAATTCTTTCAAATTTGAAACAGCTATTCAGAAAGGTGTGAAGACTCCTATCCGTATAGAATGGCAGCCGGATGGTGATGTATCCTACTGTGGTCTTCGTGTAGCTGCTCCTCGTTCTGAGGAGGAGAAGAAGCAATTGAGCATTTGGAACGAAATGTCTCCTGATATGGATTACTACTTCATTGCTGGCGAGAATCTCGATGAGGTAATTTCTGGTTATCGCACCCTGACTGGTAAGGCTTCTGTGTACCCTAAGTGGGCACTTGGTTTCTGGCAGAGCCGTGAGCGTTATCAGAGTAGTGGGGATATCGAGAGCAATCTGAAGAAGTTCCGCAACCTGCATATTCCTGTAGATAATATCGTACAGGACTGGAACTACTGGCCACTTGATTCTTGGGGTAGCCATGAATTTGAGAAGAGCCGTTACCCTAACCCGCAGGCTATGCTCGATAGCGTGCATGCGATGAATGGTCGCTTTATGATTTCTGTCTGGCCTAAGTTCTATGATACCGTAAAGAATTATAAAGAATTGGACGCCAAGGGCTGGATGTTTCATCAGGCCATCAAGGATGACATACACGACTGGCTCGGCTTCCGCGGTTCTTTCTATGATGCTTATGATGCTGGTGCCCGAAAGATGTTCTGGCGACAGATGGATGAAAATCTTTACTCTAAGTATAAGTTTGGAATTGACGCTTGGTGGATGGATGCTTCTGAGCCAAATGTTCGTGACTGTACTCCGATGTGGTATCGCAAGGCTCTTTCTGGTCCTACGGCACTCGGTACATCTACAGAATATTTCAATGCTTATAGCATCGTGAATGCCGATGCCATCTATCATGGTCAGCGCAGCGTGAATCCTAACCAGCGCGTCTTCCTTCTGACTCGTTCTGGATTTGCAGGAGAACAGCGTTACAGCACTGCTACCTGGTCGGGTGATATTGCTACCCGTTGGGAGGATATGCGTGCTCAGATGACTGCCGGCTTGAACTATTCTATGGCGGGTCTTCCTTTCTGGGGTATGGATCAGGGTGGCTTCTGTGTAGAAAACCGTTATGTGGCTGCCCAGCAGGAGTTTGACAAGACTGGTAAAGAGAATGCTGATCTGAAGGAGTGGAGAGAGTTGCAGGCTCGTTGGAATGAGTTTGGTTGCTTCGTTCCTCTTTATCGAACTCATGGTCAGTGGCCTACTCGTGAGGTGTGGAATATCGCACCGGCAGACCATCCTGCTTACAAGAGTATCGTTTATTACGACAAACTCCGTTATCGTCTCATGCCATATCTCTATAGTATGGCCGGCATGGTTCATTTCAAAGACTATACCATGATGCGCGGATTGGTTATGGATTTCAATGGCGATGATAAAATCTATGATATCAAAGACCAATGGATGTTCGGATCAGCTTTGATGGCTTGTCCTGTGGGTGAATATCAGAAGTATTCCCGTAATGTATATCTGCCTAAGCAGAAGGGATGGTATGATTTCTATACAGGCAAGTTCTATGCTGGTGGTCAGACTATTGTTGCTGAGGCTCCATACGAGAAGATTCCTGTATTCGTACCAGAAGGTGCAATACTTCCAATAGGTCCTGAGATGGAATGGAGCGACCAGAAGAAACCGGAACTTATCGACCTCTATGTATATGCCGGCAAGGATGGTTCTTATACGCTCTATGAAGATGAAGGAACCAATTACAACTACGAGAAGGGTAAGTATGCTACTATTGATTTCCAGTATAATGATGCACAGAAGACCCTCACAGTGGGTGCCCGCAAGGGTAGTTTCGATGGTATGCTTCAGAAGCGTCGTTTCAATGTGGTACTGGTTCAGGCTCAAAGAAATCAGGGCGTAAGCCTCGATAAGGCACCTAAGGGAAAGATGGTAAAGTATGCAGGACAGACTGTTACAGTTAAATTGAAATAATCTAATCTCCCGCAGATTTCGCAGATTACACAGATCTTTTGTTGTTATCCCCAAGATGATAAATCTGTGAAAATCCGTGCAATCTGTGGGATTTTTTGTCGATAAGAATGAATAAGAAAACAATATTTAGCTTAGCTTTGATGAGTGGGCTTTTCGCTCTTCAGATGACTGCCCGCGAACATCAGTCTTTTGATAAAGATTGGCTTTTCATTTTAGCCGATAGTTCTGGTATGCAGAAAACTGCGTATCCTGATGGGCATTGGCGAAGTTTAAATCTACCTCACGATTGGGCGATAGAGGGTGACTTCTCTCCATCAAATCCTTCGGGTGCCAGTGGTGGAGCTCTTCCGGGAGGTATTGGATGGTATCGCAAGCATTTCTCTGTAGATCCTCAGGAAAAGTACGACCGCTTTACCATCACCTTTGATGGCGTATATATGAATTCTACCGTCTTCATCAATGGTCATAAACTCGGTACACGTCCTTACGGATATAGCACTTTTGAATACGATCTTACACCTTATATAAATAAGGAGGGCGATAACGTAATAGCCGTGAAGGTAGATAATAGCGACCAACCGAACAGTCGCTGGTATTCTGGGTGCGGTATCTATCGCCATGTTTGGATTACCAAGACCATGAAAGCGGCATATATTCCTCAATGGGGACAATATGTTTCTACCACTCCGAAAGGTGATGTAAAGGTAAAGGTGGATTTTCTGACTACTGATCAAAAGTTAAAGATTTCTGTAAGAAATACCATTTACGATGCCGATGGAAGAGTGGTGGCAAGAAGCCAAGGTAATCAGGAACAGAAACTCAAGGTAAAGAATCCGCATCGCTGGGATATTGGAAAGGGATACCTTTATACCTTGAAAAGTGAATTAGTGGCTAATGGAAAGGTTGTAGATGGGGCTACGACTACTACTGGCTTCCGGGATGTGAGGTTTGATGCCAAGAAAGGTTTCTTCCTGAATGGAAAAAATATCAAGATCAATGGTGTCTGCGAGCATCATGATTTCGGATGTCTGGGAGCGGCTCTGAATGAGGACGCTATGCATCGTAAGCTCACTATTCTCAGGGATATGGGTGTAAATGCCATCAGAAGTAGTCATAATCCTCCTGCTCCTGAACTCTTGAATATGTGTGATTCGATGGGTATCCTTGTGATGGATGAGAGTTTCGATATGTGGCGTCGTAAGAAATCAAATGGCGATTATGCGCGTTTTTTTGATGAATGGCATCTACGCGATCTCTCCGATTTGGTAAAGCGTGACCGTAACCATCCGAGTATAATCATGTGGAGTATAGGCAACGAGGTGTTGGAACAATGGTCGGATGCAGCTGCTGATACGCTTACTCTGGAACAGGCCAACCTGATTCTGAATGCTGGTCATGATGCTTCTTCTCTGGCACATAGTGATGAACTGAGTGTCAATTCGCTTCTTACTCAGCATCTCGCCAGCATTGTCAAGGAGCATGATCCATGGGGTAGTCGTCCTGTAACAGCTGGTTGTAACGAGCCTGATCCGAAGAATCATCTCTTTAAAAGTGGTGCTATCGACGTCATCGGATTCAATTATCATCACCAGTGGGTCAAGGATGTGCCAAAGAATTTCCCTGACAAACCGTTCATCCTTTCTGAAAGTGTATCAGCATTGCAGACACGTGGCTATTACATGATGCCAAGTGATAGTATCTATACTGCTCCTAAAGCATGGTGGTTACCTTATAGTGACCCTTCTTATAAATGCTCTGCTTATGATAATATGCATGCTTCCTGGAGTAGTACCCACGAGGAAACCTGGGATGTTGTGAAGCATAATGATTTCGTAGGAGGACAGTTTATCTGGACTGGTTTTGATTATATTGGCGAACCGACTCCGTATGCTTATCCTGCACGCAGTAGCTATTTTGGAATTATCGATTTAGCGGGTCTTCCTAAGGATAGCTATTATATGTATCAGAGTGAGTGGACGCAGAAGAATGTTCTCCATCTTTTCCCACACTGGAATTGGATTCCGGGTCAGACGATTGATATGTGGTGTTATTACAACCATGCTGACGAGGTGGAACTCTTTGTGAATGGAAAGAGTCAGGGCATTCGTAAGAAACAGGTCTTTAAGGCTGATAATGTTGGCAAGGAATATGAGAAATCTACAGAGTATCATGTGATGTGGCGAGTAAAGTTTGAACCGGGAGAAGTGAAGGCCGTTGCAAGGAAGAATGGAAAGCAGGTAGCTGTTCAAACTATCCAGACTGCTGGAGCTCCTGATCATATTGTTTTGAAAAAGACCTATCAAGGCAATCTTGCCTATGGATCTTCGGAGCCAACAACTTTCGTAGAAGTAAATGTCGTGGATAAGGATGGAAATCTTTGTCCTCGTGCTGAAAATCAGATTTTCTTCTCTTCTGATGCCAACATCCTTGGAACAGACAATGGATGTCAAACCTCTTTGGAGCGTTTTACCGATCCGAAGCGTAAGGCTTTCTTTGGAAAATGCATCGTAGTTCTGAAAGGAAAAGGTACACTTAAAGCACAGGCGCCTGATCTGAAAGAAGCAATATTGAAGTTCTAAATGAGAAAGAAGCAATATTGAATTTCTCAGTCAGAAAGAAGCGATATTGAAGTTCTAAATGAGAAAAAACGATATTGCAATTCTCAATCAGAACGAAACGAGATTCTAATTCTAAACTTGTAGTAATCAGGGGAATTTCCCTCTGATTACTTTTTATAAATATCTTGAAATCATGAAAAAATCAATTTTAACCCTATGCGCTTTGGCTTCTGTTATCATGAGTCAGGCGCAACTGAAAACTAATAATGGCATAGAGTATCTGCAATGTCAGGCTCCCGATATGTCGGGTGACTTCTGTGATTTGGCAAATACCTATTTCCTCGCTGATAGTATTGCTGGATTTGATACGAATAAAGGCGAAGGATTGCTGAACTGGAAACGTTATCGTCTGGCTCCCCGTCAGGCTTTTAATCTGAATGGTTATTGGCCTGTTCGTATGCAGATGCTTGATTTTCCGAATACTCAGTATGATAACGATCCTAACTTGAAAATCAAAATTCAGAAAATAAATAATCGTACCTTACGGGTTACTATCTTTACCTCACCGATAGAACCGAAAATGAATGATGCTGAAGACCCTATGTTCTCGCCTGATTTTATTGCAGAAAATGCGGGCAATAGTAACAATCGTATAGGCAAGGGAAATTGGAATACTTCTGCATCGGCAAAAAGTATCGTATATAAGAATCAAAGTGGTGAACTGGAGATACAGAAATACCCATTTCGCTTGATCTTACGAGATGCACAAGGAAAGATACTTACTCAAACCCGACATATTATAGATAATGACAGTACGCAGGTAAAGCTACTACCGTTTAATTTCATCAAGCGAGGAAGTGATAATTCTCGTAGTATCAATCCAGTTTTTATGCTTTCTCCGGGTGAACGAATCTATGGATGTGGTGAAAGCTTTACTTCCCTCAACAAGGTGGGGCAGAAGGTAAATATCTCTGTCGTAGATCCTCAAGGACCGGAAACTGATGGTATGTATAAGCCGGTTCCGTTTTATTTCTCTAATAGGGGATATGGATTTTTTATGCATACGTCTGCTCCTACAACGGCAGATTTCGGAGCAAGTTATATCGGTGCACAACGCTTGTTCATGGGCGATGAGGTCATGGATTTCTTTATATTCTTTGGCGAACCTAAAGATATTCTGGACCAATATACGCACGTGACAGGTAAATCACCCATGTTGCCGCTTTGGACTTTCGGTACTTGGATGAGCCGCATTTCTTATTTCTCTCAGAAAGAAGGTTTGGAAATCGCCCATCAGCTAAGAAGCAACCATATACCGGCTGATGTGATTCATTTTGATACAGGTTGGTTTGGAGTTGACTGGCAGTGTGACTATGAGTTCTCTAAAGAACGTTTTAAGGATCCAGTGGGGATGTTGAAAAAACTGAAAAAGGATGGCTTCCATACTTGTCTCTGGCAGTTACCATACTTTACTCCTAAAAATCGTTATTTCCATGAATTAGTGGACGAAGGGATGGCAGTCCGTAATGCGAATGGTACCTTGAATTATGAGGATGCCGTACTTGATCTGAGTAATCCTAAAACAATCTCTTGGTATCAGGATAAGATAGCTCATCTTATAAAACAAGGTGTAAGTGTAATCAAGTGTGATTTTGGAGAGGCTGCTCCTTATGACGGACTTTATGCAAGCGGTAAAACTGGTTTTTATGAACATAATCTTTATCCGTTGAGATACAACAAGGCACTTTGGGAAGCTGTGAAATCTAATTCTGCAGAGCAGGAGGGCGTGATCTGGGCTCGCAGTGCATGGGCAGGAAGTCAGAGATACCCTTTGCATTGGGGTGGAGATGCGGCTACTAATGAAGTGGGAAGTGTTGGTATGTTGGGTGATCTCCGAGGCGGCTTGAGCTTTGGTTTGAGTGGCTTTTCTTTCTGGAGTCATGATATGGGTGGATTTGTTACTCAGAGTCCTGATGATCTTTACCGCCGATGGTTGCCATTTGGATTTTTGAGTTCTCATACTCGTGCACATGGTGCACCTCCTACAGAACCTTGGCTGATTAGCAAGGATTTTACTGATGCATTCCGCACATGTGCAGAAATGAAATATCAACTGATGCCGTATGTGTTTACACAGGCCAAGGAGTGTTCTGACAAAGGACTGCCTATGGTTAGAGCGCTCTTCGTAGAGTTTCCTCATGATGCTGGAGCGTGGCTTGTTGAGGACGAATATATGTTTGGCTCCCAAATCCTGGTTGCTCCGCTTTTAGAGAGAGGGCATCAGCGTTCTGTATATCTTCCTAAGGGAAAGTGGATAGATTATCAGAATGGAAAAGTTTATGAAGGTGGGTATCAGAATATCGCAATTCCTACCGCAGAAGAAGTTGCTGCATATTCAGAGAAATCTGGTCTGCCTAATGTAAGTAAGCCTGTACCTTGTATTATCTTAGTGAGGGATGGTAGTTTGATTCCGCAAGTTCCTATTGCGCAGAGTACGAATCAAATAGACTGGTCGAAACTTTCATGGAAAGCTTTTAAGGTAGATGCTCCTCTTTGCACAGGTTATTTGTATAAGCCTGGAAGTTTTGAAATAGAGGTTGTTACACGCTAACAAAACTGATTTTTTTATTTTTCACAATATCTTTAAAAAATAACCAAGACAAAATTCGTTTGTCTTGGTTATTTTGCTTATCTTTGCAGCATTATGAAGATAAAAATAGAAAAAGCTACGCCTGACATGGCTTCTCATATTGCATCGCTCATCATGGAGGCGATGAATGCTGAGTGTTGTCAAAACTTTGCTGGCCCTAAGCATACATTGGTTGACTTTCATCGTATGATGACCCGTTTGGTCGAGATGGAAGATAGCCAATATAGTTATCGTAATGTCTTGGCTGCCTATACCTCTGGTGGCATATTGGCTGGTATCTGTGTTGCTTATGATGGTGGTAAACTCCACCAGCTCCGTCGTCGATTCTATGAAGCAGCATTGGAAGCTTTCGGGATTGATTATACAGGCATGACAGATGAGACAGAGGGTGGTGAGTTCTATATTGACAGTCTCGCAGTCTCCTGTAATTTTCGTGGAAAGGGGATTGCTTCTCAGTTGCTTCAAGCTACTATAGAGCGTGGTGCAGAACTTGGGATACCAGCAGTCGGCTTGCTTGTCGATAAAGGTAATCCTAAAGCAGAGGCTCTTTATCAGCGTCTTGGTTTCGTTTATGTTAATGATTCTACATGGGGGGGACATCCGATGAGACATTTACAGTATAAGCAAGACTGATAGCTGATATTTTGTTGCATAATGTCTTTGGCGTGATATTCGTCATGTTAACGCACAATAGTGCAAAGAGTTGTGCAAACGTTTGCTCAAGTAAAAGTGCAAAAAACTAATATAAATGCATCCAACTTATTACTTTTTGTCGTACCTTTGCAATCAGAAAAAGGTTTTAGGTTTTTCATATAGGTAAAGTATAGGTTATAGCTGAATTCTTGTAGGTATTCAGTTTCTCGGTAGAAAGTAAGTTTTTAGGTTTAGGTTGAATAAAATTTTATTAGTTTTTGTTGATTTAGTAAAAAAATTGTCCTGACTGCGTGATGTAGTCAGGACAATTTTGATTATATGGATGCAAGAACTTTATTTCTTTGGATGTTCTTCTTCCATCTGTGGTTGAATCTTTTCGATTTCTTCCAGTTCCTCTATCTCGTTTTCTTCCATATCCCTATCAAGTCTGTCTCTCCAGAGATACTTTCTGGTTTCGTGTACGATAATTCCGCTGAGGCATAGCAGGGATACCAGGTTTGGAATGGCCATGAGGGCATTCATGCAGTCTGCTATATTCCACACAAGACCGAGGCTGATAACACTTCCAGCAAAGATACTTGCGATGTATAGCATACGATAGCATAACATCCATCTTTTGCCCTTAAGATATTCCACACAACGCTCTCCGTAATAGCTCCATCCCAATGTCGTACTGAAAGCAAAAGTTGCCAGTCCGAATGTTAAAAGAGGGGCGCCGATATAAGGAATTTTACTGAATGCGGCTTTGGTTAGTGCTGCGCCATTATGGTAGTCTATATCTGGATAAGCAATGATACTGGAGGTAATTACTAAACCAGTTAACGCACAGATGATGACTGTGTCCCAGAAAGTACCTGTTGAAGATACCAATGCCTGTCGTACAGGATTGCGGGTCTGCGCAGCTGCAGCAACAATAGGGGCAGATCCCAAACCGGACTCATTGGAGAAGAGACCACGTGCGATACCATAACGTGCAGCCATCATCAATGTGCTACCTGCAAAGCCACCTCCTGCAGCTTTGGTTGTAAAGGCAGACTCCAGGATAACCTTGATGGCAGGCAGCAGATAGACATGGTTGACAAAGAGAATGTATATGCATCCTACTACATAGAAGAGTGCCATGAATGGAACCAGCATTCCGCATACCTTTGAGATGGTCTTTACACCACCAAGAATTACGGCTGCACCAAGTGCTGTAACGACAGCTCCCGTAATGTATGGTGATATTCCATATTGGTTTTCTACCAGAGAAGATATAGCATTAGCCTGTACAGTACTTCCTATTCCAAAAGAAGCCAATGCTGCAAAGATTGCAAAAAGAATGGCCAACCATTTCCAGCCTAAGCCTTTCTCTAATGCATACATAGGTCCGCCCAACATGCGTCCTCGTCTCGTTTTTACTCGATATTTTACAGCAAGTAATCCTTCAGCATATTTTGTGGATATACCAAATACACCTGTAAGCCAGCACCATAGTACAGCACCCGGACCACCCAGCGCAATGGCCGTGGCAACACCGATGATATTACCTGTTCCAATAGTTGCAGCAAGCGCTGTTGCCAGAGCGCCAAACTGTGATACGTCTCCTGTAGCGTTCTCATCCTTCTTTATGGAAAGCTTGATTGCTTTAAAAATCTTACGTTGCGGAAAACGTAATCGAATAGTCAGGAATATATGGGTTCCTAACAGAAGAATAATCATAGGCCATCCCCAAAGGAATGAACTGAAAGCTGAGAAAAAATCGTTGATTGCATCCATAAGTCTCTCTTAATTTACCTTATTATTATTACGTGATTATATTTATATATTGAAGTTTTGATACGATGTCACTTTATCTAAACTTTTATTTTTTATGATTCCCTTCAAATCTTACTTTTACATTTGTAAATCCCATAGCCTTGAGCATCTTGTAGAATTGAATCCGAGCATTTTCTTCTGCTGTTGATATGTTTGTATTTGATAAGCATCGTATTCTCATTGCATTGTAAGCTCGCTCATATAGTTTTTGCCTGTCTTTTCCTGTCCAGTCGCCTGTTTCAAAAAAAGACTTGGTTTTTGCTTCGTCAATAAAATTGCGATCCAGTAATTTGATTGGAGGTAGGGTGCAGACAATAGTATCATTTTCTTTTTCCATCCAACCTTCTTTTACATTTTTCAAATCAATGCCAAGCCGAAGTGTACCATAATAGATACGTACTAACTTATCATCACCGAAGAAGCCATGCCTTGTTGTATCTATGAGTTCTTCATCGCTTATTGATAGAAATTCCCATTGCCCGATGTTCTCTATAGTGCGGATTTGTGTAGGAGACAGTTGTGTCTGCCCCACGTTTTCTCCTTCCACATGAGCATCTCTTGCCAACCAATATAGACTTCCACCTATTACAATGACAAGTACTAATATAATGATGATTTCTATTCGCTTCATTGTATATTGCCTTTTTATTATCTTTATTCCTTCAGGTTGATCTTTACCTAATTAATATCTTTGTTATATGGCTAAAAACAGGCCTTTTAACCTGTTTTTTTAGTTCGTCTTCTTTTCAATAGTCGAATTGTCCAAGATGGTCTTGAGATCGTCCAATGAAAATTTCTTTCGAAAAGTGATCTTTATATTTTCTTCTTTGAATCCCATTTCCATGAGCATAGGAATTAGAATATTGGCTGCATTTTGTCTTGCTGTTTCAATGACTTCCATATTAGGAATGTCCTTGATGATTCCTTCCCGGCCCTGCTGTTCATATAGACTGAGTTCAGCATCGCTAAAGTTACGTCGAGTGAGCGAAACAAACTGTTTGACTCCTTCATGATCTATTTTGCTGCTTGTGAGCATTATTTTGGGGTCTGGCAATGTAATCTCTATTTTTTCATTCTTTCTGCTGATGTTCTGTGCCCCAAAATCATTGAAATCTATGTATGCTTTTAGTGTTGCATCCATCGGAATTGCAACTTTTCTGTTGGAACCAGGTACATTGATATTGAAATTTTTTTTGAATATAGAGCCTTTTAATTTCAGTTGGTCGTCATGTGTTACTATTTTATGGACCTGTATTTCTGTCGTGTAAAGTCGGTTGCATTTTTGTATTTGCATTACCATCATAGGGATAGTATCAATGACAGTCTTCTTTTCCTCTGTTTTCTTTTCTGAGCAAGAGGAAAAGGTGTATATGATAGCAATTAATAATAAAAAAAATAACTTTTTCATACGAATTGTCTTGTTTTGAATGCAAAGTTACATCAAAATGTTCGAAAAACCAAATTATTTCTTTTCTTTTGTTTCTTTTTAATTGATAATCTTTTATAATGGGTACTTTTCCTTCTTTTAAATA
Source organism: uncultured Prevotella sp. (assembly GCA_900554835.1). GTDB lineage: Bacteria > Bacteroidota > Bacteroidia > Bacteroidales > Bacteroidaceae > Prevotella. The sequence goes on along the minus strand of USJD01000006.1, from coordinate 14,013 downwards.
CCACTTTGAAAGATTGTTTTTTGTGTTGAAATATGTTAAATACGAAGAAAAATCAATTTTGTATTAAACCTTTCTGCTTTGCAAAGGTCTATATAAACGATTAGAATTCATAAACTGAACTTTTATAATATCGTGTGAGAACAATAGGTTTTTAGTTAGTAAAAAGGTTAAGAAGCACTCTCTTGTGAAAGAGGGTGCTTTTTTTATTCTGTTTTTTTTGTCAATTGATAATTTTTTCTTAATTTTGCCACATAATCTATAAAAATGTAATGATGAATAGAATATTTCCTTTACTTTTGGCTGCATGTCTTGCCACTGGCTTCACATCATGCAGTGAAAAGAAGAAGAGTGATGTTATCATCGCTCCAAAGCCTCAGGCTCCAAAGCCAAAGAAGACTCAGCAGATGAGTGGATATGAACAGGCTCGTGAGGTTGAATGGCTTGGTTCAACCTATAAAGTTATAGTTAAGCGTGAAGCAGACAATAGTTTGCCTTTAGCTGTCGGTGATGATAATACCAAATATTTTGATAATAAGATTACGGTTAGGATTCTGCGTAAGGATGGTACTGAATTTTTTAATCGTACCTTTCTGAAGACCGATTTTACAGGATATTTAGATAAGAATACCCAGCAAAATGGGGCATTGCTTGGTTTAGTTTATGTACAGGCTGAAGGGGACAATCTTGTTTTTGCTGGAAGTGTTGGCTCTCCAGATGTTACAAGTGATGAGTATGTGCCTTTAGTGGTTAAGATTTCTCGTATGGGTGCTGTTTCTGTTGGTAAAGATACTAAATTGGATACAGGTAGTGACGAAGAAGAGGATGACAGTAATAATCAACAACAAAAAACCTCATCCGATGAGGATGAGGTCTAATGCTTATGTGAATTGATTATCAATCTTGCAGAATAAAGACTACTTGAAAAGCTTTCGGTAGTCTTTTTCAAAACTGAGAGGGTGTCGGCCAAGGAAGAGTATATTGAGCAGGCAATTGGCTGCTAATTCTTCATCATTGAGGTTTGCACCTTTTCCTTTTTTGATTTCTTTACCGAGGCAAGCATCCCAGGTTGTATTGAAACTGGTGTCATCTGCTCCCACAATCATATCCTTGCTATTTGGATCTTCCTTAAGTTCGTATCTGATGGTTTTCTTCGAAACTACAGGCTGGATGTTGCAAAGCATGTTGAATGCTTTTTCAAATATATCGCGATGCAGGTACGCATTTGGATACATTTCATTCACTGCAGGGAATAACTCTTCAAATTCGAATGATTGTAATAACTGATATAGTTTCATATACCTTATTATATATAGTACCTTATTATTATATATATTTAGAATTTTGCCATTTTAATAGCATCAATAGCACATTCGTCACCCTTGTTGCCAAGTTTACCACCACAGCGGTCTTGAGCCTGCTGCAGGTCATTTGTTGTTAACAGGCCATAGATGACAGGGATTTCCTGTGTGGCATTTAAGCGAGCTATACCATAGGTAACTCCTTGACAGATATAGTCGAAATGTGGAGTTTCACCGCGTATTACGCATCCAAGTATGATGACAGCATCGTAACCACCATTGAGTACCATCTGGTGAGCACCATAGATGAGCTCAAAACTGCCAGGAACAGTCTTTACATGAATGTTTTCAGAAAGAGCGCCATGCTTTTCCAAAGTCTTGACAGCTCCGTCAAGCAAGGCACCTGTTACCTCTGGATTCCATTCTGCTACCACGATGCCAAAGCACATATTGCTTGCGTCTGGCACCTTGGTAAAGTCGTAGTCTGATAAATTATGAAGTGCTGTTGCCATAATTAGTTGGAAGCTCTTTCGATGTATTTATCAATCTCTGAACTCTGAACGAGCATAGAGTTTACATATTTTTTCTTGATGTCTTGGTAGATGCTCAAAGCGTCGGCCTTCTTTCCCTGGCTTTCAAGAATTTCACCTGCTTTGATGAGGAAAGTAGGAGAGAGACTGTTGTTTGCATCGTCTTGTGCCTTGTCATCAGCCATGCTTGCTGCCTTCTTAAATGCTTCCACTGCTTTGTCGAGCTGGTTGAGATGTGCATAAGCATCACCTAAAGCTGCTTGTGCTGCAGGACTAATCATCTGATCTCCTTTAGAAGAAAAAGCATCAAGGCTTTTCTGTGCTTCAGCCCACTTGCCAAGGTTTGCATAGCAAAGACCTGCATAGAGATTGGCCAGATTTGCAGCTTTTGTGCCGCTGTAGTCACTTGCAATTTTTGCAAAACCTACAAAGCCAGCACCATCGCCATTGAGAGCCTGGTCATACATTTCATTGTTGAAATAAGTCTGACCTTTGCCTAACATAGTACTTGCTTTGTCCTCACGTGGACCAGCAATCTGATTGTTGTAAACGAAAATACCTGCAATAATTACAATGATAGCAACTACTGCGCCGAGAATCAACTTCTTGTTTTTCAAGAAGAAAGCCTCATGAATGTTAAGGCTCTCGCTTTCTGGAGCCTGTACGTTGTTTTTTGCCATTTTTTTATTTTGTTTTTTTTATTATTCTAATTCTGTTGGATAAACGCATCATCAACTTTAATATTCAATAAAAGGAATTTCTTCATTTATAAAAAATGAATGCTAATCCCATTTAAGGTCTTTATATTAGTCGATTGCGCCTAATTTTTTGCAAAAATACGCAATTTTATTTATATATTGAAATTTCTAGCCTACTTTTTTCGTTTTTTGCGGTTTTTCTGCTATCTTTGCAGTCCAAAAGCATAAAGAGCCTATGATTTTAGAGAATATTTCCATCTTAAATTATAAGAACATAAAGGGAGTGAATTTGGATCTGTCCCCAAAAATCAATTGTCTTATCGGCCATAACGGTGTAGGTAAGACTAATTTTTTGGATGCAATCTATTACCTCTCCTTTTGTCGTAGTGCCAATAATCCTATTGACTCTCAGATTATCATGCATGATGAGAATTTCTTTATGCTTGAAGGGAAATATCGCACAGAACAGGGTGATATCGAGAATATTTATTGTGGTATGAAACGTGGTACGAAGAAACATTTCAAGCGCAATAAAAAGGAGTATAAGCGTTTGTCGCAACATATCGGTTTAGTTCCTTTAATTTATGTTTCTCCTTCTGATTCTTCCCTTATAGAAGGAGGAAGTGAAGAGCGCCGTCGCTTGATGGATGTTGTTATTTCACAATATGACCATTCTTATATTGAATTGTTGGCTAATTATAATAAGGCTCTCCAGCAGCGTAATGCTCTTTTGAAGATGGAGGAGGAGCCTGATTTGTCCTTGCTTGATATATGGGAGCAGGAGATGGCCCGTAATGGCGAGTTGCTCTTTCAGAAACGTCTTGCTTTTGTGGAGGAATTGGTTCCTGTCTTTCAACGAATTTATCAGCAGATTTCTGGTCAACGGGAGATGGTTAGTCTTCGCTATGTCTCTCATTGTCAGCGTGGTCCACTGTTAGATGTTATTCAGCGTGATAGATTCAAGGACCGGGCAGTTGGTTATTCTCTTCATGGTGTACATCGTGATGATCTTGAGATGCTTATAGGTGATTTTCAGATGAAACGTGAGGGAAGTCAAGGACAGAATAAAACTTTTGTGCTTGCTTTGAAGCTTGCTCAATTTGATTTTCTGCGCCGTACTTCTTCTATCACAACCCCTTTGTTGCTGTTAGACGATATCTTTGATAAGTTGGATGCACAAAGAGTAGAATCTATTGTCCAACTTGTTTCTGGTGATAACTTCGGACAAATATTCATTACTGATACGAATCGTGATCATTTGGATAAAATCCTGTCTAAAAGCGATGGTGAATATAAGATATTTACGGTCGAGGGAGGTGATATAGAATTGATGGCAAACAGTTGAGAATAGTTCTTTCTCTTTGGGGGGTAAAGTTCATTTCGCTGTTGCAAAGTTCTTGTCTCTGTTGATTTGTGGCTAATGCTCTATTTGATTTACATTAATTATTAAAATCATTTATATCATGTTTAGAAGAAAAGTACAATCCATGCAGACCTTATTGCCAGACTTTCTGCGGCGTCAGGGTTTAGAGTCACCTCTACGTCAAAGGAGACTTTTAACTTCTTGGGATGATGTGGTAGGGGAGCCTATAGCCCGATATACCAGTGAACGTTTTATCAAAAACCAGACATTGTTCGTAAAGGTGAATAATCCAGCCTTGCGTGCAGACCTATCTATGGGACGTAGTATTTTGGTGAAACGCCTGAACGAATGTGCCGGTGCACAGGTCATTGTTGATATTAAATTCTATTAGATATCAGTAATAATTTCATCCATGATTTTATCATGTTTTTCATAAGGAATCGAAGATTCTTTCTGAAAACTATAGCAGACTCCGATTTTATAGATGGATGGAATCTTCTCTAAGAATCGATCGTAATATCCTTTACCTCTACCCAGGCGGTGTCCTTTGTCATCAAAACTCATACCAGGAATGATTCCAACTTCGATTTCTCCGTATCTTTTTTCAGAAAATAGAGTTCCGCTTGGTTCTAAGATATGATAATTACCTTCCTTGAGATCCTTTTTCCCTGTATATTCTCTTAAGATCATGTTTTCTCCGTCTGTAACTACAGGTAGTAGGACTTTTTTTCCTTCGGCTACGATTTCATCTATCCATTCATGTGTATTTACTTCATCCGGTAATGAATAGTATAGCAGTATCGTTTGTGCTTTTCTTAAACGGGGATGCTTTTTTAATTGCATAATAATAGAGAGCGACAGCTCTCCCAGTTGTGCTTGGGTAAACTGTCGCTTCCTATTTCGTATCTCTGTTCTGAGTTCTTGTTTGTTCATGACAATAGCTATTCTTATTAGACAAAGTCTTATTTAGCTTTTCCGCTAACTTTGTTTGATAATTTTCCTTTTGCCTTTTGCACAGCAACTGGCTTTTTAGGGAATGCTGCATTTTCCTCGAATACTTCCAATGTTTTCTTGATGACAGGATCATCCTGATTGATGTATTGAGACCAAGCCTGCTCATTAAGCATGTTGTAAATAATTCGACCATTGAGTACACGCTCTAAAAGTTTGTGCGACTTTCTTATCAGCAGATTGCGGCGTTGTAATCCATGCTTGTCAGCATAATTAGCAAACTTCTCAACCATGTCTTGTTTTACAAGATAATCTGAAAGTTCCATCATCTCTTTAAAGTTATTCAACTTAGGACGATTATTGTCTGTATAGATGAATGCGTATTGAAGAATCAGGCCACTCATGCTGGCTTCTTTGAAATATGAGGTCATGCCCAACGTATCTTCCGGTACGAAGATGTCAGGTGTGATACCACCACCGCCATATACCACTCTGCCCAATCCTGTATGGTAGGCAGGACCGGTGTGCTTGATGCTGTCTTGCGAGAAGAACTCACCATGCTGGTAGCGATCCAGTAAATCTTGCTCATAATCTTTATCGTCGCCCATGGTATATGGCTTCTGTATGCAACGTCCGGAAGGAGTGTAGTACCTTGCAATAGTCAGTCGGATTAGACTGTGATCTGGGAATTCCAACTGTTGCTGTACCAAACCTTTACCAAAAGAGCGGCGGCCGATAATAGTGGCGCGATCATTGTCCTGCATGGCACCTGCAAAGATTTCTGCAGATGAAGCAGAACCTTCATTAATAAGTACCACTAAAGGTATATCCTGATAGGAACCTTTACCATCGCTGCGATATTCCTGACGTGGAGATTTACGTCCCTGTGTATAGACTATCAGCTTTTTATCAGACAGGAATTCATTAGCCATGTTTACAGCTGCCGAAAGATAACCGCCGGAGTTGTCTCGTAGGTCGATGCAGAGATTCTTGAAACCTTTCTGTGACAACTTAGCTAAAGCTATCAACATCTCAGGATAGGTGTTCTCACCGAAATTCTTAATACGAATGTATCCGGTAGTTTTATCCAACATGTATGCAGCAGTGACGCTCTTGGTTGGAATCTCACCACGGGTTACGGTATAAGTTTGTACTTTATTGCTGCCATAACGCACAACGCCAATTTTAACTTTTGTATCTTTTGGACCTTTCAAACGGTGCATCGCTTCCTGGTTGGTGACAATTTTGCCTACAAAAGGTTTGCCATCTACTGCTACGATTTTATCACCAGCCAAAAGACCGGCTTTTTCTGCAGGTCCATTTTGGATGACATTCTGAATATGGATGGTGTCGTCTCTGATGACAAATTCTACACCTACTCCAGAGAATGAGCCTTTGAGGTCGTCTGTTGCTGCAGCCGCATCTTTTGCGCTTATATAGACAGAGTGTGGGTCTAATTCTGCCAAGATTAATGGAATAGCCTCATCTACCAACGAGTCGATATTGACAGCATCAACATACTGGTCATCTATAATGTGTAGCAGATTGTTGAGTCGGTTGCTTCCACTATTGATGATGTTGAGTCGGTTGCCAGAGAAGTGGTTGGAGAAAAAAGAGCCAAGAAATATACCCACCACGACACAAGCGGCCATGATGATTGGCATAAATCGATTGTTCTTGTTTTTATTCATAATCATGTTTTATACTAACGTTATATTCTACTATTTGCTCTTGTTTGTATTTGTCTCACGAGAAGCCTATTCATTTTCAGTTTGAGCAATTTGTTGGTTTATATCCAGATACTCAACTTTAATCCCTGCTCTTTCCATGAGTTGGATTCCATCATTGAGTCTGTATTTTTCTGCATATACTACGCGCTTGATTCCTGCTTGAATGATGAGCTTGGCACATTCTATACAAGGAGATGCGGTTACGTAGAGTGTACTGCCGTCACTATTATTGCTGCTTCTTGCCAATTTTGTGATGGCATTGGCTTCTGCATGGAGAACATACGGTTTGGTAATATCATTTTCTTCGCAGATATTCTCAAAGCCGCTTGGAGTACCATTGTATCCATCACTGATAATCATTTTATCTTTGACTACCAGTGCTCCTACCTGTCTGCGTTTGCAATAACTGTTTTCTGCCCAAATGCGAGCCATTCTTAAATATCGCAAATCCAGTTTTGTCTGCTTAGAAAGTCCGTTCTCCATAACCTTTTAATAAACATTCACATTTTTCTTTATTTCGTTTCTCTCAAGCAAGGCATCTATCGTTGGTTCTTGACCACGGAATCGCTTATATAATGTCATTGGATGTTCTGTTCCTCCTTTAGACAAAATATTATCTCTGAAGCTTTTTGCTGTAGCTTGATCGAAGATACCATTTTTCTTGAAAACGCTGAACGCATCAGCATCCAGTACTTCAGCCCATTTATAGCTGTAATATCCCGCAGCATATCCACCTGCCATGATGTGGGAGAAGGTTACAGTCATACAGGTGTCTGGTAACTGAGGTAGAATCATGGCCTTTTCCCATGCTTTCTTTTCGAATGGGATGATGTCGTCTGTGAACGCATCTTTTTTCGTGTAATATGCCATATCAAGAAGTCCAAAACTTACCTGTCTTAAGCACGCGTAAGCCGCCATGAAGTTGCGGCTTTTGACGATGCGCTCTATCAGTTCGTCAGGTAAAGGCTCGCCTGTTTCATAATGGAAGGCAAAGGTGCGGAGGAAAACTTTTTCTATGGCATAGTTCTCCATGAATTGGGATGGTAATTCAACGAAGTCCCACCAGACGTTTGTGCCTGAAAGGCTTTCAAAACGGGTGTTAGCAAACATACCATGTAAACTATGACCAAATTCGTGCAGGAAGGTCTCTACTTCTCCTAAGGTCAGAAGCGCAGGCTTTTCCTCGGTAGGCTTGGTGAAATTAGTCACTACGCTTACATGAGGTCTCACATTCTTGCCTTTATGGTCTATCCATTGACCTTGGAATTCAGTCATCCATGCCCCTCCTTGTTTTCCCTTTCGTGGGAAGAAGTCTGCATAGAATACAGCGAGATAACTTCCGTCTTTATCGAATACCTCGTATGCTTTTACGTCTGGGTGATATACTGGTATTTCCTTGTTCTCCTTGAAGGAGATTCCATATAACTTATTTGCAAGACCGAATACTCCCTCAATCACTTTGTCCAACTTGAAATATGGTCGTAGCATTTCTGCATCCAGATTGAATTTCTTCATCTGCAGTTTATGAGAATAGAAACTGAAGTCCCATGGCTGCATGTTGAAATCCTTACCTTCCATTTCCTTTGCCAGTTCTTCTATTTCCTTTACCTCCTTGATAGCAGTTGGCTTATAGGCATCAATGAGATCATTCAGAAGTTTATAGACATTTTCTATATTGCTTGCCATGCGATGCTTGAGTACATAGTCAGCATAGGTAGTAAAACCTAAAAGCTGAGCCAGTTCTCGGCGAAGGTTGATAAGACGCTTGCAGATTTCCAGATTATTAGAGTCATTGTCATGGGTGCACTCTGTATTTCGTGCCATATACATTTCCTTTCGTAACTCACGCTGTGTTGAGTAAGTCATGAACGGAGAGTAGCTTGGATAGTCGAGGGTAAATATCCATCCCTCTTTTTCTTGCTCCTTGGCATTCTGTGCAGCTGCAGCTATTGCTGTGTTTGGAAGACCATCCAGTTGTGCCTCGTCTGTTATATGAAGTGTATATGCTTTGTTCTCTTTCAATACGTTTTGTGAAAACTGGAGAGTAAGCATACTGGCTTCTTCTGTCAGTTTGCGGAGTTTTTCCTTACCTTCTTCGTTGAGCAAGGCACCACTTCTCACGAAACCATCATAACTTGTGTCGAGCAGCATCTGTTCTTCTGCTGTCAACTCTCGATTAGGATGGTCATGTACAAATTTGATTCGTTCAAATAACTTCTTGTTAAGAGTTATGTCATTAGCATGCTTGGTGAGGATAGGACTTAGCTTCTGCGCCAAAGCTTCCATTTCGTCACAGGTTTCTGCACTCATCATGCAGGAAAAAACGTTGGAAACTCGACCCAGAAGGTCATAATAGTGTTCTCCCTTTTCTTTATCTACACGCGCAATGGTGTTCTCGAAGGTTGGCTCTGCAGGGTCGTTGATAAGTTTATCTGTGGCTTCATCATCTCGACGGATTCCCTCCATGAAAGCTTCTTCGTAATCTTCAAGTTTAATACGATGGAATGGCACCGTGTTGTGCGGCGTATTATAAGATTCGAAAAATGGATTTATTCTCTTTTCTATATTCTTTTCATCAAGCATACTGACTTTCTTTTTATTTTGGTGCAAAATTAGTAAAAAAAGATGTGATTCTCATATCTGTGAGAGAGAATTTAACTAATATTACACTCTTGTTTGACAATTCATATATATTTCTTATCTACTTAACAGTTTCTCAAGGGCAGGGATAAAAATTCTTTCTCTTTGTAAGCGTAATAATCCCTGTGCTTCCAAATTATTTAGAGCTTTGGAAATGTCAAGTCTGCTATCGTTGAGTTCCTTTGCCATTCTGGTCATTTTGATACGGAATGTTTTCTCTCCACCTGGACGAACGCAACGGGCTTCAAAAAAGCGGATAATGAGTTCTTCTATATTCCTTGGTGGTACACGCAGGGCTCTTCTGCTCATTTTTTGAGTCTGCGCAGAAATAAAGTTAAGTAAGTTGATACGGAAAATCTCAAACAATTCGGAGAGTTTCAATACCTCCTGCTTTTCGAGTCGCATGATACTGCAATCGGTTTTTGCAATATACGTGTGGGTAAATCTTTGGTTGAGTCCGAAGATTCTCTCTGGTTGGAAAATTTCAGGAGCAGATATGTCTTCTTCGATATTGTAGCCATGGTCGTCTGCATCTGTCATGACCTTGATTTCTCCTGTGAGTAGAAAGAAGAGAGAGAGGCACCGTTCACCGTCTTTTACGATGGCTTCTCCCTCTGATACTTTTAGAAAGTCAAAGCGTGTCTTTCCTGCTGCCTCGTGCAAGTCGTTGCGACTCATGCCGAGGAAGAGGGGAAGGGAGAGTAATATGTCGTATAATCTGTTTTCTGCCATAGCGTTTTGTTTCTCTCAAACTTTCTTAGACGGAGATTTCTGACTATTCTGCTAAAATCTTTTTCATAGATGGAGAATACCATACCCTGTTTTTACCTTGCGCATCTGAATAAATCAGGTATGCGAGTAGTTCGGGATGCTTTTCGAGAATTTTCTTTGTTCCATCCATGCCAAGTACCATGAAGGAGGTGGCAAATGCATCTGCTGTTGCACAATTGTTGGCAATTACTGTGGCAGAGAGTATATTATGCTGCACGGGATAACCGGTTTTTGGGTCAATGGTATGTGCATATTTCTTGCCGTTTTTGTAATAGAAATTACGATAATTTCCACTCGTTGCCATAGCTTTGTCCGTGACGTTGAGTACCGTCTGGAGTTCTGTATTAGTATTGAGAGAATCATCCGTAGGTTTATTTACTCCAATGCGCCAAGGTACTCTTTTTTCACTATTGCCGCAGGTTACTACTTCGCCTCCGATTTCAACCATAAAGTTTTCAATACCTTTTTTCTTCAGTAAGCGGGCTACGACATCACTTCCGTATCCTTTTGCGATGGCTGAACAGTCTAACATGATATGAGGATTCTGCTTCTTGATATAGTCATTTTCCAGACTCACCTTATGAAATCCCACGATGGCTTTGAGGCTATCTATAGTCTCCTTGCTTGGCGCCTTTCCCTGCTTGAATCCGAATCCCCAGGTGTTGACCATAGGTGCTACGGTAATGTCAAAGGCGCCATTGGTTTCTTTGGATATATTTTCTGCTAGTTGGAAAACCTCCTTGAACATTTTGTCAACCTTTATGTTCTCGTTACGATTGATTTTAGAAATGATAGACCCTTTGTTAAATGGTGAAAGCGATTGATCTACTTTCTGTAGTTCGGCCTCAATTTCTTTCTGGTAGTTTTCGTCACTCTGATAAGTTATATGGTATATGGTTCCGAAAACGAAACCCTCGTCATGCTGATAAGGGGTAACGTGTTGTTGGCGTATGATAAAGATGGTACCGATAACCAGTATTGCCAGAAAAGGAAGTTGCCATATCAATTTCTTCTTGTTCATATCTTATGAATTTGTTAGAGATTTTTTAAAACTCGTATGCGATGTTGAATGTGCCTCCGAAACGGGAATTCCCCTGTTTTCCAAATCCAGGAACATACCATGTATTTCCCAGTTCTCCATTGTTGTGGGCGATGCAGCGTCTGTATCTTACACTCCAACCCATTCTGATGGGTCCCCAAATCTTGGCATCTACCCCAAAAAGTATTTCCATCCAGTGATAGTTGCAGGATACATCTTTTGCTTCGTATGGAGAGGTGGTGCCCCAGATGGGATCTGTTATTTCCGGACCAGTCAAGTCATATTTGTAGGAAGTGAAAGCATATCTCAGACCACCATAGAGACGGTAGATGTCATGCTTGTTCTTCATCAGGTTCCAATCCATACCGATACGGCCATAGGGTGCACTTGTCTTATAGTGCAGATTGGTTCCTTCGTCCTTGGCGTCTGCTTTTCCTAAACCTAATTCAACGACTGGGAAGTACTTGTCTTTTAGGTTGATGCGCAAGGCTGCTTCATACTGACCGTAGTCGCCAAGCAGCATCTGTCCTGCTCCAAAAGCATCAACACTTATAGCCATGCCTCTTAATAGAGGTATGGTGTCAGCCTGAGCAATCACTTTCTTTACTTTTGACTGTGCAAAGGTTGGGGTGCTTGCGAAAAGTAATAGAATGCTAATCGCGAGTGCCGAAATATATGAGGAAATGAGATTTCGTTGCATCAAAATTTACGTCTTTATGGTTGATGACTACAGAATCTATCAAATGATGAGTTGTCGTAACTCCCGTAATCGTATGGAAGTAGGACGGACTGCAATCGATAGATTCGAAATGTGGATGATTTTCTTTGGATACGATGATGGTATCATTGAATACACGCTCTTGGATATCTTGAATCTCGAAATAGAGTGTGTCTGCTGCATTTGTATAACTCATCGGTAGCATAAAGCTATCTACATTCTCATCCTTATTGATGAGAATGCTGTCTTCACCATCTTTTTTGTTTGTCGAGATGGTCATGTATGAACCTGTGAGTTGTGTTACGTTTCCGTCCAGTTTGTATTTGGTATATACCGTATTGTTGAGTGGACAGTCGAGCGTGGAACAACTCACCATCGTTATGATGGCGAACAGGATGGTAGGAATTATTTTCCGCATCTTATCTCTTTTTCTATTTGATAATCATTACGATTTGGATTCTGGCGGCTGATAAGGTCGCCTAAAAAGCCTGCAAGGAATAGTTGGCTTCCTAACAACATGGCTGTCAGGGCAATGAAGAAATATGGGGAATCTGTGATGAGGTGCCCATATACTCCCTGGTGGAGTTCTATCAACTTATCAATTCCCAATCCTATGAGGGAAAGGAAAGCTATGAAGAATACCACACTGCCCAAGAAACCGAATACGTGCATTGGCTTCTTGCCGAAGTTACTCAGGAACCAAAGTGTCATCAGGTCCAGATAACCGTTGACAAAGCGATTCCAGCCCATGAATTTGGAGGTGCCAAATTTACGTGCCTGGTGGTGTACTGGTTTTTCTCCGATTTTGTCAAAACCTGCATTCTTTGCCAGATATGGGATATATCTGTGCATTTCTCCGTAAACTTCTATGTTCTTGATGACGTCTTTACGGTAAGCTTTCAGTCCGCAGTTGAAATCATGCAGGTTGTGAATACCACTCACTTTGCGTGCTGTAGCATTGAAAAGTTTTGTAGGGATCGTCTTGGAGAGTGGATCTCCCTGTTTGCGGTTCTGCTTGTATCCGGAAACCAGATCGTACCCCTCTTTGGTAATCATATGATAAAGTGCAGGAATCTCATCCGGAGAATCCTGTAAGTCTGCATCCATTGTAATAACAACATCGCCTTGAGCTTCCTTGAATCCGCAGAATAGGGCAGGACTTTTTCCATAGTTACGGCGGAATTTGATGCCCTTTACGTTTGCTGACTTTTCTGCAAGTTCTTCGATGACCTCCCAGGAATGGTCGGTAGAACCATCGTTAACGAATATAACCTCAAAGCTAAAGTCGTTGGCTTTCATTACGCGTTCTATCCACGCATAAAGTTCTGGCAAAGATTCTTCCTCATTAAATAGAGGTACAACAACTGTTATGTCCATTTTTATTCTTGGTTTATAATTTATTCTTTTGTTTTCTACTCATGAGTACTGCAATCGCTGGACTCAGGATAATGGCAGCAAATATATCTGTAATCATGAATGCTGCAGCCCAGGATATAGGTTTCATCATACTGATGGCTTCTATGAGTGTCTTTATCTCGTTGGCTGGAAAATTGTATGTTTTCAGCATCAGGGTGTAATTGTCTATGATATAGCTCATGAAAACACCTGTGTCAAGGAATTTAAACCATAGAAATTGAACAATGGTCAGGAGTAAGGTAGCATTGAAGAATGTTTGTGCGCAATAAAATAAACCTCTTCGGAAAGAAATGGTTCCATCCAATGCATCGTCTCTGAATGACTTCAGTCTTTTTGCTACCACAAATGGAGTGCTGATAGCCAAGATGTTGGCCAATAAACTAAGCAAAGCATAGCCTGGCGTTACCGACCACATGGTGGATGCAAAACTGGCTATCCAAACAGCGCCCAAAATGGCTCCGTCCTGTCTGGCAAAAGCTTTTGTTTGTGTAATCTTTACTACATCTATCATTTTGATTATTTTCCTTTAGCTATTTTTATAATGATATGTTTATGAAATAATTTTTGCTGTATTTCTTATACTATCTTGCAAAATTACGTAATTTTCTGCACATACCGACAATATTCCCTTTATTTTTATATATATTTTGTATTGTTTGTCAAAAAGTTGCCCGGAAATAGGAGAGAGGAGGAAACTGTCAGTATATAATAAAGGAGTCTGTCTGTATATAATAATGTATCAGTCTGAATATAAAAGTCTATAAAATCGGGTAGGAGGTAAATGCTAATCATAAAAGGCATTTTCCTCCTATTTTCACATTTACCGACCTCCCACACCACCGTACGTGCGGTTCCGCAT
>USJD01000005.1 GCA_900554835.1 uncultured Prevotella sp. | reverse complement strand
TCAGAATTCTCTGTTGTCATATACCCGTAAGCTGACCGCTTTGCGTCATTCTGCCAAGGCTCTTGACAATGAGGGAGATTGGAAGCTCTTGAACCAGAAAGGTCAGGAATATCCAATGGTATATGAGCGTACTTTGGGTGAAGAGAAGTATGTTGTTGTTGTGAATCCTGGTGCCAAGGCTGCATCTCTCAATATCAGTTCTGTCGGTGGCAAGCCTGTTTCCGTTCTTTCTACAGGAAAGGTTGTATATAAATCAGGCAAGAAGACCGATGCCATCAAGGCTTCAGGTATTAGTGCTGCCGTATTCAAGGTGGCAAAATAACTTGTGAACATGATTATTGCTAGCTACATTATATATCAGAATCCGCATGGCTCCCTGGGCTGTGCGGATTTTTTATACCGATTTTTCTTCTGCAATAACTAAAGATATTTAAATATTTATCCCGATATTTGGAGATAAATAAAGAAATAACTATATTTGCAGCATGATTACGGAATATGGTATAGAGGCAAAGTCTAATTCTGAGATTATATCAGAATTGGGAGGACGATTCAAGCAATATCGTCTGTTCAGCAATCTCACTCAGAAAGAGGTGGCTGTAAAGGCTGGTGTGAGCATTTTCACCATTAGCCAGTTTGAAAAGGGCGAAGCTAAGAATATAGGCTTTGGTACTATTCTTTCTCTGTTGAGGAGCATCGGATTCCTGCAGGAAGCAGAAAAACTCTTGCCGCCACTGCCAATGCTCCCTAGCCAAGTGAAGAAAATGAATGAAAAGAAGGAAAGGGTAAGACATGAAAGATAATGTAGTGCAGGTGAATTTGTGGGATAAGAATGTGGGCTTGTTGTCTTGGGATGACAAGCGGGGCTGCTCTGTCTTCCAATTCGACCAGGATTTTATGCAATATGGATGGAATATTGCACCATTGGTAGCACCGTTGGATTCTGTTTATGTCCAAAGAACTTTCCCTATGTCTGGAAATAGAGAAAAACTTTATGCCGGTTTGCCTGAGTTCATAGCAGATTCTCTGCCTGACCATTGGGGAAATGTGGTCTTCCAGAAATGGATGGAAGCCAATCATCTGCAATCCAAAATGGTAAATGTGGTGGATAGACTGTCTTTTATCGGTAAGAGAGCAATGGGTGCCTTGGAATTTCAGCCTGCTCATATCCAGGAGGATGCATCTGTAAATATCGAGTTGGCTTCGCTTTATGAACTTGCTAATAAATTATTTCTGGACAGGCAGGATGTGAGTATTGATATGAGCAACAGTCTTATTCTGGAAGATCTGTACAAGGTGGGAACTTCCGCTGGTGGTCAACGCCCTAAGGCTATTATCGGTATGGATGAGGCTACTGGTATTATTCGTTCTGGTCAGGCCGATTTACCGTCCAACTTTAAGCACTATATTTTGAAGTTTGATACAAGCAGGAAAAATGAACTTCCTTTTACCAGGGTAGAGATGGCTTATTATCTGATGGCTAAGGATGCCGGTATCAACATGATGCCTTCTCGTTTGGTAGAGATTGAAGGAACCCAGAATTTCCTGACCCAGCGATTTGATAGGGTGGAGGGCAGAAAAATATATACTCAGACTTTAGCTGCCATGAGTTCCTTGGCTGATACTTACGAAGATTTGTTTGTGGTGGGTAGAAAACTGAAATTGTCTGCAGAAGAGCAAACCCAGCAGTATAGAAGAATGGTGTTTAATGTTCTTGCAGAGAATGTTGATGACCATACCAAGAACTTCTCATTTGTGATGTATCCCAATGGAGAATGGCATATATCGCCAGCTTACGACATCGTGTTTTCCGCCGATCCTGATTCGCATTTCTATCGTAACCATGAACTTACGGTTCTTGGCAAGCGAAAGAATATAACGAAGCAGGATTTGATGCTTTTTGCACAAAGACAGGATATCAGAAATGCTTCTAATATTATAGAAGAAGTGGAAGACGTGGTGATGAACTTCAAGTCTTATGCCGAAAAAGTGGAAATCGATGAGCACTGGATACGCAAAATAGAACGGGTTTTGGAAGAAATCTGTAAGTAAGCGATTTCATCAGGCAATATTTTTAGCCCCCTTACTCCTTTATTTCTTTCATGTTTGCAGGATTATAGGGATTCAACTGCAGCATCTCTTGCTCTGTTGCTTCAGGCAAGGATGGAATCTTGTTTCTGATGCAGAAATCGGTAATGGCGGCAGCTGATTCTTTGGGAGTAGAAGAATCCTGTTTGATGGATTGCTTCTTTTCTACATACTCCTTTTCCGTGATATATAGCTCGGTAATCACATGGATGAGTTGCTGCTGCTTGTCTTTCTTATGAGAGAAAAGATAGCTGTTGTCTGATTTCTGGAAGAGCAGGTCCTTGAAGGAATAGTAATCTTCAGGACTTATCTGATAGGCTTCCACCACATGGTCGTAGATATCTGTCTGGGTATATCCGAAAAGCTGATGCGTCAGATTCTTGTAGGTAGGAAGCTGGTTGATTTCTATCTGACAGATATTCCGGGTGCAGTCCGTTTGAATACTGCCTATCTTCTGCTGATTAAGCAGGACGAGTTGAGTACCCAGTGAATCTTTCAACTGATATTTCTTTCGATATTGCTCAATAAGTGTCTTCTCTTCCGGCCAAGGTCGGAAGGTTCCTTTGTCGCTGACCATGAATGCTCGTTTCTTGTCTTCGGAAGTGAGTCGGCTATTGTGAAGATTTCTTTTGGAATAGGCATTGAGATCCGTCTTTCCATTCTTCAGGTTGATGTAATACTCCACGATGCCGTCGTTGAAGTATTTCATGACAGAGTCGTTGGTCTGGTAACTGCGATAATATCCCTTGAGTCTGATGAAGTGAGGACGATTCCCAGTTACATTCACATCCTCCAGTTTCTGTATTTTGGTAATATGTCCAGGCATCTTCTCTTCCTTGTTCTGCGCCATGAGACAGGTAGGAAGGAAGAAGAGAAGCCAAAGCAGATATTTCATATAATAATGTTGTTTCATATTGATGATGCTTTTTAAAACTATACTTAAAATATGTTTATATGAGCTGTTGCTTCTATAGGGAGGCTGCACAGTTTTTTCTCAACCACATCCCGAAGAAGCGGTCGTAGATGATATAGCTGCCATTGTACTTGTAGATGAATTCTCTATTGAGAAGGGTCTTGAGAGCAAGACTCACGCTGCTGGCGGCAGGCAAGTTGTGGCGGCTGATGAAATCTTGCGAAAGAATGGAAGTGACAGCCTTATCCTGGGCAATGGCAGATAGAAGGGCAGCCTGATTATCGGTAAGGGAATCGTAGTAATTCACGAATGCCACTTCCTGCTCGTTCACCAATTCCTGGGTTACATCATCAATTTCCGCTGTCGTAATTTCCTTACCATTCTGATAGAGTCGGTTCAGAATATCCTGGATATACCAGGTTTGACCATCCACCTTATTATATAGATAGGTAAAGGTGTCATGATCCATGGTCAGATTCCGGATTCCCATCCATCTGTTGGCAAAACGATGATACTCATCCTGGTCAATGAGAGGAAGATTGAGGATTTGCGAACTCTGATAGAATGGTCGCTTTGCCGACAGGAACATGTCGGTCATCATGTGCTGCTTGCTGCCTGCAAAGATGAAATATACATTCGGCAAGAACTGGATGTAGGAGCGCAGCAGGGCCTCTGTGCCATCTTCGGGATATTCGGCTATCTGCTGGAACTCGTCAATGGCAATATAGATTCGCTTCTCTGATTGTTTCAGATACTCGAAGATATGTTTGAGAGAATCTTCGCGCTGGCTTGGCGAAACCGTAATCGAGAACGTAGGGATTCCCGTCATCTCATCAAACGACATCGTAGGCTTGTAGCCGGCAAAGAAGGTGGTAATCTTGCGCATGGCAGTTTGCGAGAAAGTATCGACCTTCCCGATAACCGTTTTTGCCAATAATTGGATGAATTGGCTCAGATTTCTTGTGGCATTGATGTCGAGATAGAAACAATGCGTTTCAGGCTCCTGCTTGCTGATGTTCTCAAAGACATGGTGTATGAGTCCCGTCTTTCCGATGCGTCGAGGAGAGATGAGCACGATGTTACGCTCATTCTGCAAAGCCTTCATGATGACTTCCGTCTCTTTTTTGCGGTCGCAGAAGTATTCTGCTCCCTTATATCCGTAGATAACAAATGGGTTATTCAGCTGTTCCATAACGTTTTATATCTATTCCATATTTTATGTTACATATTTTATGTAATGCAAAGGTAGTAATAATCTTTTAGGTAAGAGATATATTAGTAAGAACTTTATTACTAATTAACTTTTTACGAGTTCTACTGATGTTATTTTCGGGTTCCACGAATTCTGCAAGCATGTGTAAATTTATGAAATGCCTCAACCATATTGGTCGAAATCGGTTATTATCAGGTTAAAACCGTAAGTAAGTAAACGATTTCATATAAATATAATATAGAAAAGGGTGGTTATTGCTTTTCTTTTTGTATCTTTGCAACCGTTTGGCAATTGTGAGTACCAAATCATACATAAAGGAAAAAAGAATATCTAATAATAAATAAGAAGTAATGGCTACACTTACAATTTCTATTATTGTCGTTTTCGTGCTCGGCTATGCGCTCATAGCTACCGAAAGTTTGACAAAGGTAAACAAAGCAGCGATTGCCCTGTTGATGTTGGTAGGTTGTTGGACCCTCTACATGGTGGATCCAATGCAGTATCTCCAGTTGATGCACCCTGATTATACAGGTGGTGCTGCAGGTATGGTAGAGAAGGTGACCGGAATCATCCAGGAGCATCTGGGCGATACCGCTACTACACTTTTCTTCCTGATGGGTGCGATGACCATCGTGGAAATCGTAGACCAGAATGGCGGTTTCAACTGGGTTCGCAAGGTGATGAAGACCAAGTCTAAACGTGCGCTCCTCTGGCGTATTGCTATTCTCACTTTCTTCCTCTCTGCCATCCTCGACAACCTGACTACCAGTATCGTGATGATCATGATTCTCCGCAAGCTCGTTACCGACCACAAGGACCGCATGGTTTATGCATCCCTCGTCATCATCGCAGCCAATTCGGGTGGTGCTTTCTCACCAATCGGCGACGTTACCACCATCATGCTCTGGAACAAGGGATTGATTACTGCAGCCGGTGTTATCGCCGAAATCTTCATCCCATCTGTGGTTTCTATGGTGATTCCTGCTCTCATCCTTCAGACTATGTTGAAGGGCGAACTCGTGATGCCTGAGACTTCTGCCCAGCAGAATGCATCTGTGAGTGATTTCACTGAGGGTCAGCGCAAGGCTGTGTTCTGGTTGGGAGTTGGCGGTTTGATCTTCGTTCCTATCTTCAAGAGCATCACCCACTTGCCTCCATTCGTAGGAATCCTCCTGGTATTGGGCGTTCTCTGGACTGCTACCGAAGTTTTCTATCGCGGTTTGCATCGTGGAGCTGATGCCGAGGGCACTCAGAAGCGAGTAACCAAGTTGCTTTCTCGTGTTGATATGAGTACCATTCTCTTCTTCCTCGGTATCCTGATGGCGGTATCTTGCCTGGCTGAGATTGGCGTGTTGACAGCTTTGGGTCAGGGTTTGAACGTAGTATTCGATGGCAACCACTACCTCGTAACTGGTATCATCGGTGTGCTTTCAAGCATCGTGGACAATGTGCCTCTGGTGGCTGGATGTATGGGAATGTATCCTGTGGCTGCTACTGGCGATATGGCTGTGGATGGCGTCTTCTGGCAGTTGCTGGCCTACTGTGCTGGTGTCGGTGGTTCTATGCTGATTATCGGTAGTGCTGCTGGTGTAGTAGTAATGGGCTTGGAGAAGATTACCTTCGGCTGGTATATGAAGCACATCTCCTGGATTGCTTTCGTGGGTTATCTCGCCGGTATCGTTTGCTACTGGTTCATCCGCACCTTCCTTTATGCTATCTAAGGGATAAGCATTTGATAAGATAAAAAGAATGAGACTTCTCTGTTTTGATGCAGGGAAGTCTCATTTATTTATGATGGAATATCTGGTTAAAGGTTATTCCTGTTGATGATTGATTTTGGCAATCATTATTGTGTTGCCCAAATTCGGGTCCTTAGTTTGGGCACTTGTTACCCGTCGCGTGATCCCTCGTTGCTCGTCTCATGTTCACCGATACCCCATCACGTGATCCCCGAGGGACCGCTTGAAGAGCATGGAAGGAACTTCTGGAGGGTATTTTTGTTAATAATCAGAAAAACGCTTGCTTTCTGAAATATTATCTGTATCTTTGTACCTGAATTATTAAGAGTAAGATTATGGCTTCAAAGAGATATCCTTTGGGAATACAAACGTTCTCCGAAATCGTGAAGGGGAATTACTTCTATGCTGACAAGACGGCTATCGTCTATCAGTTGGCTCATTATGCCAAGTTTCATTTTCTGAGTCGCCCACGTCGATTCGGAAAATCCTTGTTTGTATCTACCCTCCAGGCTTACTTCGAGGGTAAGAAAGAACTGTTCAAGGGACTTGCCATCGAACAGATGGAGAAGGAGTGGACGGCATATCCTGTCATCCACCTGGATTTGAGCTGTGGTAAGTATTATAGTTTGGAGAATACATATTCAATTCTAAACGGAATACTAGAAATAGAAGAGAAAAAATATGGTTTAAAGGTTAATCCAATAGATGAGAAGTCTTTTGGAGGTCGTCTTAGGAACATCTTGCTGGCTGCCACGGCTCAAACAGGTAAACAAGCTGTCGTTCTCATTGACGAATATGATGCCCCTATGCATGATTCTGTCAGTGACGAAGAGTTGCAGAAGACCATCCGCAACATCATGCGAGATTTTTTCAGCCCCTTGAAGCAGCAAGAGGGAAACATTCGCTTTGTTTTCATCACAGGCATCTCCAAGTTTAGTCAACTCAGCATCTTTAGCGAGTTGAACAATCTCAAGATTCTCACGTTGAAAGATGAATACAGTAGCTGTTGTGGTATTACCAAGAGTGAATTGACTCAATATTTCCGTGAGGGTATCGAGGAGATGGCTGAGCATAATGGGATCACTTATGAGGAGACCTTGCAGCAACTCAAGCAGCATTATGATGGCTACCATTTCAGTATCAATAGCGAGGACATCTTCAATCCTTACAGCATTATCAATGCTTTGGACGATAAGGAGTTTAATAGCTATTGGTTTACATCTGGCACGCCTACGTTCTTGATAGAACTGATGCAGCAGAAGAATTTGGATATGATGGACTTAAATGATATCTGGGCTAGAGCAAAACGCTTCGATGTTCCTACTGAGACGATTACTGACCCTGTGCCAGTCCTTTTCCAAAGTGGGTATCTTACGATTAAGGGATATGACAAGCAGTTAGGTATGTATTACCTCAGTTTTCCTAATCAAGAAGTCAGACAAGGGTTTTCGGAAAGCCTTTGCCAATATTATACCCCTTCAGAGGTAGGCGAACTTGATGCTATCGTATATGCTTATAAAAAGAATGTGCTCATCAATGACGACATGGGAGCCTTTATGCCTCATTTGAAGGCATTCTATGATAAGTTCCCATATACGATTATCAACAATAATGAGCGTCACTATCAAGCCGTGATATTCACCATCTTCACCATGCTTGGCGAAGATGTGAAGGTGGAGCATACCACTTCGGATGGAAGAATAGACCTTGTGCTCAAGACGGATAAGAGTATCTTTATCTTTGAGTTGAAATATGAGAAGTCTGCTGATACCGCTATGGCGCAAATCAGCGGCAAGGACTATGCCAAGGCTTTTGCCGATGATGGGCGGAAGGTTGTGAAAGTGGGTGTCAACTTCTCGGAAGACCAGCGAAGCATAGAGGATTGGGTGATAGAATAAATGATATATTTATTGTAAGGAGGAAAGAAAAAGCAGCAAACCATCTGTGTGGTTGCTGCTTTTTCTCTTTGTCTATCCCTTTGCGTTTTCACGTTAGATTGCCGTGCAACTCGTGATACCGAGCGTGGTGGCGAGAGCCGTGAGGATGCTGATGGCAATCTGCAGGATGGTTTTCCAAGTTTCTTTCTTCATAGTGGTAAAAGTTTTAAAGGGTTAATATTTTAGGGTTAAGAGAGTTCAGGCGCTACTTAAGTTCATAGTCTCCATCAGAACCGCCTCCATCAGAGCCTTCTGTGCCAGTCTGGGAACCGCCTGAAGGGTTATCGCCCTTAGAGTCGCCACCTGTAGTGCTGCCTGTGCCCTGAGAATCACTGCCTGTGCCCTGAGATGGAGAATCAGGGTCGCCGTCGGTCTCCTCGGTAGTGCCGTAGGTGCCATACTCCTGCAACTTGCATTTCTTGCTGAGCTCAGAGTTGCTCCAGGAGCGGGTGTTTCTGAGGATGAGATGTACGCCCAGGATGCTCTGTGCCGTCACATCATTGCGGGTATTTTCCGCCTTTGAGGTCATGCCCATGGAGAAGAGACCGAGCTCTCCAAGTCGGACGCTCTTGCCGTCGAGTACCAGTTCCTGAAGGTGGTCGAGGGCATCCATCAGCACGCCGTGGATGCAGCCACGGGAGTAAGGGGAGCCGTGGTCGGAGATGTGACTTACAAAGTCCTCGAACGACATCTCCCGGTCGGTCACTGCGGTGGCGTACCACTTCTTCTTGCCAGCGTTCTCGCCAGTCTGAGGGGTGCGCTGAATCTTTCTGTACTTCAAAGTTCCTTTAGTGTTAGTCATTTTTTTTTAAAGTGTTGAATGTTGAGTGTTGAATGTTGAGTTGGGGCTTGCGCCACCGTGTTTTGCGCCGTCGTGGCTTGCTGATTGCCCGATAGGTATCGTTCGGAAATCAACATTCCACCACCCAACATACTTTTCTCAACATGTGGTTAATAATTTAGTTTACTGTTCTCTTCTTTGGCTGTGGTTAATTTAGCCTTAGTCGTTTTCCAATGCCTTGTGCGTCAGTCGGAATGCCGTCAAGGGTGTATGTCTTAATTCAACACTCAACATTCAACACTCAACATTGAATTACAAGTGCAAAGGTACAACAATTTTCCGACACCACCAAATTTCGACATGTGATAAGGGGCGATTTTCAGCACTTCCGCCGAAATGCGTCGCTGAGGGTAGGGGAGGCACGACTTTCGGGCAGAGAAACATAGTTTTGTCGAGGAAGAAACATAGAGTTCTCATCAAGCAAGAATCAAGCAGGAGCATCTTTACCAAGTAAGGGCATCTTCATAAAGCAAGAAAGCTCCTTTTACCTTTTTACTTTTTTACCTTTTTACCTTTGAAACTTTGGTGACGGTGACAGTGACAGTCCGATTTTCCGCACCCCTCCCTTCTGCGAACCCTTCGCCTTGGAGGACGAAGAGAAAAGTAAAGAATTGTTTTATGTTATATTTTTATATTTATATATATATATAAATATAAACTTTCTCTTTCACCCTTTTTCCACTCGGAGGGGAGTTGCGGAATTTTGGACTGTCACTGTCACCTGTCACCAAGTTTCAAAAGAAACAGAAGGCTTTTCTTCTTGGCATTTTGTTTTTTCTTCAGAAAAGTTTGGCTGTTTCAGAATTTAGTTGTATTTTTGCATCAGTTATAGAACTACAAACAAATAAAAATATGAAGAAGCTAAAAGTTTTCACTCTTTCGATAGAAGAGTTCTACAAGAAATATCCTGTTGAGGTATCCATCCGTGTGCCAAGCATCCCGAAAGGGCATGTGGCAAGGGTCGTGTCTGTACGACCTATAAATGGGTGAAGAAGTTGAAGAGAGGCTGGGCTATGATTTAGCTCGGCTTTTTTTCGTTTTATGATGCCGTTGCAGCAAATCTGTAAAGATATGCCTATACACAAAGGCCAAAGAAACGTAAAAGGTGGCTGAAAATTTGTCTGATTGGCTAATATTCACTTTCTTTGTATCGTGAATATTAACTAACAGACAAGACTATGCCAGATTTTTCAGACACAGAAAGACGACTTATCCAACTGTTGGAGGTCGGAAGTAAGTTTCATTTCGAAGGTGTGGAATATACAGTTTCTGCTCCTTCATGTAAGCCAACGGTCGCTAAGGGCGAGTGCAAAACCGATGTATATGTGCAAACCACAAGTGCGCAAGGGGAAAAAGTGGTCAAGATTTCTGTAAAGCAAAAGAATGCTGATTTTCTTGAAAACAAGATAAAGCACGAAAGAGCCGTAGAAATCTTTGGCGAGAATGCGGATGAAATTATCATGCGAGCTACAGAGAGTATCAAGGAACAATTTCTGAAAACTCCTATTGTGTTCTTCTCCAAGAAAGGGCATACCGATGCCAAATCTATCACACTTGGTTGGAAATTCGAGTTTGTCAACAAAGATGGTGGAGTACTTTCTGCTTCAATGGGGCTGAGTCGCCAACAAATCATAGATGTGTATAGTGGCACAACCTTGCCTGAGGACAAAAAGAATGCGATAGTCAATGGCAAAGTCGTAGAAAATAGCGGTGTTGCCGATTATATCTTGGTAATCGACCAAGAGGAAGACATTACTATTGCTGACTTTGAGAATAGCCTCCAAACGATAGAGCATTTTGTAGATACAGAGCAGCCAACCATTTATTTTGCTTGCAAGGCTCTCAACTATAGAGCAGAAAAAGATAAGTGGGACGGAGACCGTCCACTATCTGTTTATGTTGACTGGCAAGTCAAAGAAGGAAAACTTAGTGCAGAATTGAAATTTGACCGTCCCTTGACCATAAAGGGCAATGAGGTCGGAAACAAGCTCAGACATGCTTTGTCTGAGTTGCACATTGATGCTAACAACTTTGAACAACTCAAAGGACTGCTCAATAATGACTGTACCATTGTCGAGTAATAGCACAAATTTTTGGAAGACTTACTGGAGTTTCTGTATATAACCGCAAATAGTTTTTAGTAAACTCTTCTGTATCTTGGTCGAAGAACATCCTCAAGTTATATAGGTTTGCCCCATAATGCTTGAGGTATTCTCTTCCAAAAGTCCGTCTTAATGTCGTTGTCGTAAACAAGACTTTCCCTCCTAAATAATTCTTACTTACTTGTTTTAGGAGTACATTGATTCGTTGTATGGAATATACGCATTTCTTCCTTGAAATAAAACAATTAGCCTCCAATGGGGGCATACCCAATCCTTGATAAATCTTTTCAATATTACTCTTAGTTTCATCCTTCAGATTTGCGTAGTAATATCGCCCAGTTGACTTCTCACGAAAGAATACGACATCAGCCAAAACATCTTTCCAATGAAGAGCTAAGATGTCATTAGCTTTCATACCTGTGGCACAACCTATCAAGACAAACAACCCTATCAGGAATTGTTTATCTTCGATTAAACGGTCAACTAAGAACTCAACCTCTCCCCATTCTAAATAATCTCGTTGTTTCATTGCTTTATAATTTAAATCCGCTTGCAAATGTACAGATTAAACTTTACATAACAAAGAAATCTGTATAGTTTAATCTGTACATTAACAAAGTTTTGTACATTTATGTCTGTACATTCTTGTTTTTTACTTATTTTTGCAATAAAATTAAGAATAATATGAGTTTAAGAATAAAAGAAGTCTTAAAGGAAAAGGGAGTTTCCGTTATACAACTTGCACAAAAGATGGGTGTAACGAGAAGTGCCTGCTATCAATACATCAATGGGAATCCGACAGCAGAATGTTTAGAAAGGATAGCCCTTGCATTAGATGTAGAGATAGGAGAATTGTTCGATATTCAAAAAGATAAAACAGATTAGTACATAATGAATTTAATAAGTTTATTTTCAGGAGCTGGTGGGTTAGACCTCGGTTTTCACAAAGCTGGCTTCAAAACCATAACGGCCAATGAATTTGATGCCAAGATATGCCCAACCTTCCGTGCCAACTTCCCAGATGTCCACCTCATCGAGGGCGACATCCGCAAGCTGTCTTCATCCGACTTTCCCGATGACATCGACGGCATCATCGGCGGACCTCCTTGTCAGTCTTGGAGCGAGGCAGGTTCGCTAAAAGGAATCGAGGACGCACGTGGTCAGCTCTTCTACGACTATATCCGCATCTTGAAAGACAAGCAACCTCTCTTCTTTGTCGCAGAAAACGTATCAGGTATGTTGGCGGCACGCAATGCAGAGGCGGTGAAGGGATTCCTGTCTCTCTTCGACGAGGCAGGTTATGACGTGAATCTACAGATGCTCAACGCCAACGATTTCGACGTACCAGAAGACCGTGACCGTGTTTTCTATGTTGGTTTCCGCAAAGACCTCGGCATCAAACAGTTCATCTATCCTACCCCTCAGAGCCATCGCCCTACGCTTCGTGAGGCTATTTGGGACTTGAAGGACTCGGCTATCCCTGCCTTGGAGAAGAACCACTCCAACGGCGACAAGTGCAAAGTGCCAAACCATGAGTATTTCATCGGAGCATTCTCGCCCATCTTCATGTCACGCAACCGTGTGCGTTCATGGGACGAACCAGGTTTCACCGTACAGGCGAGCGGTCGCCAATGCCAGCTCCACCCACAGGCACCAAAGATGATCAAGGTGGAGAAGAACCTACAGAAGTTTGTACCAGGCAAGGAGCATCTCTATCGTCGCATGACGGTGAGAGAGGTGGCTCGTGTGCAGACCTTCCCCGATGATTTCAAGTTCATCTACACCGACGTGAACTATGGCTATAAGATGATAGGCAATGCCGTGCCTGTGAATCTCGCCTACCATATGGCGAAGCAAATCAAGCATACCTTGGAGGCAAGGGGCATCAAGAGTAAGAGGGCGTAAGACTTTCTAACAAGTAAATATTTTAGAGACAGAGAAAGGGTAAGCGGATGAAAGTGGTATCATTCTTTTCGGGTTGCGGTGGCTTGGACTTAGGATTTGAGCAAGCAGGTTTCGATGTCGTTTGGGCGAACGACAACGACCCAGCCGTGCATGATACCTATCTCCACAACCATCCCCACACCTATCTCTGCAAGAAAGACATGCGAGAACTTGGCATGGACGAGATACCCGAATGTGACGGCTTCATCGGCGGTCCTCCCTGCCAGTCGTGGAGCGAGGGAGGCAAGCAGCGGGGTTTGGAGGATGAAAGAGGCAAGATGTTCTTGACCTATATTCGCTTTATCCGAGCCAAGAAGCCCAAGTTCTTCGTGATAGAGAATGTGAGGGGAATATTGAGCACCAAGCATTTCAAAATCTTCATGGCGATGCTCGATGAGCTAAGGGATGCTGGCTATGTGGTACATTACCAACTGATGAACGCCATGGACTATCACATTCCGCAAGAGCGGTATCGTGTCATCGTGGTGGGCATCAGAAACGACCTCTCCGTGGATTACCATTTCCCGAAGCCCGACATTCCTTGCTTCATCACCCTGCGCCAAGCTATTGGCGACATCAAGGACTCCCCAAGAGAATACATCTCAGAACCAGTCAACACAGAGTATGGCAAGTGGTTGAACCACGATGTATATATGGGGGCGTTCGACGACAAGTTTATGGCAAGAAACCGTGTGCGTGCTTGGGACGATGTTTCATTTACCGTACAGGCGCAAGCTCGTAATTGTCCGCTTCATCCGCAAGCCCCAAAGATGGTCTATGTGTCTCGTAACAGACAGATATTCAAGCCAGGATATGAGCATCTTTATCGCCGATTGAGCGTGAGAGAGTGCGCAAGGATTCAGACCTTTCCCGACCACTTCCGCTTCTACTACCATGACGTTTGCGATGGATACAAGATGGTGGGCAATGCCGTACCACCCCGGCTGGGCAAGGCTATCGCCCTGTCTATCAAAGAGGCATTCTGCGCCTATGTTCCACAAAAGGAGTCCGTGCTTGTGGCGACCTATCGGGACGAACATCAGTTGCGCATGACCTTAACTAACAAGCTCTACTATGTGAGAGCGGGCTTGCGAGCTGGTGCCATGCAGTTCCCTTCGGGCATGAAGGCACCACGGTATCTATTCTTGCACAAGAAGGAATCCTTCGTTCTCTTGACATTGAGGGAGGTAGAACCTAAGATGGTGTCGGCTGAAGAATTGAAGAACCTCGGTTTTCACCCTTCGGGCGACCTCTATTGGGCGTTCGAGGTGGAAGACATTGAAACGGAGGAAAGAATGAAAAATGTGAAAGGTATTGTGGAAAGACATGGTGGAATGAAAGTGAAGCCGTATATTTTGGGATTATAAAGAGGTATTTTACAAATAAGTTATCAAATAGTTTAGTTTTTTGAATAATTGTTTGGTGGAGCTAAATATAATGTTTACCTTTGCCCTACGAAAACACGAGACACCTGTTTCGCTCCAGTAAAGAGGAATAGATGCTCCGCAGTATCGCACAACAGATTAACAATATAAAAACAAAAACAATGAAAAAACCTCTTGACTGGTATCATAGTTTGATATATGCCAACAAGGAAAGAAGCGAATATACAATGGAAGAGAAAGGTAGTTTGGATGAACTTCTCTATCAAATGTATATGAAAGCGCATGACCTTGATGGACTGAACATGAGCAACTCTGTAAAGGCTTTAAATGTGGCTTATTACCTTGCCGTGGCAATATATAACACTCCCCATGTGGAAGAAGAAAACAAGATGGATTCTCGCACCAGTTCTTCTGCAAGAAAAATCTTGGCAGAAGAACATAATGGAGAATGTAACCAAGTGTCTCCAGCGGATGTTTTCTTAGTAAGATGGATGTCATGGGCGATACTTGCTTTACAAAAAGAAAAACCTGCTGGTTTGGAATCCTTTCTCAATAAATACGAACAAGACATCAGTTGGAAAGAAGATGATTATTATGATGAGGACGGTGAAATTTGGAGTCAATGCAGTTTTATCACAGAAATACCTAAAATGGTAGAGCAAATGGGTGATAAACGATTTGAAACCGACTTAGCTCCCAATGCTTTGCATTGTGTGCATTTCGGTGATGGCATGTGGACAGGTGAACTCTCAAATTTAACTTTTGAAGAAATGGAGCAACTCCTTACTTTTTATCGAAGAAAGGATGACCAACATGCCTTATTACAATGGGCATGGGGAATGGAGTGTAAGTTAGCTCCAAAAACTTCGTCAAGTGCAGATGATTTACCATTCTAAATAAATGTAACAATATGGAAAAAGAGCAATATATGTTGTTAGACCGTGGGGTGGAAGAAGGTCGTTATTTATCAAAGAATAAACAAGAAGAAATTCCTTCTTTACCTAAGGGGGCTAATGAAGAGGAAGAAAAATTTTATAAAGAATGCAAACATGTCATGGAGACTTGCAAGATAAAAATGCAATCTTATGAACAAAAGGCAAAAGCTGCAATAGAGGCAGCTAAAGCAAAAGATATAGCCGACATGGCAAATGTCCTTACAACAGATTTCAATAAGAATCTGGAAGAAGAGTACCAACTTTACAAAGTCACATCGGAAGAGAAAATTAAAAAGCTTCGTGAGGATTTGGCAGAAGCTAAAGATATTTCATCAAATGCCTTAAATAGATGTGACGAATATAACAACCAGATAATACAACTCCAAGAAGAGATAAAAAAGTTAGAAAAGACCATCGAAGAAAAGGAAGAGCAGATTGCTTATTATGAAGCAGATTTTCCTAATGGATATGTATTGGAAATAAACGGAAAAGTTGCAGGACTATTAGAAAAGAGAGATGAAGGAGAATCAAACTTGTTGCTCCAAGAGAAAGAAGAAGAGATTGAGAATTTAAAAGAAACTTTGGAAAAAAGCGAGAATGATGCCAAGGTTAAAGTTGCCACTGTTATGGTGGAAAGTGGAGTAGCTTATCTATCAAACATTAAAAAGGTAACTAAAAACGAAGAAGTCTCGTTTGGAGAAAAGTTGTTGAAGCACATGGTTTCTGACAATTGTATAAGCCATATAGGTCAACAAGCTGTTGACAAGTTAAGAAACAAAATTTCATACATCACGGACCAAAGAGAAAAAGCGGAAGAGGAACTCGAAGTCCTTTCTGTTGCTAAAAAAGAAGCCGACAAACAGAAAGCTAACGAACAGGAACAAGCAAGACAAAAGCTGGAGCAAGACAGGAATCAAGTTATCAAGGAAAGTGTCGAAGCATTAAACAAAGCTGCGTCTAAGCCAACAATAGTACACAATGACATCAAACAGCTTGCCACTGGGGATGGAACTCTCTATGAGGGCGTAATACCGACAACAGGCATTCCTTTACCACCAAGTTCTCCCCAGAATAACGGATGTATAACGAATTAAATGGTATAGAAATGGCAACAGATAATTTGAAGAATGTAGAATTTATACAGAAATTGTTTGGAACAGGAACTGTTAATATCGAACAATTTGTTAATGGCAATGGCATCTATGTTGAAAAAATAGAAAATCACTACCAGACGGCAACTCCCAAGGCAGAACAAGAAGAAGCCTCAAAAAATAAATCAACAAAACCTCCCTTTTCTTCAGGTAGGAAACAGGAAGAGTTGTTTATAGATGCACAAGAGAATAACAAAGACGAAAAGTTGACCAAAACAAAGGCGGAAGAATTTGTCCGTTTTTTAAAGGAGCATCATTGGGCATCATTAAAATTGGATGCTAAGAAAGAATCGCATATCAACCAAGCCATTCTTGCTTTTTACAAAAAATGGCAATCAGAGGGGCTTATAGCAAAGTGCTTTTATAATGCGAGAGCTATTTTTCGCTTTTTGAATGAAGACTGTGGCATAAGCAATGATGTTACTATCGAAACTTTTGCAAATGCAATGAGAAAGTGGTTACAAGATATTCCTAAGAATGAAGTAATGGAAAATCTTGTCGATGTTTTTTATGAAAAATAGTCTGATTGTGCAAAATAGAAGGTCCATTTGTTTTTTATCAAAGAATCTTAATTTCATATTTTCCTTTATATAAGGGCAGTCCCATACGGATTGCCCCTTATTGTTTTTATGCATAATAGAGTTTTGCATATTTTGCATAAAATACATAACGATGCCTTTTTCGTACCTTTGCAACGTCGAAAATCAAGAAGACGGAATAAAGGTGGCCACCAGCATTCTTCCTTTTGTATATATCGGCAAGTAATTATATGTTAAACCATAAAATTATGCAAATGGAAAAAATGAAAGTAGTAAAGCTCCTCGCCACTCAGAGCGGCGTGAGCCAGCAGACAGGCAACCCTTGGAAGAGCCGTGACGTTATCTTGGAGGCGGTGCAGAACGCCGTTCACCCCGACCGATACGTGGCTCGTCTCTTCGGCGATGCCGTCGATAAGTTTACCGCCAAGGAGGGCGATGTGCTCGGCGTGGCTCTCTACCACAAAGTGGAGGAATACAATGGCAGATACTTCGGGAAGACTTCCATCGTGGACTTCGAGGGAATCAAATAAAGAACATAAAAATTAGAATAATATGAACATACAGGTACAGATTTCGGACGAGGTATATAAGAGCCTCGTGGCAGGTGGCAACAGAGTGAAGGGCACAATCGCCTTGGTAAGTCCCAACGAGGGAAATTTCAATGCTTGGCGTACAAGCAATGGCAAGCGAGAGATTCGCCGATACATCAAGCTCCCTCACGGCAGAGCGAGCGTGGGCATGGAGAACGTGAGACTGCACCTCTGCATCGACCGAGAGGAAACCGACGTGGTGCCTGCCTCCGCCATCATCAGCGAGAGTGCCAAGGCAAGCGCATTCATCGACAGAGTGATTCCCATCAGTTGGTAAGTGATAAACGTATGTAGAACAAGACAAAAAAGAAGAAGTAAATGGCTTTTGGAATATCACAGAGCGTAAGAAGCCGAGGGGTGCAGGTCTGCACCCCCGAGCTTTTCCACCAAGCTACCCAGAGTAGCCGGGTGAAGGACGTTTGCGCGCAGATTGAGGACGCACTCGAACGCAAGCGCCGTGGCGAAATCTGCCAGGAGGACTATGATGCGATGAAGACTCAGCTGAAGAGCCAGCTCCCTATCCTCACGCCACACGCCACATTCAAGAATGGTCGCCGCCTCAACGCTGACGCCATACCGAGCGGACTGAGCATCTATGACAAAGATCATATCCCAAATCCCAAGGGATATTGGGAAGTGAAGAGTGAAGAACTAAGAGTGAAGAATCCAAGTGCTTTGGAGAGAATCCTCTTGGTGCATGTAACGCCATCCTTGGAGGGCTTGCGCCTCGTCTTCACGATTCCCGATGGCATGGATTTGGCTCAGGCGCAGAAGTGGATGTCGGAGCAACTGGAGGATGCGGACTATGACGTTTGCGTAAAGGACTTGGCGAGACCTTCCTTTATCGTGCCAGAGGAGTATATCCTCTACATCAACGAAGGCGAGCTATTCAAAGAACACAATTCATCAATCAACAATCAAATCAACACCCAAATCAACACCCAAATCAACAATGACACTAACGACAAAGACAATCGACTTTCGGGCAACAATGGCAATCCTGCTGTTTCTCTTGGCTCTCCTGCTGAGCATGCCCAACCTGCTGATACTAATCATTCTGATGATAATCATATCGGCGATAATGGAGGGAATCAAGGCAATGGCGGAATGGAGACCGAGAAAAACTTCCCGATGGAATACGACGGAATCCCATATTCGTCGATAACCTCGAAACTGGTTGAGCTATTGGGAGGCGAGCCTCAGCATGGCTCACGCAACAGCTTCATCTTCACGCTGTCGTGTTACTTGCGCTACCTCTGCGATGACAATCGAGACTGGATAAAGGCTATCCTCCCGACCTTCGGCGAGGAGCAGCAGAGAGCCTACGCTACGGTAGATAGTGCCTGCAACCGCAAGCAGAGCCACCGAATGCCGAGCATCGTTCGCAAGGCAATCTCCCTCTGCCAGGACGAGCAAGCACGAGGCAGAGCCGCCAACTACGACACGGACGATTACGGCGACATCGGCAACCCCGAAAGCTATTTCTATCGCATCCACGAAATGCCAAGCAAATTGCCGAAGCTGATAAAGCTATTGGTGAGCAGAACCCCGACCATTTACCAGCCAGCCGTATCGCAAGCCGTGTTTCCAAGCCTTGCCGCCCACCTCTGCGACACACGCTTTCGCTACATCGACAACGTGGAGCATGAGGCGACCTTAATGAGCATCCTTTGCGCACCGACTGGAAGCGGAAAGGAATCCATCACCCAGCCGATAAATCATATCATGGCTGATATAAGAGCGAGAGATGCCGAGCAACGAGAGCGTGAACGAGCTTGGAAGGACGAATGCAACCGTAAAGGCTCGAACAAGGACAAGCGAGAGCGTCCCGAAGGCTTGGTTATCCAAGAGGTGAACATCGACATGACGAACCCTGCTTTTGTATTGCGCATGAAAGAGGCGGAGAACCATTTTCTTTATGCGAAGATAAACGAGCTGAACCTCTTCGATGCCCTCAAAGGCAAGACCAACCAGCACTTCCGCATCATGGAGCTTGCCTTCGACATCGGCAATTACGGTCAAGACCGTGTGGGCGTGCAATCAGTGACCGAAACGGTAAAGGTTCGCTTCAACTGGAACGCCTGTTGCACCCCGAAGAAATGCCGCGACTACTTCCGCAGAGTGGTGACGGATGGTCCCATCTCTCGCATCAGCTTCGCCACCATCGAGCGCAGACCGTGCGGTTCGGCGATGCCCATTTATGGCACGTACGATGCCGCCTTCGACGAGGAATTGAAGCCCTACATCGACAACCTCCTAAAGGCTCGTGGATTGGTGGATTGCCCTCAGGCTATGAAACTCGCCAAGAAACTGGTGGAGGAAAACGCCGAGTTCGCAAGGCTCTCTCAGAACTACGTCTTTGAAAATCTTAGCTTCCGAGCCAATGTCATTGCCTACCTAAAGGCGTGCGTCCTCTACGTGGCTAATGGCATGAAATGGGAGAAGAGCATCGAGGACTTCATCCGCTGGAGCGAGCGTTACGACCTATGGTGCAAGCTGAAACTCTTCGGGCAGATGATATACGATGCCGACGGCGAGCAAGACAAGGTTTCTCGCACGGCCCCTAATGGCCCGAAGAACCTGCTCACCCTCTTGCCCGACAGCTTCACCGAGGACGACTACGTGAAGGTGCGCCGTTCGCAAGGCTTCGACAACGACGACCGCAAGCGCATCAAGGATGCCTTGAAGCAATGGGTGCATCGTGGGTATGTGGCAAGGATGGAAAGTGGTGACGGTGACAGTGACAGTCCGATTTTCCGCAAGTTGAAATTTTTAAAACAATAAACGACAATGGAAATCATTTTGAAACGAATAGCAAAGAAGAACACCTATACCATCGGAAGACTCTTTATAGTGAAGAGTGAAGAGGGAAGAGTGAAGAATTCATGTGCTAAGGGAGCTGATAGCAAGCCAGTGGTGCAACGAGAAATCCTCCCAGGCAAACGCTTGGGCGACAAGCGAATCATCCACTATGAGGTGGACGAGAGCCAACTCACCAAGGAGTATTACTTCTGCGACACCTTGGAGCCGACTTGGCGCAACCTTCTCGGCATCGACTTGAAGCCCGAAGAGGTGGATGCCCGATACAGCCGACAATCGGGCAAGAAGGCTCGCAAGATACCAGGCAAGACGGCTATCCCCGAAGGCTCTTACCCAGTGGTCATCACGAAGTCGCCCCGATTCAAGACGTGGCTTCCCCTCGTGCAAGGCGTGCCAAACTTCGAGGGCATCCGCATCCACGCTGGCAACTATCCCGACGACACGCAGGGCTGCATCCTCGTGGGGGAGAACAAATACAAGGGCATGGTGGTGAACTCCCGACAGTGGCTGAAACGCCTCATCGACCGCATTACTGAGGCGAGGGAGAGAGACGAGGCAATCTGGCTCACCGTCATCTAATATCTAAGGAATAAATAAAAACGGAGCGTGATTTCACAAGCACGCTCCGCTCAAACTTAAACAACCTATGTTTGCTTGAAATTTTATAATATTGTAATGTGTTAAAAATCAAGTATTATGTAGGAAATAGGTATCGCTTCTAAAGGTAAAGGAAAAAGTGGTGGTGCTAGAGTTATTTCCTTTATGGCAATCATGAATGAAGAGGATGGTTTTATAGAACTATTGACCATTTATGATAAATCAGAAATGGAATCTATCTCTGATAAAGAATTGTTGAATTTAATGAAACGGAATGGTTTGTTTTAGAGCATAATAACGCA
Source organism: uncultured Prevotella sp. (assembly GCA_900554835.1). Lineage (GTDB taxonomy): Bacteria > Bacteroidota > Bacteroidia > Bacteroidales > Bacteroidaceae > Prevotella. Next base: position 27,704 of record USJD01000005.1, on the reverse strand, counting down.
GAATCCTGCTGGTATCACAGCCAGCAGGATTCACTTTCAAAAACTGAACCTAAAAGTCTACCTTGTAATTTCTATCTATGCAATATCTATTATTATCGAACCCGATATTCATAGTCACAATCTGCGTGCCAAAAAGATGGGGAATGTAATCCTTTATGTAACAATCACAATTTAATAATTCATTCCGAATGTCCAGAGAGGAATGATATTGCCGAAACCGGTTTCAATATCATCTTTTACGATATATCCCTCTTCTGCCTCGGTTATCTGCTTCTGACCTTTCTTCTTGCCACCTATCTCAAAGGTCTTGCCGTCTATCAGAAAATCAGAGATGGGAGAATTGTAAACGGTATGGTTCACTCTCATCTGATTAAAGAAAAAGGTCTCACGTTGATTTCCTATATCGGGAGTTTCAGATGTGAGGGCGAAAGAGAGGTTTGTATTGTCGAGATATACTTTTTCAACCTTTCCCAGACCTCTTACTCCCTTTGTTGAATCGTGGAGTTGGGCGATGAGACCTGCCTTTTCCATAAGTTCAAAGTAGTCGGGAAGCAAGCCGCGGTCTGCCTTGATGGTTGTTGCGATGGTGCTCATGTTAGGCTTGAATGGCACACTGTCTGCTATCACCTGCATCAGTTCCTTTAATTTCCTCGATATGGTTACTGTGTAGTTGGCATATTGGGGAATGTCGGTTTCCAACGTTATGCTTACTACCTGGTTTAAGCGCATCTTATAGCCCTCGTCTTCATAAAAAGGATAGTACCCCTGGCGCAGATATTCGTTGAAGAGGGATAGGGGATGGTCTATCTCTATCGGCAACTCTACCTCATGATTAACGATTTGCTCCAATGTGTAGGCTGGTAGGTCGATTCCGAGTTTCATGCCAATATATTCTCTAAACGACAGACCTTGCATTTTATAGACGAGGACACGACGGCTTAAGTCGGCGGTTCCCTGATAGATGTCAAGCACTGATGATCCTGTAAACACTACTTGCAGGTCGGGCAGATTATCGTATATCATCTTCAGCTCCGTTGCCCATCCTTTATATTTATGTATTTCGTCGATAAAGAAATGCTTGCCGCCAAGTTGATTGAACTTCATGGCAGTTTCAAAGAGTGTATGATTGGCGAAATAGATGGATTCGGCACTCACATATAGGGTGTCCTTCAACTTGAGATTCTGCTTGATGTACTGCAAGAGGAGTGTGGTCTTACCCACGCCACGAGGTCCCACAAGGGCTGTCATCCGATTCTTCCATGGAATCTGATGATACATATATCTTACGTATCGGGTGTCTGTACGTTTGATGAGATTGTCGGATAATTGCTTCAATAATTCCATATTTCTTCTGTTATTAATTCATTTATTTGAATGCTTTTTAGCATTTTTGGTGCAAATATACGAAATTTGTGGTAAATTCCCTACAAAAATACGAGAAATTTGTGGTAAAAACACCACAAATTTCTCTGTTTGGCTTATAGCAGCTCTCTTGCTATCCAGGCACAGGCTTCGGCATCTGCCAAGGCGTTGTGGTGCATGGTGAGGTCGTAACCGCAATAGGCGGCTACGGTCTGGAGCTGATGGTTGGGTAGGAGAGAGCCCAGCTTTCTTCGGGAGGCACGGCAGGTGCAATGGAATTCATAGCCGGGGTATTCCATCTGATACGTCTGGAATACTGCCTTCAGGCAGCCTTCGTCGAAGGAGGCATTGTGGGCTACCAGAGGCAGACCTTCTATCTTGGGCGCAATCTCTGCCCAGACTTTCGGGAAGACAACCGCATTCATCGTGTCTTCCAGAGTTAACCCGTGAACCCGCGTGTTCCAATAAGAGTAATATTCTGGTTCGGGCTTGATGAGGCTGTAGAAGCTGTCTGCTATCTCACCATCCCTCACTATTACGATACCCACCGAGCAGACGCTTGTACGTTGCTGGTTGGCTGTCTCGAAATCTATCGCTGCAAAATCTTTCATCGAATTAAGTATTTATGTTTTTATTTTAGTTGCAAAAATACTATTTTTTAGGCTCAATCATCCTAAAAGTATAAGATTTAAGAAAGTTTTATGATGAATAGTCTTAAAAGTCCTCAAATTCCGGAAGTTTTAGGATAAACCATCCTAAACATTTTCTCCTATCCCCATATTTAGGTATTTCTCAGAAACCATCATTTTTAGGTATTGCAGATAAAGAGAAAAGGATGTATCTTTGCAGCCGAAAAATAGATGCATTGAGATAAATGAATGCAACTGGTATGAATAAATGTAACTAAAGAGATAAAGACAAATGAAAACAACTATCGTAATTTATGGCTCTTCCACTGGTTCTTGCCAGTCGATAGCCGAAACCATCGCCTCTAAGTTGGGCGTGGAAACTGTAGATGTAGCTAACATCGATGAGGCTACTATCGCAAGTCACGAGAATCTCCTTCTCGGTACTTCTACATGGGGTGCAGGCGAGATGCAGGATGACTGGTATGACGGTGTGAAGACGCTCAAGAGTGCTGGATTGGCTGGCAAGACTGTGGCTCTCTTCGGTTGTGGCGACAGCGAGTCATATTCTGACACTTTCTGCGGCGGTATGAAGGAACTCTATGATGCTGCTGTGGAGGCTGGTGCTACCGTGTTGCCAGGTGTTTCTACAGACGGATATACCTTTGATGATAGTGAGGCTGTGGAGGGAGACAAATTCCTGGGACTCGCTCTCGATGATGTGAACGAGGATGATAAGACTGAGGAGCGCATCGATGCCTGGATTGAGGCTATCAAACCAGCACTTTAATTAATCATATAAAATCGGATAGTATGCAGCAGGAAATCGCAACACCAGTAGATTTGAAGGTTCTGATGAATCATATATATGAATATAAGAAGGGCGTGCGCCGCCTGGTGCTCTACACCTTCAACAAGAAGTATGAGTCTTTTGCCATAACAAGATTAGAGCGTCAGAACATTGATTATATCATTCAGCCGGTTGGTAACGACCGATTGAATCTCTTCTTTGGCAAGCGTGAATGTCTGGATGCTATCCGTATGATCGTCACCAAACCATTGTGCCAGCTTTCGCCTGAGGAGGATTTTATCCTTGGGGCGATGTTGGGATATGACATCTGTGCGCAGTGCGAGCGCTTTTGCGAGCGGAAGAAGAAAGTTTGCTAAATTAAATAAGGATTTCTCGCTCTCTTGATTTTATGGGATGTCCTTCTCTTGATTTTATGGGATGTCCTTCTCTTGATTTCATGGGATGTTCCTTTCTTAATTTATTAAGAAGATGTTCTACTCTTGATTTTTAAGGAAAAGCCTCTTTGAGGGGAGAGTCTTTATATGTTATAATGTTTTATGTTAATAATGAAATAAAAGAGCGTGATTGCCCGATTGGCGACCACGCTCTTTTGAATTATATTCTTCGGAATAATTCCTGTTTTTACCCCTTGTTTTAACGGAATAATTCCTCTTTTTGATACATCTTCCGATGGAATAATTCCTCTTTTTGATATATTTTCCGACAGAATAATTCCTGTTTTTGGTATCCCTTTCTACGGAATAATTCCTTTTTTTGAGCTTGAAATGAAAGAAAAGATCCTGAATACTTGCGTAATTGGTTGAAAATGAGTATATTTGCAGCAGTCAAAATGAAGGGCTTATGTTAGAACGTAAATTTACTGAAAATCTGGAGAAAATTCTTCTTCATGAACCTCGGAAAATTCTGCTTGTCAATGGTGCAAGGCAGATAGGAAAATCGTATCTGATAAGATATGTAGGAAAGAAACTTTTCAAGCATTTTGTTGAGATAAATCTCAAGGCAGACCAAGAGGGGGATGGCATCTTTAAAACGGTAAGGAGCAAGGAAGACTTTTACTTGCAGTTGGGTGCTATGGCTGGTAATAATCTCGGAAGTAAGGATGATACACTGGTGTTTCTTGATGAAATACAGAGTTATCCTCACTTGATGACCATGCTTAAGTTTCTCAACGAGGATGGTAAATACAGATATGTGGCAAGTGGTTCCCAGCTGGGTGTCGCCTTGTCGCAAACCCCTTCTGTGCCTATCGGTAGTATCGCTATCCAACAGATGTATCCTCTTGATTTCGAGGAATTTTTGTGGGCGATGGGTTGTGGAAAGGAGGCTATAGAGAGCATGCGACAGAGTTTTCTGGATAAGAAAGCCTTGAATGAGTCGATGCATAACTATATGCTCCAGCAGTTTAAAATTTATCTGCTCGTGGGAGGAATGCCTGATGCCGTCAATAAATTTCTTGAAAATAGAAATATGGCTCAAGTGCGCAGTATTCAGCGGGATATTCATGCGCTTTATAAGATAGATGCATCGCAGTATGATGATGAGCGCAAGCTTGTTATCAGAAAGATATATGATATGATTCCATCGAATATGGAAAATAAGAAAAAGCGTATCATCGTAAAGAATATCGAAGGCTTGAAGGCGCATAAGCAGTTTAGCGACTATGCAGAAGAATTTGAATATCTTACGAATTCGGGAGTTGCTTTGTCGGTGCAGGCTATCAGCAATCCGAGTTTTCCGCTGATTGAGTCGGAGAGCAAGAATTTACTGAAACTCTATATGAACGATGTGGGGTTATTGACCAGTATACTTTATGGTACGAATATCAATGCAGTGTTGAGGGACGAGAGGAGTGTGAATTTAGGAGCTGTATATGAGTCGGTCATAGCTCAGGAATTTCATGCCCATGGTTATGTGCTTCATTATTATGATAACAAGCAGAAAGGTGAGGTGGATTATCTGATAGATGATTACAAAAACCTGACTGTCTTGCCTGTGGAAATCAAGTCGGGTAAGGATTATACGGTGCATAGTGCACTTGATAAGTTCCTGGATACCCCGGAATATCATATTCATGAGGCTGTGGTGCTGAGCAATGAGCAGAAGGTTTATACGGAAAATGGCATCACTTATATGCCTATCTATTATTGTATGTTCTTTAGTAACAAGATAGAAGATGAGGCTGATCTGGTGATTCCTGATATTCAGATGCCAAGTTTCTAAAAATATGAGGGTATATTGTAATCCCCCAGTCCGCTTTCAAGGCAGGCTGGGGGATTGTTTCTTATTTATCCGCAGGATGATTCATCCGCTGATTTTCCGATGTTTTTATCTATCTGAAGAAGTTCCTCTTTCTTACTTCTTCATCATTTCCTCTACGGCTCTGATGAGCTGAGTATCATGGCCGGTGATGTAATCCTCTGGAGAATTATATACCTCGATGTCTGGCTGGAGAGTGGTGTTCTCGCCGAAGGTGCCACGCATGTCACGGCAACCTACCTGAGGAATACCGAATACCAGGCTGCGGTCCATCAAGGTCTCCCACCATACGGCAGTCATCGTACCAGCCACTGGCGCACCAATCAGCTTGCCGATGCCCAGCTCCTTATATACCCATGGGAAACCATGCCCGTTGCTATAGTCGTCCTCGCAGATCAATACGCAGGATGGCTTGGTCCACTTGTTGAATGGATCCTTGCCCACCACCTTGCCATGAGGCACAAACTCCTGATACTGCTTGCCGCTGAGCAGGGTGCAGAGGTCGTCGTGCAACCAGCCGCCACCATTGTGACGCTCATCCACGATGACGGCATCCTTGGTGCGATTCTTCTCGCTCAACAGTTCACTATACACGGTGCGGAAACTCTCACTGTTCATCGCCTTCACATGCACATAGGCTATTCTGCCGTGCGAAACACTGTCCACGATGGCACGGTTTCTATCCACCCATCGCTTGTAGAGCAGCTCCTGCTGGGCACCCTGCGAGATGGCCTTGATGGTGAGGTCGAAACGCTTGCCCTTGGCGTTCTTGATGGTGAGGTGGATGTTCTTGCCAGCCTTGCCGTCGAGCAGCGCATTGTAGTCCTCGCCCGCCTTGATGTCGGTGCCGTCTATCTTCTCGATGATGCTGCCCGGAGTCACCTCGTTCTTCTTCACGGCAAAAGGACCGCGCTTGATGATCTCCTTGATCTTCAGTCCGTCGCCCTCGTAGGATGGGTCGAGGAATACGCCTAATGCTGCGGTAGAGAGGGTGGCTCCGTTAGCGTAATAGCGGCAACCGGTATGCGATGCGTTCAGTTCGCCCAGCATCTCGCTCAACATCTCTGCGAAGTCGAAGTTGTTATTAATATAAGGTAAGTACTTCTCATACACCTTGCGATAGTACTCCCAGTCCACGCCCTGCATCTTTGGGTCGTAGAACTTGTCAGCCACCTGTCTCCATACGTGGTCGAAGAGATACTGACGCTCCTCGGCAGGCTTGTAGTTGAACGGAGCCTCGAAGTCGATGTTCTTGGTAGATCTCGAACCCAGTTCCACCTTCTTGATATTGCTGCCGTTGCAGAGATAGAGGTTCTTCACATCCTTGTCGGCTACGAATCCGCCACTTCCGATGCCCTTCATCATCAGCGAGGTCTTGTTCTCCTTCAGGTCGTGGCACCACAGGTCGTAGTCGCCTTCGAAAGAAGCCTGATAGTAGATCTTCTCGCCCTTGGTATCGAGGATGGCATCACCCATGTGGGATGAGTTGACGGTGAGTCGCACGATGCGGTCGCGGCAGTTGTCGATGTCCAGTTCGAGCGGTTTCACCTTGTCCACCTCTATCTTGCCGGTCTTCTCCTCTTTCTTTTTCTTGTCATCCTTCTTCTTCTCCTCCTTCTCGTCGGCCTTCTTCTCCTTCTCGTCCTTGTTGGCCTCGGCGAGTTCGAGTTCCTCCTTGCTCATGCGGAAGCGGTCGTAGGCATCGAGGTCGAAGAACATGAGATAAGAATCACTTTCTGCACCCCATGAACCATGACTGCGATAACCGGCACGGTCGCTCTCGAAAAGCATCGCCTTTCCGCCGAGCACCCACTTGCCGTTGCTGTCGCTATATCCACTATTGGTCAGGTTGTGCATCTCTTTGCCGTCGGCCTTCACCAGTGCGATATCGGTATTGTTCCATCCGCCGTTGCCTATGTAGCTGCAGAGGAGCCACTTGCTGTCCGGACTCCACTCAAACCAGATGTCGCCATCGGAGTAGGAGTAGTTGTACTTTCCGTCGAGCACGGTGCGCACATCCTTGGTCTTCAGATTGATGATGCGCAGGGTGGCACGGTCTTCATAGAAAGCCACTTCCTTGCCGTCCGGACTGTAGGCAGGATATTGCGAGGTCATATTGGTCTTGGTGAGCTGCTCCTCCTCCACACCCGTGCAGTAGGTGAAGTTCTTCTCCTTTTCGTTCTTGATCTTAGCCTGATATATCTGCCATACGCCGTTGCGCTCAGAGGCATAGACGAGACTTCTGCCGTCTGGCGAGAAACTCACGTTGCGCTCCTGCTGCGGCGTGTCGGTGATGCGCTTGGTGGTCTTGTATTCGGTGGATGTCACATATACGTCGCCGTGCATCACGAAAGCCACTTCCTTGGCGTCTGGCGAGAGGGCTATCTCTGTGGCTCCCCAACTGCGCACCTGGCGTACAAGACTTGGCTCATCATTGTCGGCGGTGATGGAGATGTTCACTTTCTGTGGCTGTGCTCCCTCCTTCACGGTATAGATTTCGCCATCGTAGCCATAGCAGAGGAGACCGTCGGCAGAGGAGGTGAGGAATCGGATAGGATTCTTCTTCTCATGGGTGAGCTGAACGTCCTTGCCGGTAGCGATGTTGCGATGATAGATGTTGAAGGAACCCGCATGCTCGCTCAGGTAGTAGAAGCTCTCTCCGTCGGCAGCCCATACAGGTGTGCGGTCTTCGCCCTTGAAGGCAGTTATCTTCTGGTATTTCCCGTTGTCGAGCATCCAGATATCGCGAGTGATAGGTGAAGTATGATGCTTGCGCCACTGGTCTTCATATCCCTTGGAGTCGTGGTAGAGCACCTGTCCCTTGGCGTTGATGCTGATGTCTTCCATCGGGATGACGGAATAGAGTTTCGGTCTTCCGCCCTGTGTGCTAACCTCGTAAACCTGCGAGAATTCCCGGCTGGCAAAGAGGTTGCTCTCAGCGGTAGGCATGATGTTGGCAGAGAAGAGCACGTGGTCGTTGTCTTTGAAGGCAACAGGAATTTCGCGCTCACTGTTGGTGGTGATGCGTGTAGGTGCGCCTCCGTGTGCAGGCATCACATATACGTCAAAACTTCCCTCGCGGTTGGAAGCGAAGGCTATTTTTTTGCCGTCAGGGCTCCAGATGGGGTAGGAGTCGTGAGCAGCATTTGTGGTGAGCTGTCTGGCTTCTCCGCCCGTGGCAGGAACGCTGTAGATATCTCCCTTGTAGGAGAAAACGATGGTTTTGCCATCAGGTGAGATGGCAGGGTAGCGCATCCACAATGGGGCTTGCTGTGCCTGGGATGCGAGCGATGCCGCCAGAAGGGCAGCACTAAGGAATAGTTTTTTCATTATCACTAAGTCACTTTCAAATAAATTATGATTGCAAAGTTATAGTTTTTATGTGAAATCACCAAATATTATTTTATTTTTAAGCACGGATGTTACTTTTTCCATCAGATTTATTTGAAGAATTTTGATTACTGATTACGATTACAGTTTGATTTTCCGCTGCTTCATCTTCGTTATTTAGAACATGAATCAGTCCCTATGATGCAGGGGTAATGGGATAGATGCATTGCGATAGCTCCGCCTTAACTATATAAAAACAGATAGTTAGGGCGGCGGTATCGCTTCAGTCTTTTAATGTAGCTAAAGGTTCTGAAATCAGATTCCAAACTTCTTTATTTTTTTGCTAATCTTCTGCCTAAAATTAGTTTTATTTGTGTTCTAATTCTATTTGAAGTAATCATATATGAATATCGGGAAAGCATTGAGTACTGCCACTTTGCATTCCTCGGTATTTACATATTTCTCTATTTGTGAATCGAATATCTTGTCCTGAAGAATGTCGTCCTTTGATCCTGGTATTCTGTTCTCACCATTGCAAAGATAGTTTGCTTTGCTCACGTTCTGTTCTTTCAAATATACCCAGTTCTGCTTGACTTCCTCTATTTCCTCTTCTGTAGGTTCTCGATTCTCTGTCAGAAGGATAAAATCAAAACTTTGATAGGCTGAGAATTCTGCTGATAATCCCTTAAATCTGCTGCAATCTGTGCGGGATATCGTATAGGTCCAATAGTTTGCATCCGGCAGAAACTTAGTATAGCGGATAGATTCTACCATCGGATAATCAATATAGAGCTTTCCGTATTCAGTTTCATTATTAAAAGTTTCTAACATCTCTTTTACCTGTCTGTTGATTTCTTCGAGTGATAAATTCCTGTTATGGAAATCATAATCGAAGAAAAGATAGATTTCGGAAATGTCGGCAGATTTATCTATGTCTTTTAGAGGATTGTCTTTTTGGGAGGCAAACTTTTCCATCAGTAAAGACACGATATCTCCATCTCCATCGTACTCTTGCAAATCCTTGTAAAGCTGATAGATGTTATTGTTGTAGGAACAAACTATCTGCTCTTCCCGGTTGGAAAAGTACAATCGTTGGATGGTGCGGAATAAATCCGGCTCACGTTTTACTCCTTCAAAAACAAATAATATCATACTTCAAAAGCGTTACCTCTAAACATTTTTTCTATATTATGGCCGAACCTCAGCTCCTTCTGGGTGCAGCTGCTCAATGGCTTGATCTTGTTGTCTTGCAAGATGAAATTGCAGTCAGGGCGCAGTAAGTCATTGGTCATCAGGTAAGTGTTGTGGGATGACGTGAAAGCTTGGCATGGAAGGGAAAAGAGTGTCTTGCAAACCTCGAAGGAAAGCTTGAAGTGATAGAAAGCGTCAAATTCATCAATAAAAACGAATGATGCATCTTTCATCTGCTTGAGCCAATAGTAGAGCAACATCAGCGAGTGGGTGCCTGTTGATGCAATCTTATCAAATGGAATGCGACCTAAGCCGAATATGCAATACAGTTCTTTGTCGTCATCATTCGGCTTCTGAAACTCAAAGTCCTGTCCGCTCACACGATGGATGAAATCCTCAAAGTCGTCTGTCAGATGATTCTTGATGATATATTCGTCAAGGTTTGCTGGAGCTGTAGCTAAGCCCATGAACTCATTCTTCTCCACGCTTCGGAACCACAACATGGAGTTGACAAACTTCTGTAGTTTAAGGAGATAATGCTCTTTTGTCAGTGGGTAGGAGGTGAGAAGAAAATTGATGATGGATACGTTGTTGGCATTGTTGGCTAAGTTGGTTTTCACGGTTGCCTCCATCTGAAATTCTTCTTCATCCAATGTCAGGATAGAATCCTTGTTGCAGAATATCAGCTTATTGTTCACCACAAGTTTCTCTGCCTCTAATTTTCCATCTGGTGATTTGCTGTAAGAATACTGCAACAGATCATCTCCCAACTTGAAGGTGTACTCAAAATCTACAGGGAAGTTCAGCTTTCCTGTATAAGTGAAGTTGTCATAATAGTTCACTCTTTTCCACTTCTGTGAAAGATGATTTGTGATATCGAAGATAGCCAATGCAAAGTTCGACTTGCCAGAACCATTAGGTCCATACACGATGCCATTCTTGATGATTCCGTCTTTTATGGCAAATGTGTTGAACGAATAGTTACTTGGTTCCGACAAGTCCCATTCTATGCGATTGGCGAATCCTCTATAATTCGTAACGGCAAATTTTACTAACATAATATCTTTGTTAAAATATAAACGAAATGTTACCGCAAACGAGCGCAAATGAAAAGTTCTTTCTGATTGCTGTATGCAGTTATTTTTTGCAAAGATATATAAAAAATCAACATGCCGTAATTTTTTTACGGATATTTAAGATTAAACTTGTTTTAGTCTCTTAATTCATTCCTTGAATGACTGTTTTTTAAAGTTTGATTACTGATTACGATTACAGTTTGATTTTCCGCAGATTCATCTTCGTTATTTAGAATATGAATCAGTCCTTATGATGCAGGGTAAGGGGATAGGATGCATTGCGATAGCTCCTTGTAAGATGTACTTTAAATTTAGTTAAAGTGGGGCGTTCCCTCATAAAATGTGATTTTAAGATACGGATTATGGAAAGATTGGCTATTCCGGCTCCAGATGAGGAGGATGAGATTCTTCCAAGAAGGCTATTGCCCCTATGAATATTTAGATATGGCGCATGATGTTGTATGCCCATATCATGATTTCGAATGTGCAGAAGGGTATAAGGAACTGCTTGCGATTTAGTAAAGAGTTGATTCTCCCCATATAATCCCTATTGGTAAAACATTGGCAGAAAAGCAGGAAAGGGGCTAAGACAATGCCGACTAAGGCTATCACGATGTTGGGATTCATGGTGACGGCAGCCACGATGTCTCCCTTGAGCAAAAGGCTCAAGGCTCTTGTCATTCCGCATCCAGGACAAGGTATTCCCAATGCCCATTTGGTGGGGCATAGGAGAATATTTACCTTGTAGTGGATGTAGATGAACATCCATGCGATGCCCAATAGGTAAAGCGCCGACAATATGATCGTTTCTCGTTTGCCCATTAGGTTTAGATGAGAGACATCAATTTCTCGAAGTTCTTTTCCTTGGTTCTCTTCATGATCAGGAAATAATCGACGATGGTCCAGATGCCACATCCGCCGCATGTCAGCAACTTGGCTATTCCGAGTCCTGTATCGCCAATATAGAAGCGGTCAATGCCTAAGCTACCCACCAACAGTGACAGGATGAGTGTTGTGACAGGGTCTTTGAACTGGAGAGAATACATCAATGATTTCTTCGATTCGTCCATCTGATCGAATTTCTGCTTGAGCATCATGATGCTTTCTTCTGGAAAGTATTTGCTATATGTCATTAATAGCATGTTGGTTTGTTCGCTCATAGTGATATATTTTTATGGGATAATGATATGTATTGATGATAAACGAGGAAGAACCAGAAGGCTCTTCCTCCAATAACTTGTTTAAAAATACGTCATAAACTTTTTATAGTTGTATTCACGTGTTCTCTTACCTGCGGTGAACAGGTCGATGAGACCCCAAATACCTGCTCCAGAACAAGTGATGATTTTGACTATACCCAGACCAGTTTCGCCAAGCCAGAAGCGGTCAACACCTAAACCTCCAAGGAAGAAAGCGAAAAGTAATCCTACTGTAGGATTCTTCCAGTCTGTTGACATCAACATGGTCTCTTTGTCCTCATCGAGTGTGGCTAACTTTTCCTTGATCTGACCTACCATCATAGGAGGAAAGAACTTGGCATTCGCCATCATGAACTGATCAACTTTTTCTTTTTCCATAATCTTTAATTTTTTGTTATTAAGTTAAGAATATTAAAATCTGTTATATATAGCTTCTTTTACTTTCTGACACTGCAAATATAATAAAATAAATGAAAACTTCCTAATTTTATGTCGATTTTTTTTCAAAAAAGTTGTTTTTTCCTTTTTTTGACCATTCCGTTAATTCCATTTGTAGTGTAACCTTTGTTACACCTTATTATATATAGGTAACGAGTAGACAGTTTGTTAATCATTCTTTAAAATCAGTTAAAAATAAGTGGTTTCCTCATAAAATGTGTAGGAAAATGTTGCGATTCCCTCATAAAATGTGTATATTTGTAGCGTTATTCCCTCATAAAATGTGACTGAGAGGTAGATTATTCCCTCATAAAACGTGATTTAAAGATACTGATTATGGAAAGATTAGCTATCGATGAACTTCTGAAATGGAAGAATAAACAATATCGTAAACCTCTTATTATAGAGGGCGCCAGACAGGTGGGAAAGACTTGGCTGGTGAAGGAGTTTGCCCGTCAGAATTACAAGCAGCTGGCGTATGTGAACTTTGAGGAGATGAAGATCCTGCAGAATCTCTTTGAACAGGACTTCAATATTCCTAGAATTCTTACTGCTATTGGGGCAGCAACGAATGTAACCTGCACAGAGGGCGAAACGCTGATATTCCTGGATGAGATTCAGGAAGCCCCTCATGCCGTCACTTCTCTGAAATATTTTGCAGAGAATGCGCCGGGCTATCATGTCATCGCGGCAGGCTCTCTCTTAGGTATCGAATTGCATCAGGGGGAATCTTTTCCTGTGGGTAAGGTGGAATTTCTCTCTCTCTATCCAATGAACTTTATCGAGTTTGTGATGGCTATGGGGGAGAAGAATCTGGCGCAGCTGCTGCAGACGAAGGATTGGAATATGATAACGATGTTTGCTCCCAAGTTTCAGGAACTCTTGAAGTATTATTACTATGTGGGAGGCATGCCTGAAGCCGTATTGAGCTTTAGCCAGAATCGTGACTGGAAAGAGGTGAGAGCCATACAGAAGGATATTCTGAATAGTTATCAGAGGGACATGTCGAAGCATGCTCCATCAGAGATTATTCCCCGTATTACTGATTTGTGGAAATCCTTGCCAGCCCAGTTGAGTAAGGAAAACAGAAAGTTTATCTATGGAGTGGTGCGTGAGGGAGCAAGAGCCCGGGAATATGAGTTGGCTTTGCAATGGCTGCTGGATGCCGGACTGATATATAAGGTATATAATGTGAAGGCTCCCCGACTGCCACTTGCCAGTTATGAAGACCGGGCTGCCTTCAAGATTTTCGTCCTGGATGTCGGGCTTCTAGGTACGATGTCTAATCTCAAGGCAGCGACAATAGTGGCTGGCAACAGTATTTTTACGGAGTTTAAAGGGGCGTTGACGGAACAGTATGTTTTGCAGCAGCTCATTCTCAGGTATGAACCCTATTATTATGCCAAGACCAACAGTACTCAGGAGATTGATTTCCTGCTCCAGGATGAGGAGGATGAGATTGTTCCGCTGGAGGTGAAAGCCGAGACGAATGTCAAGGCAAAAAGCCTGCGCCAGTTTGTTGCTGACAACCAGTCAAAGAAGGCCTATCGCATTTCTATGAATGATTATCAGCAGGAAGATTGGGTTACGAATATACCGCTCTATGCAGTAAATGGTCTCGATTTTTAGCGATAGCACCGCCCTAACTATATAAAAATAGGTAGTTAGGGCGGTGTTATCGCTTATAAGTCCGCCCTAACTATGTTAAAAAAGGTGGTTAGGGCGGTATTATCCTTGCAGATTTCATTTTTTTTGTTTATCTTTGCACCGATAAGATTTAGTGTAAATAAAATCAGAAAGTTATGGATGCAAACGGAATAATAGGACGTGGATATGAGCAGAAACTCATTCAGGAACGCTGTAAAAGCAACAAGGCTGAACTGATAGCTATCTATGGTCGTAGGCGCGTAGGAAAGACTTTTCTGGTTCGAAAAATGTTCAACGACCAGTTTGCCTTTTCGTTTATAGGTATGTATGAAGTGAGCCGTGCGGTACAGCTGGAGCAGTTTCGGATGGCGTTGGCACAGTATGCTAAAAAGACAGTGCCGAGATTGAAAACCTGGTTTGAGGCTTTTGCTGCTTTACGTGAATATCTGTCGGGCTTATCTCAGCAGGAACCGATTGTTCTGTTCTTTGATGAGTTGCCTTGGATGGATACGCCTAAAAGTAATTTCATCGCAGCTTTCAGCTATTTCTGGAATTCATGGGCTTCTATGGTCCCTCAGCTGAAACTTATCGTCTGTGGTTCTTCCACTACGTGGATGTTGGCTAAGTTTATAGGCGATAAGGGCGGATTGTATGGTCGTGTAACCCGGCAGATCTATCTGGCTCCATTCTCTCTGGGCGAGACAGAGCAGTTCTTAAACGGATTGAAAGATCTGGCTCTTACCCGCCAGCAGGTATTGGATGTGTATATGATATTGGGTGGTATTCCTTATTATCTTGATATGCTGGAGCGTGGTGTGCCGTTAGACGTGTGCATCGACAGATTGTTTTTCTCGCAGGATTCACCATTACGTGGAGAATTCGATTTCCTTTTCCGCTCTCTCTTTAATGACTCCAAGCATTATCGCAAGATAGTAGAGGTGCTTTCTGAAAAAATGAAGGGTATGACGCGTAAGGAATTGATGGATGAGTTGAAACTGAAAGGCGGTGGACAGTTGTCTGAAATCCTGGAGAATCTGAAGAAATGTGACTTTATCAGGAAGTATTCTACCATAGGAAAGAGTGAAAGGGATGCTCTTTATCAGTTAACTGACTTATACTCATTGTTCTATACCCGCTTTGTAGCGAATAACAGTGGGCAGGATAAGAACTTCTGGAGTAATATGCGTAATTCGGGAAGTAGAACAGCCTGGAGCGGTTATGCTTTCGAGCAGGTATGCCTGCATCATATCCCACAGATCAAGAAGGCATTGGGTATTTCTGGTGTTTTGGCGAATGTTTATTCCTGGTCCTGTCGTCCTTTTGTGGATTCTACTGGTGCAGAATGGAGAGGAGGTCAGATAGATATGCTGATAGACCGTGCTGATGGAGCTATCAATATTTGTGAGATGAAATATGCCAAGGATGAGTTTGTGATAGATGCCAGCTATGAGCAGCGGCTGCGTGACAGGATGTCTTCCTTCTCTGTAGCGACGAAGACGAAGAAGGCATTGCTGCATACTTTCATCACGACTTATGGGGTGAAGCAGAATATGCATAGCGGATTGGTGAATAGTGAGGTGAAAATGAATGATCTTTTTGGGTAAACGGCGATTTTCCTTATTTTGCCTAGAACCATCTCTTCTTCATTTTCTTCAAGAAATCCTGGGTGATAGGGAAGCCGGAGGCATCACCTATTACGGAGTCGATATGGCAGAAGGGGCATTCGGCTGTAGGCGGCTCATCAGGGAGGTAATCTGTGATTTCGGATGGCGTGAAGATTTCGCAGCAGCTGAAGCAGCCGCACTTTTCAGACTTCTCTATCTGTTCCTTGTTTCGGATGCTGCAATCGTGAGCCTGGCGGAAGATTCTGTCTTTCTCCTCCTCTTCTTTCTGCTTCTTCTCTGCCTTCTCCAGAGTTATAGTGAAGGCTTGCGGACAATAGTGTTTATTAACCATCTTATTCTTTCTTTTAGTTATACCTTTATAATATAGTAATATTGAAGGAAAATTTCAAAAAAAGCGCCAATATTTTTTAAGTATTGGCGCTTGATTATTGAATGATGTGTATTTCCTATATAGCTATGATCTGTTACAAGCCATATCCTTTGCCATTTTATTTTGCAACAGGTCTCTGAACTTATAATCTTCCGTCGTGATAAACATGTTCAACCACTCCGTTGAGACACCAAACTGTGATATTGCTACCCAAACTGCGTAACAATCCACAGATCTGGTATTTGTTCCATACTGGATGATACACTCTTTCAAACAATTTCACTTTGATACCTTTTATAGTACCAATATAATCATTCAAAATTCCTTCTGGCATTCCAACATAAGGCTCTATTTTTATCATCGCATCTACAGGTTTGTCTCCATATTTTTTTCTGAGCTGAGTTACCTCCTTATACATATACTCATTATCAGCCTTGTTTATCTCTTCTTGTCTCTTGTACTCAGAAGCCTGAGCACCAAGACTGACTATATCTTCATAACCCATGAGAGGCTTTTTGAGTTCTTCTGACAATTGCTGCTTTGACATTCCTATATACGACTCTCCAATAACATCTCCTGTACTGTTGAGTTTATATCCTGCCACTAATTCGAACTGCTCACTAGCCAAACGTTTTGTATTTGCACTCCATAACGTAGGTCTTATTGGCTTTAACTTTAGATAGCGTGCTTCTTTTTCCTGTAAGAATCCATATAGATTATCTCCATTTGGATTATATAGGAACGTATACCCCTGATCTTTGTATGCAGACAGACAATCCGTCTCTTCTTGTACAGAATAAAGAGTGGCTATAGGTATATTTGCATTAGTACGGCGCATAATAACTCTTCCGTCTAAATAAAGATTTATGCCAGAAAGGCAACCTCCATATTCATCCTTGTAATTAATAGGCTCAATTTTATCCAATGCAGTGGTCATTATCTTGGCATCTTCTCTAAACGAATCATCGCTACTACCATTATAGAATTTTGAAGGTCTGGGAACTTGTTTGATAATTGATACCCATTGCTTAGGGTCACTATTGGTTCTGCAAAGCATGAAAGCAAGACAAGTACCGGTCTTCTTATTTTTAGCAATAACATCCTTCAATGCTCCATTAAAATCATCCCATGCTGTAGGCTCTTGCTGCATAGCATAGAAGACAAAACTCTTCATATAAGACACATAACTCTTTTGGTCTTCTGCATTTTTTAGCTTATCAATACATTCCTTAAGAGTTATCTCCTTGTTTTGATATTTAGCCAGAACATATTCTGCAGTACCGTGAGCATAACAACGTTTTGCAAAAAAGTTCTTCCATTCTGAAAAGTAATTGGCAGGAGTTTCTACTCCAAGTTTGTCTTTATAGTCTGCCTTCAGTTCTTTGTCAACTTCTTCAGGAAGAACCAATTTCTTCTGCCCATTGACTTCCTTGTAGAAAACTATTTCTCTGCTCTTAAGCCATGTGTTGAAAGATGCGTCAACCATTGAGATGTTATATGGAATAAATCTCGCAATATCAGAGATAGACCATTTCTTTGTTTTCAGCAAAGCATTGAGTTCTATAGTTTTGGCAGACTTGACAGAAGAAGCGTTCTGCGCTTTTGTAGTCATACAACTAAAAAGCGCAAAACAGATTATTAGGATATTATAATATATTCTTTTCATATTGTTTTTATTCTGGTAGTTCTATTTCACCTTGTTCTGTATCTTCAGTACTTTCAGTTTTCGGACTATTGAAAACTGGACGCACTAAAAGGCCGAGATAAATAAACACGTCATCATCATTCTTAACGTCTGCGTTTTTTAGGGACGGATTAACCTTCCCGTTTTTTTCAACTGATATTATTGCTAATATCTGAGCAAAGGATTCCTTGTTGGCAGTTCTATATAGAGCCTCCGTCGCTTTTACGGTTATTCCATTATATTGTGCAAGTTGTGACAAATTAACGAAAGTCTCATTTTCTGTTATATCTGACATAAGTTTAGCCGATAATTGTTTAGACATTTCCATATTACCAACTCTAGCATATATATCATTAGGCGGGAAGTAAAGGTAAATGGATTTGCCATTTGGTCCTGTAAATTTCGCAACATATAGTTTGTTGATTACCATATAGTCAAGGGTACAGCTCTCAAACAGTTCTTTCCACTGTTCGGTGGTAGGAATGCTCCATCCCTTGCCATACTTTTTTGTTGCAACATCATACTCTGTTCCTGCAATATTCGTAATGTCAGACTTGAATGTGTATGTATCTGTCATATAATTCTGTTTAGTAGCAGTTTCACCATACGAATAATAGCCACCAACAGAAGTAATACTTGTTGCACCAATATTCCTATCAGCCCATTTGGTACCGCTTGGCAAACCTAAGTCCACCAATATCGGCTTAGAAACTGTCTGCTGTACAGGTCTTTTTGACGCAGTAGTTGGTCTCTTGGTTGTAGTACCTTTTCTTGTCTGTGCTGACAAGGACAATGTAAACATCATTGCACAGGCAATGATAAATAAACTCTTGATTTTCATAATCTTTCAGTTTTTAATTTTATTATATTCGATATTTATAAAGCAGTATGCAGTCAAATTCAACAAGCAAGTGCGAAATTTCTGAATGTTTGGTAATAGTGCTGTAATATACTATGTCTTTTAGAAGTATTTCTTACAGTTTTTATAATCAATAGGAGCGTATATTCTCTTAAAATAATCTTGTCCGCGATACAAACCGTCATTCAGGAAAGTGATGCTGGCAGAGCCGTTCTTGCTTTTGACTTGCAAATCTCCATTGTCGGCAAGTTTATAGGTGAACTTTTCTTTTAGACTTTTAAGGTTATTAATAAATACACCTTTTCCACAGCCATTTATATCGGGAGCACTAAATGCCCAATATACAAAAACTGGTTCATTGCCAAAACCAAAGATATAGTCTACTACATTGTCTTTAAATTCTTTGTATCTGGCTTGCTTTTCTGCTTGGAGCTCCAACTCTTCTTGTGCTTTCTGCTCTTTGAACTCTAACTCTTCCTTGGCCTTTTTGTCCTTGGCAAGCATATTGCTTATCTCCGTTTTATGGTTGCCGCCATCCTTGAACTTTTCCATGTATTCATTCTCCAAAGAAATCTTGGTGGCAAGGTCTTTGGTCTTGCAGATATTGGCATAGGCGGTAGAATCGTCTACCCATACTCTTAAGTTCTTGCGAATCTTGACAAGATGTTCTGGAGATGCCTCCTCGAAGTAATTGTCAAGGTAAGCTCTCATCTCCTGAGGATTGTTCGAAGTTGATACTCGGGCAAAGGCCTTGTCCTCTTTTTCTTTAGAGTTACAGCTGGCCAAAATAGTTATGGCCAGCATGGATAAATATAAAAGCTTTTTCATATGTTATGTATTGATGTGAGCTGTTGTATGAATGAGTAATGTTGCTATAGTCGGATATTACTTCATGACATCAGTCAACTTTTGGGTGATTTCGACATAGCGTTGCATTTGCTCACTGGTAAAGTTGCCTTTGGCATCCTTGCATTTTTCGAGCAAATCCTGATAGCTGCCTTCCAACTCCTGTGCTTCGCCGAGAGTAGACATATACTCCTCAGAACCTGGTTCCATGTCTTTCAACTTAGCATAGAAGTCTGAGAGTTTGTTGACATATTCCTCGTAGGAGTCGAGCATCTCGTCGATGTTGGTATCTGAAGATGACGAAGAGAGGTCGTTAGAGGTGTCTTCACTTTCTTTGGTCTCCTCGGTCTTCTTCGATGCTCCCTTTCCGGTAATTTGCTCGATGGCATTAGGGATGTTGCAGTATGTCATAAACATGTAATGGTTGTCGGTGGTGGCACTTTCTAGGGTATTGTTCCAAGCTTTGTATGCCGTGGTGACCTTCTTGACATTTTCGCTGTCTTCACCCTCTTTTTGGATGATTTCTTCCCAATCAGGATACTCCTGCGAAATCTTGTACAACTTTTCCATAAGTTCGTCATGTATTCTGTCACAGTCATCGTTGCTGGATGCAGAAGCGAGTTCTTTGGTTGAACTTTCGTATGCCTCTACCAGTTTGTCGAACATGGAAGAAGAACATGCAGAGAATAGAAATGTCAGCATGAATGCCAAAAAAACAGAAATCTTTTTCATAATTAATGATGTTTAAAATTAATAATATTGTATTTAAAAGTAATCCATTATCATCAACCTCCCATTGAAAATGTGATGAATGCAAGTTTTACCGCCAGGGAATTGTGGCAATTCTGTCAGATTATCTTTCGTGAATATCTTGTCGAGATTAATTTCATTTTGTGCTATGGCTTCCGATGCTATCGCAAAGAAAAGCATAATGACAAAATATTTTTTCATATCCTTGTGAATTATTTATTGTTCTTATTTTTGAATACATCGACAAAAGCAGTTATTGCCTTTTCTCGATCCTCTTTTTTCATGTAGGAATTCCCAATGTAAGGAATATTAATGAGCTCACAGTTTATAGAACCCACTATTTTGCTAAGAATTGCGTTAGCAGTTCTTCCGTGAGCAATGATGCAACTTGGCTTTATCAATTCTATCTCTTTCTGGAGAATTTCTTGATATTTTCGAGTGTCAGTCTTCTGAATGCCTCTCTTGTCTGTTGTAAACAGTTTGTTGCAATCTGTCATATAAATCGCAGTTCCAGAAGCAGCTTCTAGAGCTTGAAGTATGACTGGTGTCATGAATCCCTTGCGAGTATTGGTACGATAGCTTTTGTCATGAAAACCAAAAGGAGATGACAAAGATAACTTTCCTTTATAACGTACTGTGCGTCTTGGGTCTTGGCTTACTACCATGACAATATTTGAAATTGGCTTGTCATGGTCTGTTTGTATAAGTGTCGGTATGTCAAATCCCAAGATGCTATAGTCTTGGTAATCTTGTGGGGCATCAATATATTTAACGGCACATCCATTATCTGACGGACCATTAGGATATTCCCAATTACATTGTTCTTTCATTTCCTGGTATCTTTTCAATAGGATATCATCGTATTTCTTCTCACTGAAGATAACACTGCTGATGCTGGATAATACTTTTTGCATTACCTGTTCGTCGGTATCTGAAATATAAATGTTAGTTCTTTCCATGATGTTTATCATTTACTTTTTGGTTATTTCATTCTTAGGCATAAAAAAAGGTGCGAACCAATTTCATTCTGTTCTGAAGGTTCTGGACTACCTGTACACAAAGAATGAAAATCAGCTCACACCAAAGGGTATATGTTGATAACCATCCCGCCGAAGCGGAATGGATACAATAATACACGGTTGGGTGAACAACTTCCGTCTTCGTTCTTGTGTACAATGAATTGTCCAGATTCTCAGTACGAACCAAGCATGGTTGTTTCCTTAACATGTCTGCTGCTTGTTTAGAACAGCACTGCAAATATACCATTTTTTTTCTAAAGTTGTTCATTGTGAGCTGATTTTTTTGCAAAAATAGGTGTTTTTTCTGCTTTTTCAGCGTTCCATTCCGTTCCAAGTTCAAAATATAGGGCGTTTTTAGTCGAAATATTGGCTTTTTTGTGTGTTGCTTGGATTTGTTTCAGTATCTTTGCAGCATGGAACAGATATTACGTGAAATGATAGAAAAGATGGTGGGGCGCAAGATGGTTGTGCCTCGCGATTTCATCTGGTTGAGCCAAAAGGTGGAGGAACGTACCCAGCAAAGAGTGAGTGCCTCTACGTTGCGTCGATTCTGGGGATACGTGAGCGAAGGGGTTTCTGCAAGCAAGTTCACCAAGGATGTCCTGGCGAATTTTCTTGGTTATGCTGACTTTCAGGAATTTGGCTTCTCGCAGGGGGCTGGTCAGCAACAGAGCCAAATGGTTATGGGCAAGGAAATCTCTTGTGATGATCTTTATGAAGGACAGTTGCTCAAACTTTCCTGGCTGCCCGACAGAACCTGCATCATCAGGTATCTGGGTAATGGATATTTCAAGGTTTTGTCATCGGAAAATACCAGATTGTCGAAAGATGATACCTTTGAATGCCATCATTTTATTAACCATGAACCTGCTTATCTTCATGGCTGGAAACATGGGGATATGCCATCGGTCACCTACGCCATCGGTAAGAAGAATGGCATCATCGTGGAGCGTTATCTGGAAGATTGAAAACGCGACAGGGTGGGTCTTATATATCTCTCTGTGGTATAGGAGGAAAGCTCATAGATGATATCTGTCTTCCTGTTGCCAGTGATGTCTTTTGAGAATGTCTGTGGATAAGTGGTTGTGATGAAATCATTGCTCTTATCGACAAACTGATAGAATGCCTTGCTTTTTGTTTCTGCAGAACGGATGGTGTCTATGCCTGATTCTTTCCACATCTTGTCGATAGCTTTCTTGCCTTTGGATAGAAGTTCGGCGCCTTGTGTCTGGGATGTAGAAGATGGCTCGGCTGCTACTGGCTGCTGAGACTGTTTGTTTTCTGAAAATGGGGCTGCATTGCTGGCTTGCTGGCGGCTTGTTTCCTTCTTGGCTTCGGTATGTGCAGGGGTGGGGCTTGTGCGTTTTTCCTGCTGATGCAGTAACGGGTAACTGATGAAACCCAATAGGATGATACAAGCCAGAGCTGCGATTATTGTTCGCTTGATACCGGGATGACTGTTTCTGCGGGCCACGAAATCAGCTTTGAGTTCATCCACATTGGCATATCGCTGGGCTATCGGCGCTTTGCATCGTTTGATGATGGCAGTATATGCTTTGCCTGGAAGTATCTTTTCCAGGATACAACCTATGCTGAAGATGTCGTTGCGAATGTCTGCCTGTCGGGAGATGATCTGTTCTGGAGAGATATAGCCCGGTGTGCCGGCAGGCTGCTTGAGGATGTCAAAGTCATCGGTATCTGAAAGTCCGAAATCGATGAGTTTCACATGATTGCCGTTGTGGGTAATCATGATATTGGAAGGTTTTAAGTCTCGGTGAACGATCTGTTTGGCATGGATGTAATGCACGGCATCAAGTAGCTGGAGGAAGATGTCTTCTCCCTCAGTCTTCCTACCGCTCCAGTGTTCCAGCGTGATACCATCTATCCATTCCATCACGATACAGGTACCTATTTCCGGTATTTCTTCCATGCTGTAGGCTGATACGATATTGGGATGCTGCAGGGATATGAGGATATCGAACTCTTTGTGCAGTAGGTTCTTGTAGTTTTCGTCTTGGCGATATGGCTCCTTCAATCCCTTGAGCACCCACCATCTGCCATAGCGTTTTGCCTTGCAAAGAAGGTTGAATCCTTTGCAAGGTATGGGAGTAAAGTCTGAAAATTGCTCAGACCTTCTACTTTCTTCTATGATAATTCCGGAATATGAATCCATGTTACTCAGATTGGGATTGATAACTCGGTTGCAAAGGTAGTTAAAAGTTTTGAGAAAATTCTCTTCATGGTGATTTTTGTTTGGATATTACGATTACAGTTCGATTTTCCGCTCTATATACAATAATCCCCAACCTGCTATGGGAAAGCTGGTTGGGGAAATTATGATAGATTTTGCTTTTTCAGAAAATATCCGGTTGTGATTTACAAAGGATACTCCTCGAAAGCATAGAGTACAGTGCTCAAGTAACGCTCACCAGTATCTGGCAAGAGGGCTACAATCTTCTTGCCCTTGTTCTCAGGACGCTTCGCAATCTCGGTGGCTGCAAAGGCTGCTGCACCTGATGAGATTCCTACCAGCAAACCCTCGGTCTGAGCCAAGTCACGACCTGCCTTGATGGCATCATCGTTCTGGATATCCAATACCTCATCGATGTATTCTGAAGAGTAGGTCTTTGGAATGAAACCAGCTCCGATACCCTGAATCTTGTGAGGACCGCTCTGACCGCCATTCAATACAGGCGATGTGGCTGGCTCTACGGCAATCACCTTCACGTTAGGATTCTGCTCCTTCAGGTACTTGGCGATACCCGAAATGGTTCCACCTGTTCCTACACCGGCTACGAAGATATCAATCTCGCCATCGGTGTCAGCCCAGATTTCCGGTCCGGTTGTGGCATAGTGCTTGGCAGGATTGGCTGGGTTGGTAAACTGTCCCAGAATCACGGAACCCGGAATGGAATCGCGGAGTTCTTCGGCAGCCTTGATGGCACCAGGCATTCCGTCCTTACCGCTGGTCAATCTCACTTCTGCGCCGTAAGCCTTTACCAAGTTTCTGCGCTCGATACTCATCGTCTCAGGCATGGTGAGGATGAGGTGGTAGCCCTTCACGGCTGATACCAGAGCCAAACCTACACCCGTGTTGCCACTGGTAGGTTCGATGATGGTAGCTCCCGGTTTGAGGAGTCCCTTCTGCTCTGCATCCTCGATCATAGCGAGGGCTACGCGGTCTTTTACACTTCCGCCAGGATTAAAAAACTCTACTTTGGCAATCACAGGAGTCTCCAAACCCTTGGATGCTGAATACTTACCCAATTCTACCAATGGGGTCTTACCGATTAAATCAGTAATCTGCTTATATATCTTTGCCATAACTGTACTCTAATTTAAATCATTGATAATTAATCACTAATAATTAATCACTAATAATTAATCACTAATAATTAATCACTACTCACTACTTTACGTATGTAAATGCCTCATCGAGTGCCTCAATCAGGTCGTCAATGTTCTCGATACCGATGCTCAATCGAACGGTAGAAGGATAGATGTGCTGCTCCTCCAACTCCTCTGGGCTCAACTGAGAGTGGGTGGTTGTTGCTGGGTGGATAACCAGTGACTTCACGTCGGCTACGTTAGCCAGCAAAGAGAAGATGCGCAGGTGGTCGATGAACTCCCATGCCTCTTTCTCGCCGCCCTTGATATCGAAGGTGAAGATAGAACCACCGCCGTTAGGGAAGAGCTTCTTGTAAAGCTCGTGGTCTGGATGAGAAGGAACGGCTGGGTGATTAACCTTAGCCACCTTAGGGTTATTCTCCAGATACTCTACCACCTTCAATGCATTCTGAACGTGACGCTCTACACGGAGGCTCAATGTCTCCAAGCCCTGAAGAAGAATCCAGGCATTGAATGGAGAGATGGTTGCACCGGTATCACGAAGGATGACCGCACGGATTCTGGTTACGAAGGCTGCTGCTCCGGCTACATCTGCGAATACGGCACCATGATAAGATGGGTCTGGCTTGGCGAGAGTAGGGAACTTGTCGGCATTTGCCTTCCAGTCGAACTTACCGCCATCTACGATGACACCACCGAGAGATGAACCGTGACCGCCGATGAACTTGGTAGCAGAGTGAACCACGATATCTGCTCCGTGCTCGATAGGACGGATGAGGTATGGAGTGCCGAAGGTGTTGTCGATAATCAATGGGATGTTGTGGCGATGAGCAATCTCTGCCAACTTATCGATATCGGTTACATCAGAGTTAGGATTTCCGAAGGTCTCTGCATAGAGTGCCTTGGTATTGTCCTGGATGGCAGCCTCTACCTGCTCGAAGTTGCGAGGATCCACGATGGTGTAGCTGACACCCTGTGTGGATAATGTATGAGTGATGAGGTTATAAGTACCACCGTAGATGTTGTCGGCAGCTACGATGTGGTCGCCATTCTGAAGGATGTTCTGCAGAGCGTAGGTAACGGCGGCAGCACCAGAAGCGACAGCCAAACCTGCTACACCACCCTCGAGGGCAGCCACACGGTCTTCGAATACACCCTGAGTAGAGTTGGTCAAGCGACCATAGATGTTACCTGCGTCACGGAGTCCGAATCTATCGGCAGCGTGCTGAGAGTTGCGGAACACATAACTTGTGGTCTGGTAGATAGGCACCGCACGTGCGTCGGTAGCTGGATCTGGATTTTCCTGACCTACATGCAACTGAAGTGTCTCAAAGCGAAGTTTCTTTTCTGTACTCATAATCTATGTCCTTTCTTTAATTTTACGTTAATACTCAATCTTATTCATTTATATAAATCTGTCGCCCAGAAATCAGATTGATGTTCTCTCAGAAAGACATTCTTCAGAAAGACATTCTGATGTCCTTCTGAAAGTCATCATGCTGTTTGTTCTGATTGACGCTGCAAAGGTACGGCGATTTTCTGGATTCTGAAATAGCATATGAGTAGTATTCCTGCTACCACGTTTGTGGTATTCGGGCATTTTTTTGAGGCATTGATGGGTTTACACCTTATTATATATAGGAGCTATTTTTATTATATATAGGATTTTTGGATCTGTATCCCATCCCAAACTAGTCTTTCAGGCAGCCGATAGGTACCACATATACTCCGTCTTCTCTGCGGTAAGCATAGTCGCCTACGGCAGTAAGTACCATCATGAAAGAAGGGGCTTTCATCTTGGTCGTGTCTATCTTGCCAGCAAGAGCAGTTAGCGTAGAGACTCCTTTTTCGATGGCTTGTGCACCACCCAGCTTGATTTCGATGAGGCCGTATGAGCCGTTGCGGAGATGGATAACCGCATCACATTCCAAACCGTTCTTGTCGCGGTAATGATATACGTTGCCGTCGATGGCATCAGCATATACACGAAGATCACGGACGCATAGGGTCTCGAAAAGCAAACCGAAAGTCTCCAAGTCGTTGATGAGATCATCTGGACCTAGACCTAATGCAGCCACTGCAATGGATGGATCAACGAAATATCGGGTTTCAGCCGAACGGATGGCTGTCTTGCTGCGAAGGTTCGGATTCCAGGCAGGCATGTCTTCTATGACGAAAATTTTTTTGAGCGCACCGATGTAACTCTGTACAGTCTTGTCTGCCAGTGTCTCATCATCGTTTTCCATCATGTCTTGACGTATGGCTCCGATACTTACTTGTCCACCTTGTGAACGGGCGTATGAACGCAGAAGCAGCTTGGTTCGTTCGCTGTTTCTGCTGATTTCATCTACTCTTGAAATATCAGTCTTTACCACTGCATCGTAATAGTCGTATGCCTGTCGCAAGGCTGCTCTTGGGTTCTTGGTAGTGGCACTAGGCCATCCACCTCTGCATACGAGATAGGCGATGTCTTCCAGTTTCAATTTGTTGAAACCTTCCAGGTTTGCATTTCCCTTGAACAGTTCGCTGATACTAACTTCTCCTGTAGATTCTCCTGATTCCCATAATGACATAGGGCGCATGGTAATCCAGGCGAAACGTCCTGTACCCGTGTGATGTATTTTTTCGGAAGATGCAGGCACGGCAGATCCTGTGAGGATAAACAGGCCTTCCTCACCCTGGTGGTCTACTTCAAATCGGATAGCATCCCAGATTTGCGGAATGATTTGCCATTCGTCAATGAGTCGTGGCTTTTCTCCTTTCAGGAGCATTTTTATCTTTAAATTTGCCATTTCCAGATAGTTGTTTTGGTTATCTGGATCTGCCATATATAGCACGCTTTTGGCCTTTTGTTCTGCTGTGGTAGTTTTTCCACACCATTTTGGTCCTTCTATCAATACGGCTCCAACTTCTTCGAGTCTGTATTCCAATAGTTTATCTGCAATTCTTTTCTTGTATTCTTTCATATTGAATCTCCTTTGTTTCGGCTGCAAATATACGATAAAATCTTGGAATTACCAAATTTGGCGGCATATTTTTACTTAATTTGGCTGTAATTTGTTACCCAATTTGGCTGCGATTTGTTACCCAATTTAGCTGCGATTTGTTACCCAATTTGGCCGTGAATCGTTACCTAGTTTGGCCGTGTGAACCATCTCTTGTTCATTTGGTCTATTTTGTTTTTATGTTTTTAACAAATTCTTATGCAGTCTGTAACTACTCAGTCATCTTTATGCTTGATAAATAGCCCTTTAGTAAAATCTATGG
>USJD01000004.1 GCA_900554835.1 uncultured Prevotella sp. | reverse complement strand
GACCCTTGTCGTCCCATACCTTGCAGCCCTTACCTTTTACTATATTAATATCGAAAAGAGGATATACGTCGTAAAGTTTCATGTTAAATCTATGTTTTAAGAAAGACAACTCATAGAGTTATCTTATTACAAACTATTTTTTATGATAGAAGAACGAATGATTTTTCATCCGTTCTTCCGAATTCTTTTATCTAAAATGCTGATGGCTTGAGTTTCAAACCTGCTGTCTGGTCGAGACCAAACATGATGTTCATGTTCTGAACAGCCTGACCCACGGCACCCTTCAGAAGATTGTCGATGCAGGAAGTAATCAGGAGCTTATCGCCATACTTATCCACATGAACCAGGCACTTGTTGGTATTCACCACCTGCTTCAGGTCGATTGCCTTATCCACATAGTGAGTAAACTTGGCATCCTTGTAGAACTCCTTGTAACCTGCCACGATTTCCTCGATAGGCTTATCGGTCTTCACTACTTCTGTAGCAAAGATGCCACGGGCGAAGTCGCCACGGTAAGGGATGAAGTCGATGGCTGCATCGAGATAACCCTGTGTCTGCTTCAGACTCTGACGAATCTCTGGCACGTGCTGATGGTTGAATGCCTTGTAGATGCTCATGTTGTTGTTGCGCCATGAGAAATGGGTAGTGGCTCCTGGCTTCTGACCAGCACCGGTGCTGCCGGTAATGGCGTTAACAGATACATCGCTGTTGATGAGGCCCATCTTAGCAGCAGGCAACAAACCAAGTTGAATGCAAGTTGCAAAACAACCTGGGTTTGCCACGTGCTGAGCTACGGCTATTTTTGATTCATTTATTTCTGGAAGACCATATACAAAATCGTGAGCGGCTGGGGTTGGCTGCTGGGTAGCAACCACAGTCTCTGGGGCAAGACGGAAGTCCTGTGCCAGGTCGATAATCTTCACGTTCTCCGGAACATTGTGCTCCTTCAGGAACGCCTCGCTCTTGCCGTGACCGAAGCAGAAGAAGATAACATCCACCTGGTCGAAAGGCATCTCGGCGGTAAACTTCAAATCAGTCTCGCCATACAATCCCTCGTGAACCTCAGCCACCAGGTTGCCGGCGTTACTCTCGCTGTTGGCGAATACAATCTCTGCTTCTGGATGGTTGATAAGGAGGCGTATCAACTCACCTCCTGTATAACCAGCTGCTCCTAAAATACCTACTTTTACCATAATTTAAGTGAAGAGTGAAGAACGAAGAGTGAAGAATTCTCTTGTCCTTCTGGTTATTTGTTGTTTCTTTGTTTTGTCGTCTTTATGGATGAAACGAGGAGTGCAATCAATTCATTACAGTCATTGAGCATACTTTCGAATGCATTTTGGTCAATGTAGTCTGTGTCATGAAGAAGATTCAGCCAATAGTAAGTTTCGTTTCCTTCTTTTAGAGCTATGGAAAGTTTGTTGGCAAAGTCTTGTGGACTTTGAGCAAACTCAGCTTCTCTAACTAAAGCTCCTATGGCAGTTCCTGAGCGAAGAATTTGATTTGTAATGGTAAACTCCTTTTTGCAAGAATTGATATGTTTAACCATTTTTACAATTCTCACTGCAAAGAGATAACTCTTCGTATGTAAAGGAGAATTCTCCCTATTATATTCGTTAATATTTTTTAATCCTATCACAAAAGCATTTGAATTCTTCACTCTTCACTCTTCGTTCTTCACTTAACTTATCTTTGTTCGTCAGGGTGCATACCATAATAAACACGGAGTGGGGTAGAGCTTACCTTGATGAAGCCCTTCGCATCCTCGGCTGTCCAACCATGCTGCATCTCGCCATACTCACCGAGCTTAGACTTGGTCAAGTCGTCTGGTGAATCGATACCTACAGTCTGGAAACTGTATGGACGGAGCTTCAGGATTGCTGTACCGTTTACGTTGCGCTGAGAAGAAGTCAGCATTGCCTCGATATCCGGCATCACTGGCTCCAGGTACTGGCTCTCGTGGAGGAACATTCCGTACCAGTTGCCTACCTGGTCCTTCCAATACTGCTGCCACTTGCTCAATGTGCTCTTCTCCAACAGGCGGTGAGCCTCGATGATGAGCTTAGGAGCTGCAGCCTCGAAAGCTACACGACCCTTGATACCGATGATGGTGTCACCCACGTTGCAGTCGCGACCGATGGCGTAAGAAGCGCCAATCTCCTCAATCTTCTGGATGGAAGCTACTTTGTCATCAAACTTCTCGCCATTGACAGCTACAATCTCACCCTTCTCGAAGGTAATCTTCAGCTCAGTCTCTTCTTCCTTGGCAGTAACGTGCTTCAGATAAGCCTCCTCAGGAAGACCCTGTGTTGGGTCGAGAATCTCACCACCGCAGATGCTGGTTCCCCAGATACCTACGTTATAAGAATACTTCAACTTGGTAAAGTCTGCATAGAAGCCGTGCTCGTTCAGGTAGTCAACCTCCTCTTTACGAGAAAGCGCCTTGTCACGAGTCAATGTGATGATTTCTACACCAGGAGCCATAACCAGGAAGGTCATGTCGAAACGAATCTGGTCGTTGCCGGCACCTGTACTTCCGTGAGCGATGGCATCAGCACCAATCTCCTTGGCGTAACGAGCGATGGCGATAGCCTGGAAGATACGCTCAGAAGATACTGAGATAGGGTAGCAGTTGTTGCGGAGTACATTACCGAAAATCATGTATTTCAATGATTTCTCGTAATACTCGTGGGTAACGTCGAGCGTGACGTATGCCTTTGCACCCAACTTATATGCGTTCTCCTCGTTGGTCTTCAACTGCTCGGCAGAAAAACCACCTGTGTTAGCACATGCTGCATAAACATCCCAGCCATCCTGGGTCAACTTCATTACTGTATATGATGTATCGAGACCGCCGCTAAAAGCGACTACTACTTTCTTATTTGCCATAACCTTATTATTAATGTTAAATGTTGAATGTTGAATTGGCATTCTTGCTAATGCTGGAAGTATAAACTTTCTTGCTAATGCTGGAAGTATAAACTTTCTTGCTAATGCTGGAAATATAAACCTTCTTGCCAATACCTTATTATATATAAGGATTTAAATCTCTGCTGCAGGACCGTCAATCTTGCGGATTCTCTCTATCACATCCTGAGGAAGTTTGATAGGAAGATGTTCTTCTGGGTCGAAGAGCATGGCGGTGCAGATGCAGTATTTGCGATTGGTACGATGGAGGACATCTACATTGATACAACCCTCACAACCGCGCCAGAAAGATTCGTCATCAGTAAGATCGGCGAAAGTGACTGGAAGATATCCCAACTGAGTATTCATTTTCATCACAGCCGAACCTGATGTCAAAGAGAAGATTTTTGCATGAGGCCATCGCTGTCGGGCAAGCGTAAAGGTAAGGTTTTTGATACGCTTAGCCAATCCCAAACCTCTGAAGTCTGGGTGAACGATCAAACCTGATGTGGTGACATAGTGCTTGTTGCCCCATGTTTCGATGTAGCTGAAACCTGCGAACTTCTCTCCTTGGAGAGCGATGACCGCCTTGGCTTCGCGCATCTTGGTGGCAACATACTCTGGTGAACGCTTTGCGATACCAGAACCACGTTTCTTTGCCGCTTCTGCGATAGTAGTCAGAATGGTGTCGATGTACTTGATGTGACTTTCATCAGCCACCATGACTTTAACTTCTTCCATTTCTCTTTCTTTTATTATAATGTTCTTGTTATCTTATATGAAAAACCATGCATAGATATGCATGAGATTCTATTTTATTCTCGTATGTCTTACTTCAGTTCTGGAATGGCATTTGCGAGTGATTTCAGGAGTGCTTCCTCAGAAGCATCTTCTTTCTTAACCAGGAATATCGTGTCATCTCCAGCAATTGTACCCAAGATTTCAGGAATGTCATGATTGTCAATGTTATATGCAATACTGCTGGCATAGCCTGGACGAGTCTTGATGACAATCATGTTCCCAGAAAAGTTGATGGATAGAAATCCAGGGGTCATCATCATTTCTTTTAGCGAACGAGGATTGGAAACTCGCTTGTACATGGTTTCATTAGGGAGTACATATACATATTTACCATTCATAGAGGCGGCTTTGGCAACTTTCAGTTGTTTCAAGTCGCGGCTTAAAGTGGCTTGCGTAAGTTTATAACCTTCTTTTGACAAGGCTTTCAAAACTTCTTCCTGTGAACTTAACTCTTGACTTGAGATAAGCATCTTCAGGGTCTCCATTCTACTATTCTTTACCTTCATATGATGTATTATTATTCGGATTTCGGTTGCAAAAATACAATAATATCACTAAACTACCAAATAAATTGCAATAAAATTGCACTAATATGTGATAAAATATCATATTACCGTTTTAAAAGTGCATAAATATGCGCATAATCGTATTGTTTCTTGTAAAATGAAATAATATGCAGTAAATCTTGTAAGTATGCATCCGTTTATTCACTTCTGTATTCTTTTAGTAGTAATTTTCTGCTTTATAAGCTAATATTTCTAAATTTTGGGAGAATTGAATGCGAAAACCCACTTTTTATTGAAAGTTTTTGGTATCTTTGCCAAACATTATTCTTATTATCAATTTTATAACAAAAGATGATGAAACAAAACAATGTAAAGCCAGCAGATGGCAAACTTGGTATTATGGTTGTAGGTTGTGGTGCTGTTGCCACTACTTTTATGACTGGTGTGTTGATGACTCGCAAAGGCTTGACCAAGCCAGTAGGTTCTATGACTCAGTATGACAAGATTCGTGTGGGTCGTGGTGCAGACAAGCAGTATTTGCATTATCAGGACATCGTGCCTCTCGCAAAATTGGATGATATCGTGTTTGGTACTTGGGATGTTTATCCACAGAATGCCTACCAAGCAGCGATGTATGCTGAGGTGTTGAAGGAAAAGGATATTAATCCGGTAAAAGATGAACTGGAGAAAATCGTTCCGATGAAGGCTGCGTTCGACAAGAACTATGCAAAGCGTCTGACTGGTGACAATGTGAAGGATTGCAAGACCCGTTGGGAGATGGTGGAAGCTCTCCGTCAAGATATCCGTGACTTCAAGGAGAAGAACGGTTGTGCCCGTATCGTTGTAATCTGGGCTGCATCTACAGAAATCTATGTACCAGTAGATGAGAAGATTCATGGCACATTGGTTGCTTTGGAAGAGGCGATGAAGGCTGACGACCGTGAGCATATAGCCCCATCTATGTGCTATGCTTATGCAGCTTTGACCGAGGGCGCTCCTTTTATCATGGGTGCTCCTAATACAACTGTGGATATTCCTGCTATGTGGGAATTGGCAGAGAAGACCAAGATGCCTATTGCCGGCAAGGATTTCAAGACTGGTCAGACTTTGGTAAAGAGTGGATTTGCTCCTATGATCGGTGCTCGTTGCCTCGGTTTGAGCGGATGGTTCTCAACTAATATTCTTGGAAACCGTGATGGACTTGTACTGGATGAGCCTGCAAACTTCCACACCAAGGAGGTAAGTAAGCTTTCTACTCTCGAAACCATCTTGAAGCCAGACGTACAGCCTGATCTCTATGGCCATGGTAACGATGAAGATACTCAGTATTATCACAAGGTACGTATCAACTACTATCCACCACGCAATGACAACAAGGAAGGCTGGGATAATATCGATATCTTCGGTTGGATGGGCTATCCTATGCAGATCAAAATCAACTTCCTTTGCCGTGACTCAATTCTTGCAGCACCATTGTTGCTCGACCTTACCCTGTTGAGTGACCTTGCTGCCCGTGCAGGCCGTTATGGTATCCAGCGTTTCTTGAGTTTCTTCCTCAAGGCTCCTATGCATGATTATACACAAGGTGAAGAGGCTGTCAACAATCTGTATCAGCAATATACCATGCTCAAGAATGCTATCCGTGAGATGGGTGGCTATGAAGCAGACGAAGAGATTGATTAATTTTTCTCTCTTATATATAATAAGGTGTACCAGGTGCTCAACGCTTAAAGAGTGTCTGGTACACTCTTTTTTATGCTCTATACTTGCTAAAGTGTTAAATTTTGAGGTCTTTTGATAAAATAATGTGCGAAAAATTTGCAACTTATTATTATTTTGTTTACATTTGCAACATAGATGAACCTAAATACAACATTCAACAAGACTAAACATTCATGATAAAACGAATAACTTTATTTTGGATATTGCTGTTGGCAATGCCGTTTGTTGCTTTGGCCAAAGATTATCTCGTAGTGGATTTTGGAGCTAAAGGCAATGGGGTGACAGATGATGCTTCTGCCATCCAGAAAACCATCGACGCTTGTTCGCAAGCAGGAGGAGGCAATGTCGTTTTCTCTGCTAATCATACATTCCTTTCAGGACCAGTCGAATTGAAGTCTAATGTCAATATAGTCCTGGAAACCCATTCAGTCTGGAAAGCGAATCCTGATGAAAGCATCTATCGGAAAAGTGCTTTTGGTAAGAATGAAGGTGAAGGTATGATGTGGATTTGGGCTAAGGACATAGAGAATCTGTCTTTCTCCGGACATGGTACGATTCATGGCAATGGTATTCAGTTTATGGGAGCAGAGTTGTTTGACAGTTATGAACTGAAACCCGTAACAACCTTTGATCCTCGTCCACATGTCCTCACGCTGATAGGTGTGAAGAATCTGTCTATCCGTGATATTACGATTTGTGAAGGTGCCTACTGGACTGTTCATCTGATAGGCTGTGATGGTGCTTTGATAGATGGAATTAATCTTCTGAATAATCTGAAAATACGCAATGGTGATGGTATTGATATTGACCATAGCAAGAATGTACGTATTGCCAACTGCCATATTACGAGTGGTGATGATGCTATTTGTCTGAAAAACCGACGTGAGTTTGAGGAGTATGGTTCTTGTCATGACATCGTAGTGACCAATTGCGTGATGGAAAGTCGCAGTTGTACAGTCAAGATAGGCAGCGAGAATATGGATTCCATCTATCATGTGGTGATAGACAATTGTGTGATTAAGGGCAGTAACCGTGGTTTGGGTATCCAGAATCGTGACGAAGGTACTGTGACGGATGTGGTCTTCTCTAATATTATTTTAGATTGTCATCTTTGGAGTGATGTCTGGTGGGGAAAGGCGGAACCTATCTATGTGACTTCTTATCCTCGTGCCAATGGTAATCATAAGGATGCCAACTGGCGTTTCCCTAAAGGTCAGACAGTAGGTAAGTGTGGAGAAGTGAGCCGCATTTACTTCAATAATATTTATGCAACTTCTGAAAACGGGTGCTTTATCGGAGGGGATACTAAGGATAAAGTTCGCGATATTTATCTCAACAATGTTCATTTGAATCTGAAGAAAGTGACTTCTTACGATGGCGGCGTCTATGATAAGCGTCCATGTCGTGGTGAGGGCTTTATATATAATAAGGTATATGGAGTCTATGTGGAACAAGCCACCAATGTGGAGGTAGATGACCTGAAAGTAATTGCAGATCCTAAGATCAACTATGGCGGAAAGACTTTCGGCATAGATGATTGAATATTTCTATAAGCGAAAAGGCTTTTGTGGTTCTTTCATTCTAATGAAATCAGAACTTAACTCCGGTGTAATAAGGTATCATTACCTTTGCACCGTATAATTATAACTAAAATCTAATAGGTTATGCAAATAGTAAAAAAGACTATTGGAAGTAACATGAGACGTGTCTTGTTCTCTTCCGCCCTTTTATTGGTGAGTTCGCTCACGTTTGCACAGAGTAATGTCAGTGGTACCGTGAAGGATGCCAATGGCGAGCCTCTTATCGGCGTTTCTGTTTTAGAGGTGGGTACGCAGAATGGTGCAGTTACCGACATGTATGGTAACTACAAACTGAATGTGAAGCCGGGTGCAAAGTTGAAAATTTCGTATATCGGTTTCACTCCACAGACCGTTAAGGCCGGTTCCAACAGTCAGATTGTTTTGCAAGAAGACAATACTGCTCTGAACGAAGTGGTAGTGGTTGGTTATGGTACGATGCGTCGTAAAGATGTTACCTCTTCAATTACTACTGTGAAGGCAGAAGATTTGAACCAAGGTGTGTTTACAGACCCAGGTCAGATGCTTCAGGGAAAGGTTCCGGGTTTGGTGGTTTCTTCTACTTCCGATCCTAACGGTTCTCCTACCATTACCCTTCGTGGTGCTTCTACTCTCCGTACGGGTGCCATGTCACCTTATTATGTTGTGGATGGAATCCCTGGAGTTGATATTTCTATTGTGTCTCCAGAAGATATCGAGTCTATTGACGTGCTTCGAGACGCTACAGCTACGGCCATCTATGGTTCCAAGGCTGCCAATGGTGTTATCATCATTACTACCAAGAAGGGTGCTGAGGAGAAAACCAATGTCTCTTACAATGGCTATGTGGCTTTTGATAATATTCTGAAGAAATATGATGTGTGTACAGCTGATGATTTGCGTCAGTATGCAAAGGACAACAATATAACTCTCAAGGATGGTGGCGCCAATACGGATTGGCAAGACGAGGTGCTTCGTACTGGTATAAGTCATAATCATAATGTAAACATAAGTGGTGGAAATGGTTCTACTAATTATATGATTAGTGCCGATCTCAGAAAGCGTGAGGGTGTCATCAAGATGACAGGCTTTGACCGTTTCAATGTCCGTTCTCTTGTGTCAACCAAGACATTGAAAGACCACCTTACGGTTTCTATTGGTGCGAATATGATGTATGGCAAACACTTTGGCGTACCATCTGGCAATGAGGGTGCATCTGTGCTTGATGCCATGAACTATTATTCTCCTACTAATGCTATCAAAAATGCGGATGGAACATGGACAGTAGGCTCTGGCTCCAAGAACTATAATCCTCTTGCATTGATGGAGGAAAATAAGTCTGAGACGGTATGGAAACGTAACCAGTTTGTGGGTAAGACTGCCCTCGAAATTTGGAAGGGATTGGTCTGGAGTGTCAACTATTCTTGGAGTAATTATCAAAGTACTTATAGTGCCTATAATACCCGTAACTCTCAGTTGGAGGGTATTGGCAACAAGAATGGTCAGGCTACCCGTAATACTTATTTTGGTCGTGAACAGACTTTTGAGACTTATCTCAACTACGATTTCAAGGTAGGAAAGAGCAAGTGGGGCTTGATGGGTGGTTATTCTTGGGAAGAAAAGAAGAATAACGATGGATTCGGTCTTAGTGTTGAAGGTTACTATAATGATGATCTTGGATGGTATAATATGTCATACGCACAAACCATCTTGGGCGTTCAGAACTCCGTTCAGAGCGGCTATTTGGAGAAGGTACGTAATATCTCTTTCTACGGTCGTGTGAACTACTCTTTTGATAGTCGTTATATGCTTCAGGCAACCATTCGTCGTGACGGTTCTTCGGTCTTCGGCAAGAACAATCGTTGGGGAACTTTCCCATCTGTATCTGCTGCCTGGAATATCACAGAGGAGAAGTTTATGCAGAACCAGCACATCTTCGATAACTTGAAACTTCGTGCGGGATATGGTATCTCTGGTAATGCCATGGGCTTTGATGTGTATTCTTCTTATAATACGTATGGTGCTTCTGGTACATTCGTATATGATGGTAAGACTTATCGCACATACGGTGCAACCAAGAATGCAAACCCTGATTTGAAGTGGGAGTCAACAGGTATGTTGAACATTGGTCTCGACTTCGCATTCTTGAAGGGACGTCTGAATGGTACTGTAGAAGTTTATCATAAGAAGACCAAGGACTTGATTTGGAGCTATCCTGTTTCTACAACTCAGTACATATATGGTTGGATGGATGCCAATGTGGGTGAGATGACCAATAAGGGTATTGAGTTCACATTGAATGCGGTGCCTGTTCGTACCAAGAATTTCATGTGGAGTACTACCCTCAACCTCTCTCATAACAAGAATACTGTCGATAAGATGCAGAATGAGACATTCCATACTACTAATCTCACCCAAGGTGACCCAATGGTAGCTGGTGTTTCTGCTGATGGTTGGACACAGAGAATTATGGAGGGCGAACCTATTGGTACATTCTATACGTATCAGTATGCAGGAATTGTAAATGGACGCTCAGAGTACTACGTTCTTGATGAAAATGGTAATCGTACAGGCGAAACCACCAATAATCCAAGTTTGAAAGACCGTTCTATAACAGGCTGTGCGCAGCCTAAGCTCAATGCAGGTTGGAACAATACGCTTACTTATAAGAACTGGAGTTTGAATGCATTTATCACAGGTGTGTTCGGTAATGATGTTTATAATAGTGCTCGTGCTCACTATACGGCTGCTCAAATGTTCTCAGATGGTAAGAACGTATTGAAAGAATTCCTTTCTAATCCTGTTGGCGATGCTTCAAGCTCACTTCCTTCGGACCGTTATATAGAGAAAGGATCTTACGTTCGTCTTCAGACGCTCTCTTTGAGTTACACATTCCGTAATTGCTTTAATGACTGGATTCAGGACTTGACTCTTTATGGCACAGCCAATAACCTCTTTACGATCACTAACTATAAGGGACTTGATCCTGAGGTGAATATGGGTGGCATTGACCCGGGTATCGATTATCGTTGGAGCCGTTATCCACATACACGTACCTTCATGGTGGGTGTTAAGATTAATTTCGGTGGAAGCAAGAAGAAAAAGGCTACGCCACAGTATATCGACCGAGAGGTAATCAAGGAAGTACCAGTAATCAAGGAAGTGGTTAAGGAGGTTCCAGGAAAGACAACTTTCGTACAGAGCACATATGTTGTGACTTTCCCTGTAAATTCTGCAGAGATTGGCAATACTTCAGAACTTGATGGCATCAAGAGTGGTTCTAATGTCGAGATTGTAGCATACGCTTCTCCTGAAGGCAAGTCTTCTGTAAATCAGCAGTTGTCTCAGAAACGTGCAGATGCAGTAGCTAAGTATCTACAGAATAAGGGCGTGAATGTGACTCGTATTATCGCCAAGGGTGCGGATACCAATCATGCTAACCGTATCGCTATTGTGACTGTTAAGTAATAACTATTAATCAGATTACAGAATATGAAACTAAATAGATTGTTTATTTCAGCTGGATTGTTAGCTATGACACTTACCGGCTGTACGGATTTGGACATGAGTCCAAACTCGCAATATACAGAGGATCCTAGTCAAAACTCAGGAGTTGATCCTATGATTGTTGTGGAGGCAAAGATGGCGGATGTATATTACCATCTTGCAGGAACATTGGGTCGCCGTTATATGGAGGCGCAATGCTTGGCTTCCGATGAGTTTACTTCACTCGCTTTTGCTGGCGGTTATTATGACAGTGGTACCTATGCTCACCAAGCACTACATTGTAGTTCTCCTAATGATGCAT
Source organism: uncultured Prevotella sp. (assembly GCA_900554835.1). Lineage (GTDB taxonomy): Bacteria > Bacteroidota > Bacteroidia > Bacteroidales > Bacteroidaceae > Prevotella. The sequence goes on along the minus strand of USJD01000004.1, from coordinate 43,604 downwards.
CTATCGGTTGGTATGATGATGTGACGGCTGGTATTACAAAGGCGAATACCATCTTGGAGGAATTGGGTAGTGGAGCTTCTGCCCAGATGAAAGCGCCTGCTCGTGCCATACGTGCTTATTATACCTGGATTTTGATGGATAATTATGGCGATACGCCTATTTTGGATAAAGTTCAGGCTGAAGGTTCTGTGGTACCTCGTTCTCCACGTAAGGAAGTTGCGGAGTGGATTGAGAGTGAGCTTAATGACATTATCCCTGCATTGACGGATGATGTTACTGAAAATACATACGGCAAGCCTACTAAATGGATGGCTGAGGCTCTTCTCGCCAAGCTATATATCAACTGGCCTGTCTATACGGCGGAGTCGGTTGACCAATATGATGCAGCAACTGCTGCAAATCCAAAGTTGGATGCTTGTATTGCTGCATGTGATGAGATTATCAATAGTGGTAAGTTCAACTTGGGTTCTGTTGACTATCTTCATAAGTTCTCATACGACAATGGCTGGCAGGTGGAAGATTTCATATACGCAATACCATATGATGCCATCAATCGTCAGGGTATGCAGTATGCTCGTCCTCGTACATTCAAGGATATGAAAAATTTGTTGCCAAATGTCTATGGTTCAACAGATAAGTTTACTCAGTCGTTTGGTGGTAACATGGTAGTCACTCCTGAGTTTGCTAAATTGTTCTCTCTGGATGGGGATATTCGTAATCTCAGCATTCTTCGTGGTGATGTCTATGTTCGTGACCCAAAGACTTTACGTCCTACAACTGAACCTTTTATGTATAAAGGCAACCAGGTACATTTTACGGAAAACATCACTCTTGCTAAGAAAGATAACACCATTGAAGTTGGCAATGACGCCAATGCTTATCAGCAGGGTTGTCACTCCATCAAATGGTTTACGACTCCAGCCGACTATAATAACGGTCGTAACCAGTCTAATGACCTGCCAATCTTCCGTTTTGCCGACATACTTCTTATGAAGGCTGAGGCTCTTACTCGTCAGGGTAGTAGTGGTGCAAAAGCTCTCTTCAATCAGATTCGTACGTACGCAGGTGCTCCAACGATAGCTAACGAACCTACCTTGCAGGAAATCTATGATGAGCGTGGTCGTGAATTCTTTGATGAGAACTGGCGTCGTAACGATATGATTCGTTTCGGTCATTATGAGGATGAGTTCTTCCCTCATTACAAGGACTTCCCAGATGCAAGTTTTGACAAGCGTCATCGCATTTTCCCAGTGCCACAAAATACAATCAATTTGAATGGTTGGGAGCAGAATCCTGGATATTAATCGATTGAATGATGATAAATGGGGAGTGGTGGATTCTGCCACTCCCTTTTTTTTCTAATTGTTAGGCGAAGTTTGTTCCATTTTGATAAAACTGTTTGATTATGAGAAGGAATCTATTGTTGTTATTACTGTGGTTGGCAGGCTTGCTAGCTGTAGATGCTCAAACATTGAGCCGTAAGGAGGTCGAGACTTATGTGATTAATCAATATGGACAAAGATGGAAAGACATTGCGCTTTATCTTGGCGAAAAAGATACGTTGGACAAGGACAATGCTTTGACGTTTGAGAAAACCATCTCGGTGCGAGGCAAGAGTAAAAATGAACTCTTTGTCGATTTGAATTATTGGTTTCTGAAAACCTTTAGCAATGCTAGTTCATCGATAGAGATGGCAGACAAGGAATTGGGGGTTATCATGGCAAAGGGTTATTTGCCAGGCATTGCTTATCACTCGGGAGGTTATTCCTCTTATTGTGTCAATATTCGTCCTCTTGTGCGTTGCGACATCAAAGATGAACAGGTCAAACTGACGATTGTTGTTCCAAATTATGAGGTGACGAAAGTTGATGATGGCTTTTGGAGTGCAATGCTGGATGAGGATTTCGACAAGCATCCCCCATATACTGTGAACGAAACATGGTCGCTTAATGTTTGTTTTCCTTTTGCGAAGAAAGATAGAACCAAGAAAACTTCCAGCAAGGCATTGGTGATGAGTCATGGATATGTGGAAGTCTTGATGAATCGCATTCAAATGGCGTTATAGCTGCGCCAAAATGTTTATTTTATCACGATTTTGGCGCACTTTCAGCTTTATAATGCGCCAAAATGTGATAAAACTGAAGGTTTTGGCGCACTTATTAATTAAAACGTATGAAGAGAAGCGTATTCTTAACTATATTTTTTGCCCTTGGGCTATCCTCGTTGATGGCCCAGGATTATTCCCGATACGTGGACCCACGTATCGGAAGTGAGGGATTGGGAAGAACTTTCCCTGGTCCTTGTATGCCTTATGGTATGGCGAAGCCGGGACCGGATGCCGTGACTATGCCGAATGCAGGATGGGCGCCGATACCTGAACCTGTCAAGGGATTCTCGCAGATGCATGTCAGCGGAACGGGAGGTGGACAGAAATATGGCAATATCCTGATTCAGCCTTACTTCGACTCCAAGGAAATCATCCAGAAACGGGTGGATGAGAAGGTCTCTTTGGGATATTATGCGTGTACCTTTGAGAATGGAATACAAACTGAGATTACTGCCTCAGAACGTTGTGCTTTCTATCGGTTGGACTTTGGCAAGAAGCAGAAGGGAAAACTCTTGATAGATGTGGCTACTTTCTTAGGAATAGATACGATTCCAGATAAGCGCGAAGCGCAGCAGTATGTGGATTCGTATGTTACCTGTGATGGAAAATATGCCGTCTCTGGTTGGAGTACGGTTCGGGGCGGCTGGAATAATGGCGGCCCTTATACCGTATATTTCTATTTGCAGAGCGATGTGCCTTTATCTAATAGCGATGCGACTTTATATAATAAGGTGAAGGAATCAAAGACAAGATTGGATGTTGCCTTCTCGAAAAGTACCGTCAATCTGAAGGTCGGTATTTCGCATATCAGTATCGCCCAAGCCAAGCGAAATATCCCTACCCGTGGTTTCGATGCCCAGTTGAAGCATCTACGAGAAACCTGGAATGGAAAATTGAGGAAGATAGAAATCGCAGGAACTGAAAAACAGAAACGGATGTTCTACACGGGCATCTACCATACGATGCTGATGCCTGTGGATAAGTCGGGGGAAAACCCTCATTTCTCTGATACTCCTTATTATGATGATTACTATGCCATTTGGGATACTTACCGTACATCTATGCCGCTTCTTACTCTGATAGATGAGGATAAGCAGCGGGATATGATCCATTCGCTTCTGAATATTTATAAGCATGATGGCTATATGCCGGATGCCCGGAGTGGTAATTGGAATGGAAGAACCCAGGGAGGAAGCAACGCTGAAATTGTGATAGCCGATGCTTTTGCCAAAGGGATGAAAGGTATCGACTATGAATTGGCACTCAAGGCTATGATCAAGGATGCTGAAGTTCCACCAACAGATCATGATGGGTATTTGGGAAGTGTGCCTGATGAAAAACATGGTCGTGGTGGATTGAAGGAATACAATACGCTTGGCTATATCCCTTATGGTATCGACAGAGCCGGCAACCGTACGGTGGAATACAGTTATGATGATTGGTGTATCGCTCAAGTAGCGAAAGGGTTAGGACATCAAGACCTGTATCAGAAATATCTCAAGCGCTCTGGTAACTGGCGCAATCTTTGGCGTGGAGATTATGAATGGCAAGGGATGCGTGGCTTCATCATGCCTCGTGATGCAGATGGGAGATGGCTCGACTCTGTGCCTTGGGGAAAGTCGAAGGTTTATCAACCGCTGATTCCTTATCGCCCTGATACGAAGGTGGCTCCCTGGTATCTGCCATGGTGGAGTACTTTCTTCTATGAAGCTTTGTCGGCTGAATATAGTCTCAGCATTCCGCATGATGTGCCGGGATTGGTGGAGTTGTGCGGCGGCAAGGAGGCTTTTATCAAGCGCCTTCATACATTCTTTGCCAACAAACATTATAATGTTGCTAACGAACCGAGTTTTATGACTCCTTATCTCTACCATTGGGTGGATAGACCTGATCTGAGTGTAGCACGTATCAGACAGATTGTGAATGACAATTATGATGATACTCCGCTCGGTTTGCCGGGAAATGATGATAGCGGCGCCATGTCTTCCTGGCTTGTCTTCAATATGATGGGGCTTTATCCCGTGGCAGGACAGAATCTCTATCTGGTAGGCTCGCCGCTGATTCCTGAATATACGATTCATCTGGAGAATGGCAAAAAACTGCAAGTGGTAAGGGATGAAAAGATGAAATCCTGGGATAGGAAATTCTTGACTCATGAGTTATTAACAAATGGTGGAAAACTTGTACTTCCTGGTTTTTCTGCTGTTGATTATATTGTTGATAATGATGCTAAGATGCTGATTTCTAATCTGAAAGAGCGTTTTCCACGTTGTGAACAAAATGTGGATAACTTGTTGAAAAGTATTCCTTCACAGGGTATTTCTCATTTCGTTTTAAACCGTCAGTATCGCAATTGGGAGCTCGGGGCAACTTATCTGAATGGAAACCGTGACACCCTGTATGTGAAATGCAACCAGTCGGTCTATCTGATACCGGAAAAACTGGTGGATGAGGCTAATGGTTTCTGTTGGGACAATCCACAGAAAGGAAAGAATATCTATGTCTGCAACAAGTCGCAGAATAAAGGAATGTGTGATGGTACCTTCCTGTTTATTTCCAGAAAAGCCTTACAGCAGTTGCTTCATTCTGGTACTTTCATCTATAATGGTATTACTTGGCGACAGGTGTCAAGGGATGCAAAGACTATTGTCGTGCGGGCGGATATAGATGGCACAACGATGTGTATCAGTCTTTGTCACCAACTGCCATGGGTGCTTTGGATGAAAAACAATCCTTTAGGAATTGATTGGACCCTCACAGGAATGCTTCCGGACAGGAAATGATTCTTTCTAAGGAAAATTGTTTCAGATTTGTTCTGATAATAGAATTAATTTTGTATCTTTGTGGAAAAATATAAAAGCCTAATGAAGAAAGCAATATTAGTAATAGGTTTTGTCATGTGTCTCTTGATGGTACAAGCTCAGACCCGTCGCCAGATGGGTGGGGTGTATTGTGCTTATCCTTTTACTGAGGTAGAGACCGGTAAAACTCTTTCCATCGAGAAATATGAGGATGAGAATAATCTGGTTCTGGAGGGTTACACTCCTTTCTATATAAGTCATTATGGTCGTCATGGCTCCCGCTGGATGCCCCATGATGACCGCTATACCTGGGTGAACCGTCACTTTGAGGATGTGTCCAATCTTACTCCTTTAGGAAAAAAGGTGAGGAAAATTTTATGGCGGGTGTGGGATAATGCTCGGGGTAATGGTGGTAAGCTTTCTAAATTAGGAGCTTTTCAGCATCGGGGCATTGCCAATCGTATGTATCAACGCTTTCCTCATATTTTTGCTACGGGTAATCGTGTGACGGCACGTTCGAGTGTCGTTGACCGTTGTGCAAAAAGTATGTTGGCTTTTACGGATGAATTGCATTTTTTGCAGCCGTCACTAACGATGGATGTAAAGACCGATTCTGCCGACATGGCATGGATTGCCTATACTTCTCCGGAAGAAAAAGCATTAGAAAAACGGACAAAGGTTACGCCAAAGGTTTCTACAGACAGATTCATGCATCTGCTTTTCAAGGATATTTCCAAGATAGATGATCCGATGAAGTTGATGGGGGAGATGCAGGCCATCACATCCTCTATCCAGGATGTGGGTCTGAATTTCAAGTCTTATCCGAAAGATATAGAGGAACAGTTGAATGCCCTCTTTACTGATGAGGAATTCCGTGCTTTCTATGAAGCCAACAATAAGCGTATGACGATCTGTAATGGAGATGATCTCTATAATGAACAGATTCCGATGCGTTCTGCTGTTTCTTTGTGGCATCATATCAGGGATGATGCTGATAGGGCTTTGGCTTCGGGTAAGCCTTCTGCTGATTTGCGTTTCGGTCATGATACCAATCTCTATCGCTTGCTTACTCTTTTGGGGGCAGGTTATGAACGGGTTTCTGAAGAGACAGGAATGTTTGAAAGTTCTTGCGACCGATATGATTATAATCGCATGGATGTAGTGGTTCCTATGGCTACCAACCTGCAGATGATTTTCTATAAGAAGGATGTGCCGGATGAGGCTCATCCTGAGAAAAATATTGTGGTAAGACTGTTGTATAATGAGGTGAACGAGGCACAGATCAAAGGCATGGAAGATGTGTTCTATGGTTCTGATGTTCCGTCTTATGATAAAAACTATTTTTCCTGGGAAGAATTCAAGCAGTATATGGAAAGCCGGATAGACAAGGCAGAACATGTACGTCAGCTCCACGCCCTCAATACGATGGTGGGCACAGCGCAGGCTAATACCAAGACGGCTGGCATGTTTGGTAAGGGAAGTGAGGAACATGGACAAACCCTTCCTGCCGTACTGGTGCCTAACGGACAGAATTTCTGGACTCCTCAGACTCAAGATACGGAAAAAAAGTGTATTGCACCTTATTATTATAAGGATACTGAGTTGCAGGGCTTTCGCAACAGCCATTGGATAGTAGGTGGTTGCACCCAGGATTACGGTTCCTTTACGGTGGCAACTTTAGGCGGAAAGTTGAGGCTTCAGCCAGAGGAACGTGCTACTCCTTTTTCGCATACAGATGAAATATCTCACCCTCATTACTATGCGATCAACTTGAGGAAAGAACATCTCAAAACCGAACTTACGGCTTTGAGCCATACTGCCATCTTGCGTGTAACACCACAGGAAAACCAAGATGTTCATATCGTCATCAATCCGAATAGTGACGAGGGGGAAGGATACATAGAGATCGATACGCTGAATCATAGAGTTTATGGTTATAATCCTGTGCATCGCATCTACCAAGGATGGGGTGAACCAGCTGGATTCAGTGGGCATTTTGTCTTGGAATATCCTGAAGGACTGGTTGATTTCGGCGTGTTCTCCAAGGAGAGTAAGAAAGGAAAGGGATTGGAGGCAAAGGGTGCCCGCATCGGGGCTTGGCTTACTTTCAAAGGTCGGGACGAAAAATCGATGGAATTGAGAATCGCCAGTTCGTTTACTGGCAAGGAAAATGCGATTTCCAATTTAGAGAAGGAAGTGGATAACTTGGCAAGTAGTTTTGATAAGATGCGGGAAAGAGCCATCGATGCATGGTGCGACCGCTTTCATACGATAGATGTGCAAAGCAAGGATACGGCTAAGGTCAACCAGTTTTATGGAGCCTTCTACCGTGCCTCGTTCCTGCCTCGTCAGATGAGTGATGTGAATGGCGACTACCCACCATTTGCTCAAGGAGAGACAAAGCAAGAGAATTCTTTCACTCTCCATTCTTCACTCCCAAAAGCATACGGAGATTTCTCTATGTGGGATATTTATCGTGCCGAACTTCCTCTTTATAATATCATCACGCCAACTTTGTCGGGTGACATGATGCAGTCGCTGGTCAATATGTACAAGGAGGGTGGATGGATGCCTATTTTCCCTTGTTGGAACAGTTATACGGCAGCGATGATCGGCGACCATGCCGGTGTTGCTCTGGCGGATGCTTATGTCAAGGGCATTCGTGGTTTTGATGCGCAGACGGCATATCATGGGATGCGTAAGAATGCTTTTCTGAGTCCGAAGTCTTTCGAGGAATATAAGGATGGCATGGGAAGAAGGGCTTTGAACTCCTATCTCAAATATGGATTTATTCCGATGGAGGATAGTGTGAAAGAGGCTTTTCATCAGAATGAGCAGACCTCCCGTACTTTGGAATATGCTTTTGATGATTTTGCCGTGGCACAGATGGCAAAAATGTTGGCTGATTCTCTGGAATATCAGAAGAATAAAGGCAATCTTCTGTCTTTGGATAGGAAAATGCTATTGGCTGACTATCAGCAACTGATGCGTAGGTCTGAAAACTGGCGTCATGTCATCAATCCAAAGACCGGATGGGCTGATGGTCGTCATCAAAACCGGAAATGGGAAAATAATCTCGATCTGGTGCATCGCAAGAGTTATATTACCGAGGGGGCTACCTGTCACTATACCTGGTATGTGCCTCAGAATGTGGAGGGACTTTTCCAAGTTATCAGCAATAGTGGGCAGAACGTCATCACACGTCTGGACAGAATGTTTGATGAAGGATTGTACTGGCATGGTAATGAACCTTGTCATCAGATAGCCTACCTTTATAATAAGGCTGGTGCTCCCTGGAAGACCCAGCAGCGCATTCATCATATTCTGAATACCGAATATAATGATACTCCTGGAGGACTGTCGGGTAATGATGATGCGGGGCAGATGTCGGCTTGGTATATGTTTTCTGCCATCGGGTTCTATCCTGTATGTCCTGCTACACCTTATTATTATATAGGCACGCCAAGTTTTGATAAGGTTACATTCAATTTGGAGAACGGCAGGAAGTTCGAAATTGTTGCCGAGGGAGTCGATGATGAGAACTTCTACATCCAGCAAGTTGACCTGAATGGTAAGTCTGGCTATTATTTGTCTCATGATGATTTGCTGAAAGGTGGAAAACTTTCTTTCAGAATGGGGAATTCTCCTAAATATTAAAATTTAAGAAAATAAGATGATACTGATAGATCCTGTAGGATATTTTATATATGGAATGTGCGTCATGTTCTATTCCATGATGGCATGGTTTTTCTGGCGTAAGGGATCGGATGTTCTCTCGCGTCTTATCAAGGCAATCATGCTCATCTATGTGGTAGAGAGCCTGAAAGACCTGGTAATATATTATTATGTAGATGACATGACGAGCAGGTGGTGGGCTGTGATGACTTCCATGGATATTGTCATTATTCCTTTTTACATCTTTGTGCTGATGGAATTGGTAAAGCCCGGATGGCTTACCTGGCGCAAGGGCATCTTGCATGAGGTGCCGTTCGTCGTGCTGCCTCTCCTCTATATTGTCACAGAACATGCCATCTGGTATTATATCATTGCAGCTTGGGCTGTCTTCTATGGTAGCGCCACGCTGGTTCTTACGTTCTTTTTCATATCCCAATATCATCGGGTACTGAAAGAGCGGTTTTCATATGAGGATAACATCAATCTTCATTGGCTCAGAGCCATACTGGTCAGCTTCTTCTTTATTCTGGCTGCCTGGACTTGCAGTTCGGTGATGGTGGATGTGAATTTTGACAATCTCTATATGATTCTGTCGTTGGCCACATGGATGTTTGTTGGTTATTTCCTCTATAAGCACGAATCGGTCATAGATGAATTGAGAGATGTGGATGATGCCCGTTCTTCTGATGCAAGTGGGATGGTAGGTGAGGCTAATAGCGGGATGTCTGCCGGCGATTATCTTCTTTCTCCCGAAATCAGTCAGATGGTAAAAGATCTGTTTGAGAATCAGAAAATTTATCTCGATCCCAAACTCAAGTTGTCGGATGTCGCCATGAGGGTAGGAACCAATCGTACTTATCTCAGCCGTTTCTTCAATCAGGAGAATGGCAAGACTTTTTATGATTATGTGAACAATTATCGGGTGAAATATGCAGAACAATTACTTTCTTCCACTAAAGATCCGCTTTCTTTTATAGCGGAAAAAGCAGGATTCAATTCGCCTTCTACTTTTCGCAGAGTATTTGCTTCTGTATATGGTTGTTCGCCACAGGAATACCGCCGTAGAGTGTCAAATGGTTAGTTTTTACCATTTGGCACTTTTTTTTGATGGTTTGGGTGCTCTTTGTACGTAATGAGCGATAAGTTTTACGGTTTGAACGCGTGGTTTGTCCTGTTTTTCCTAACTTTGCACCAAATTAATTTATAATAATGTTGCGGAATTAAGATTAAAGACCTATGAAGAAAAATTTACACAGAATCATCATGTCAGCATTGCTGACAGTGCTGGCAACAGTTGCTGCCAGCGCACAGTGCTACATTGTCGGCAGCGACAATGAGTGGAAAACCAACACTGCTGCGGCAGAACTGGCAGAGACCGCCACTACAGGAGTGTATGAGGGTGATGTCACCTTCGTTGACGGTGCGCAGTATTTCGCCGTTACCCAAAAGCTGACAACTGACAATGACGATTGGACAGAGTTTAACAAAAACCGCTTCGCCCCTTCAGTATTCGACGCCATGCTCGTTATTAATGAGCCTATGACCATGGTAAAGGGTAGGGACGCATCTTTCAAAGTACCAGTCGCCGGTACAACCTATCGTATGCGCATCGACTTCAACAACCTGACCGTCACCTTGCTCGGCGACTTTCCCGACAAGCTGTATGTATGGGGCAGCAACGGTGTCTTCGATCCCACATTGCCAGCTGCCACACTGCCCAAGACTGAGACCGATGGTGTGTATAAGGCAACGGTAGAGTTCACCTCATGCTACTTCAACATTCTCACCCAGCTCGGCACCGACCCCAACGACTACGAAGCCATACTGCCCTACCGCTACGGTGGCGGTAAGGTGGTTATCAACCGCGACAAGGCCATGACGCTCACAGAGCAGTCATTCCACATCGCCACACCAGGCACCTACGACGTGACTGTAGACCTCCGCACCATGACCATGAACCTCCACAGCGACACCTATGTGCCCGAATATCCTGAACATGTCTACCTCATCGGTGCTAACGGTAGCGACGCTGCCTACCAGGGCGCAGAGCTTACATGGGACGAAGTAGACGGCATCTACACCGGCTATGTGACTTTCTATGGCAACAAGTTTACCATCTCTACCGCTCTCGCCTCTACATATAATGGCTGGGACGAGATTAAAGACAAGCGCATCGGCGCTGACGCACCAACTGTTGACGTGGAGACCAACCTCACCATAGGTCTAAAGAAGGGCGAGGTGTCTGACTTCATTATCGGAGCATCGACAGATAACCCACTCACCGCATGCGTTACATTAGACCTTGTCAACAACCGTCTGACGCTCCACGGCAACGACGCGTCATATCCAATAGGCTACCCGAAAGAGCTCTACACTCTCGGCTGCAACGGCAATTGGTTCACCAACATCCCTGCAGACGTGATTCCTGCCACCAACGAGCCTGGCATCTATGAGGGCGAAATCACATTCGTGGGCGAAGTGGGCGATCTTCACTTCATCGTGTTAAAGCGTCTTGGCGCAGATTGGGACTTTATCAACGCCACACGTCTCTCTCCCTACTCCGACGGTGACCCCGCCGATCTTGACAGCGATATTCCTGCCATGAAGCCTGACTTTTCGCCCGGCGCATGGCTCTTCTCTGGCGAGCCAGGCACCTACAACATAAAGGTGGACCTCACACAAGGCAATGGCGTGATACGCATCTCTGCCAAGGGCGCAACAGGCATCACCGCCACCACAGCCGCTCCTGCCACCAAGAACTACTACTACGACCTCAACGGACGATTCCTCGGCTACGTGGAGCCGCAGAAGGGAGTGTATGTTGTTAAAGGTAAAAAGGTAATAAAGTAAAAAAACAGAAAGGTAAAACTACCCCTCTCCAGCTCTTTATCTCAAGTAAGTCCACCCTCTACGTGGTGGGGTGCACTTTAGGGAGAGCTGGAGAGTTTTTTTGCCGTCCGGTAATAACTCAGAAATGAAAATTAGCATAAGAAAAAGCTCTATTTTCTAAAATTTTTAGCGCTTTTATGCGCTATTCGCTTTGATTTCTGTCAATATGAGTCTGAATGCTTACACTTTATTTTTACCGGACGGCAATAATTATTTACTGAGTCCACTTTAAAAAGTCATTTTTGGTTTTTTATCCTACAAAACGCCATTTGATTATCAGATGATTACATTTGAAGAATTTCTCAAAAATTACTTTTTCAAGTGGACTCATTCATTAATAACTAAAACCGTAAAAGTAATGATGGACGAACAGAAAAATTTAGCAGCTTGGGAATGTTTGGACCAGGCTTTGTTTACTTCCTCACATCTCAAGGCTAAGGACATGGAAAAGGGAAGTACTGACTGGGATAATGTTTATCCTGTATCAAAAGAGGAGACGGATAAGATGAAGAATCTGGTGGATGAGGCTGTGCGAAAGGCTGATGATCCTTCTGACTCTTTCTTCCGTGAGCGTGTGTCTGATTTGCGCGAGATTATCTCATATTCCTATAGCAAACATCGTACGTGGAAGTGGTCTTTGATATTCGGTTCTATTATCGCTGCTTGTATCTTCTGGTATTTTGGCAATCAGGATAAGGAGGATGCTCAGAAATATGCCAAGGATGTGACTCTTGTGGAAAACTGGAAAAAGGCTGATACCACGATTACTTATGATAAACTCGATGCAAGTTCGGAACTCAGTTATCAGCTTTATGAACGTCGCGTTCAGTCTGCAAATGCTTATAAGTTGATGAAACTTCATGACTTGAAGAGGAATGCGGAGTCTTATAGGGAGGGTATGAAGACGGCAAAGCATAGTGCTGATACGGCTAAACTGGATAAGAATATTGAGAGTTATAAAAAGCGCATGGCAGAATGCGAAGAAAAGATGGAAAAATATCAGGACGAGTTTGATGAAGTCGCTGATATGGATTTTGATGAAATCCAGAAAATGGCGCTCAAGGACACTCAGGGGTTAGTGGATGATATTAATGATTCTGCTTCTACGAAGACTGGCTGGATGATTTATCTGATTATCCTGATACCACTCTATATCATTTCAGGTTATCCGCGAGGATATGTGATTTCTGCTCATCGCCGTCAGCATGGTTTCATGCGTACGCTTCAGAAAATCGGTTTTGCCGTGGCAAGTTTCTTCTTCGGTAGTGGTTTGCTGATGTCGCTTCTGCCGGATAGTATCGTTGAATATCATTATACCAGTGGTAGAGTGGAAACGAGGAATGAGGGTAATCCGGCCAATATCGCCATTTTAGGTATCAAGTTTGGTTTGATGATCGCGGGTGTGCTTATTTTCTGTTTCGTCTCAGTTCTGATTATGACTATCGAAACGATTTCGGGTCTCAAGCGCAACTTTAATTGGGCAGCCATGCTGAACAAAGGTAAGAAAGCGCCGGTTGCCGTAGCTGAGGCTCCGATAAATGCAAGAAATGATTAATGTATGAAGATGATAGGTCTATGAGATAAATACTAATAAATTACAATATTGCGAGATTTTAAAGTTAAGATGAAAAAAGGCGGTTGGTGTGAACCAATCGCCTTTCTGTCAGTATTTTGTTACTTTTTAGTCTCTGTTGCTGCCTCCGAAAATGCGGAGCAGATAAAGGAAGAGGTTGATGAAATCGAGATACAGGGTGAGTGCACCGAGTAAAGCCAATTTCTGTGCGCCTTCGCTCATGTCGTACTGCATCTGGAGCATCTGCTTGATTTTCTGTGAGTCCCAGGCGGTCAAACCAACAAAGATGGCTACGCCTACATAACTTAAAATGTAGTCAAAGCCAGGACTCTTCAGGAACATATTGACCACAGTAGCGATAATCAGACCAATCAAAGCCATGAAGAGTATCTTGCCGATAGAGGTCAAATCTCTCTTGGTCGTGTATCCGTAGAAAGCCATTGCTCCGAAAGTACCGGCTGTGATGAAGAATACCTTTGCAATACTTGTCATCTCATAGAGGACGAAGATGGAGGAGAGCGTTGCGCCATTCAATACGGAGTAGAGAATGAAGAGCAATGTGGCTGTGCCCAATGATAAACGGTTGATTGCGCCACTGATGGCGAAAACCAATACGAACTCGGCGATAATCAATCCCCACATGATAGCGCTGTTAGTGTAAATCGTAGTTAAGAGTGTAGGACTGCTTGCCACACCATAGGCGGTAACACCTGTGATAATGAGTGCAAAGGTCATCCATACATATACTTTGCGCATAAGGGCAGAGAATACGTTGCTTAAACCGCGCTCTTTCTCATTATAAGCGAAACCAGTCTCCTGATTCTGCTCATTTATGAAATTGTACATTTCTTTTTCTGTCATAGTTTTATTTATTTAGTTTATATGATTCTTTTGTTCTGATAAAACTGCTTTGTTTTGATAATCCAGCTTAATTTTGATAATCCTACTTTATTCAGTATGATTTTCATCTTGCAGCATTATTCTTCAATTTAACGGTTGCAAAGATAATGCCATTTCTTGGAATTGCCACGAAATGCGTTAATAATTAACATTTATTCTCTACTTATGACATTTCAATGTAATGGTTTGCCTGCCATTTTAATGTAGTATATCGCTTGTTTGCAAAGTCCAAATGACTTGTTTGCGACTCGTATCTCTGAAAGATAGAAATCTGGGCTTCGGATTTGCGGGTGGTGTCTGACTTTTGCATCTCTTGCGCTTCTCGGAGGCACAATAGTGCTCTTACCTTGGCACAAAGGTGCCCTTGCCTTGGCACAATAGTGCCCTTCCTAAGGCGCTTTGCAAGCTTGTCGAAACAAGAAAATCTGCTTGGCATTCTGTTCTCTTATTTTCTTATTATAGAAATTGATAGTAGCAGTATTTCTATAAAAATAGATGTGGTAGATTTTAGAAAAATCTTTATAGCTGGATTTTTTTTAAATCGGAATGCGATTTTACCCTTCATCCCTTCATCTTTTCGCCTGAAGTGCCGATAAACATTAGAGATTTGAGGATGAATGGTAAAATCCAACCCTTCATAACCCTTCATCACCCTTCATCTTTTTTGCCGTTTTTAGCCCCTTTTTAGCTTGGATTGACGGGTTCTTCGTTTTGTTTGAAATTTGGCTGATTGTGAAAAATATATACATTTATTTTTTCATCGGATTACGCGGATGAATCGGAAGGCAATCTTGCTTATCGGATTACTCACGGATTTTCGCGGAATTTGGCCTTGCGGCCATTGACTAATATGCCGTAATGACACACACACTCTCTTGGTCTTAATAGACGACCAGAGCTTGCCTTAATAGACGACCACTCTTGGTCTTAATAGACGACCATTTTTTGTCTTTATAGTAGGTTTTTAGGCTAAATGCGTTTTTTAGATTGAGATGAAGGGCGATGAAGGGTAATGAAGGGTGATTTTAAGTTATTATGCTTGTAATCACTTGTGTATCAAGAACTTGCATTTAAGGTATGAAGGGTGAAGGGTTTCCCCCGTTTTGCGTTTCAAATTTTCAATTATTTGATCCTCAAATCTTTTACTGAAAGAAGATTACCAGAAGAGGGTGTGTCATGGACGATGACACACCCTCTTCATGTTTATTATACAAGCCTATTTATCTTATGAAAGGCGTACAACTATTCAAGTATTACAAGAGAGAATTGAACTTCTCCTGAAGGGTAGCCTTAGAAGCTGCACCTACAAACTTGTCAACCAACTCACCACCTTTGAAGAACAAGATAGTAGGGATATTGCGAACACCGAATTCCATAGCAATGTCATCATTCTCCTCAACATCACACTTACCTACTACCAACTTGCCATCATACTCGTTGGCGAGTTCAGAAACGATAGGAGCAATCTGGCGGCAAGGACCGCACCATGTTGCCCACAAATCTACTACCAATGGGAGCTCACCATTCTTGTAGCTCTCAAAATTGTCATTTGTAATTGTTACTTCCATTTTATTCTATATTAATATTATTATAAATATGTCTTACTACAAACCGTATGCCAATTTTATTTAATTGATATGGTATGACATTTTAGGATGCGCATCAATATATTGTATCAGTTCCTTGCCCACATTGACAGTCTTATCTTGCGCACGGAACATGATGAAGGTATTGCTCTCCACATCATGAATCTGAAAATACAATTGAGTTTTCCCTGCCAGATCATCTTTCAACATCGTATTGAAATCATTGATAACTGTATCATCAACGATATCACTATCCAGCGTAATCGTCAATTTCTCGATACGGTTTTCTTTAATCGTCTGCATGTAATCAATACTGTTGATCTTGAATTCCAGATAAGTACTATTGGCATATCTTGGAGCGCACTTTGCAGTAACATAGACAGTACTACCCTCTACGAGCATACCACGCCATTGTCCCCAATCTTCACCAAAGAGAGCCAATTCTCCGGAACCTTCAAAATCTTCCAGTGTTACAAATCCACAAGGCTTGCCTGTTTTGGTAAACGTTGATCTCAGCGCAGTAACGATACCGCCAAAGACAATTTCAGCCTTTTTGGACAAGGCCTCCTTGTCACCCAATTCAGTACAATGCGTATTGCACATCGAATGGAGAACGATACTATAATCATCCAGCGGATGAGCAGACAGATAGATACCTACCAGTTCACGTTCCTTATTCAATTTCTCGATTGAACTCCATGGCTCTCCCTTAGGAATAGGAGGAGTTGCAATTTCTACCGCTTCCACTCCACCGAAGAGAGAAGTCACAGCTTCCTGCTGTTCACGCTGGTAGAGCTGTCCATACTTCACCAAAGTATCCAGGAAGACATTTCCCTTGGAATCCTTGGCAAAGAAATCCTCTCTTGGGATTCCGAAACTGTCGAAACCACCACTCAGCGCCAAACTTTCAAAAGCCTTACGATTCACATTAGAGAAATCTACTCTTTGGGCAAAATCAAAGATATCTTTATAGGCACCATTCTTCTCACGCTCTGCCACAATGGCATCAGCAGCTGGAGCACCCATACCCTTGATGGCAGAAAGACCGAAACGGATCTCGCCATGCTCGTTCACACCAAATGCACGGTAACTCTCATTGACATCCGGACCCAACGTCTTGATATTCATAGACTGGCATTCCTCCATCAACTTCGTAATCTCAGTAATCTGAGAAAAACGGCGAGTCATAAGCGCAGCCATATATTCGGCAGGATAATGCGCCTTCATATATGCCGTCTGGTAAGCCACCCAGGAATAACAGGTTGCATGCGATTTGTTGAAAGCATAGGAAGCAAACTTTTCCCAGTCGCCCCAAATTTTCTCAAGAACGGCAGGATCATGACCATTTTCCTGACCTTGCTTGATGAACTTAGGCTTCATCGCATCTACAATATCCTTCTTCTTCTTACCCATCGCCTTACGCAAGGCATCAGACTCACCACGAGTAAAGTTGGCAAGCTGACGGGAAAGAAGCATCACCTGCTCCTGATAGACCGTGATACCATACGTATCCTTCAGATACTTTTCCATACATGGAATATCATACCTGATTTCTTCCTGTCCGTTCTTTCGCGCAATAAATGATGGGATATAATCCATAGGTCCCGGACGATAGAGCGCATTCATCGCAATCAAGTCTTCAAAGACCGTAGGCTTCAACTCGCGCAGATACTTCTGCATACCAGGCGACTCAAACTGGAAAGTACCAATGGTCTGACCACGCTGATAGAGTTCATAAGTCAGCGTATCATCAATCGGTATTGTATCCAAATCAACATCTTCACCTAATGTCTGCTTTACTACCTTGCAGGCCTCCTTCAACTCAGAAAGTGTCTTCAGACCCAAGAAGTCCATCTTGATCAAACCGGTAGATTCAATCACGTGTCCATCATATTGGGTAACGGCAGTCTTCAGTCCAGGGAAATCCGGGTCATCAGCAGTTGAAACCGGCACCCAATTACTAATCGGGTCTCGACAGATAATGAATCCGCAAGCATGAATACCGGTACCTCGTATCGTACCTTCAAGCATTTTGGCATACTTGATGGTATTACTTTCTCGAGGATCAGTAGAAAACTCCGCATCCCTCAATGCTGGCGTATATTTGATGGCATTGGTCAAGTTCATCTTAGCTCCATCAGGCAATCGGTCTGGGATAGCCTTACAGAGTGCATTTGCCTTATCCAGAGGAAGTTTCTCTACACGGGCAACATCCTTGATGGAGTTCTTGGTTGCCATACTACCATAGGTGATAATATGCGCACAGTTTTCATGCCCATACTTATCCATCACCCATCGGAGGACCTTTCCACGACCATCATCATCAAAGTCGGTATCAATATCAGGAAGATTGACACGGTCTGGATTCAAGAAACGCTCAAACAGCAAGTCATATTTCAATGGGTCTATCTTGGTAATACCCAAGCAGTAAGCTACCACAGAACCTGCGGCAGAACCACGACCCGGACCTACAACAACCCCCAATTCTTCACGTGCAGCACGAATAAAGTCGGACACAATCAAGAAGTAACCAGGGAAACCCATTGTCTTCATGACATGCAACTCAAAGTTGACATGCTCATCGACATTTTCCGGTAAAGGATCACCATATAATTTCTTGGCACCCTCGTAAGCAAGGTGCTTCAGGTATTCCGCCTCAAACTTAATACGGTATATTTTGTCATAACCGCCCAAGCGGTCTATCACTTTCTGTCCTTCTTCAGGCGGCAACTGGTTCTCCCCATTCTCATCAGAAGTAAATTCCTTGTAAAGGTCTTCTTCTGACACCTTCTCACGCAACTGTTCCTCGGTACCGAAAGTCTCCGGAATCGGGAAGAACGGCATGATAGGTCCATGGTCGATACTATAGATTTCCACCTTATTATATATATCGAGCGTATTGGACAAGGCTTCAGGAATATCAGAGAACACTTCATTCATCTCCTCCCGAGTCTTAAACCATTCCTGCTTAGAATATCGCATACGATTCGGATCATCCAGATCCTTACCTGTAGCAAGACAGAGCAAATGGTCGTGAGCCTCAGCTGTTTCCTTATCCTCAAAGTGACAGTCGTTGGTACAAATCAGTTTAATGCCATATTCCTTGGCAAATTCTATGAGCACCTTATTGGCACGCTGCTGCAAGTCGTAGGCCTCACGATTGGCAAGGATACGCGGATCATCAGGCACTTTGTGGCGCTGCAATTCCAAATAGTAATCATCACCGAAAAGATTATGATACCATTCACAAGCCTCGCGTGCACCTTCGATATCACCATCCAGAATCTTCTTAGGAACCTCGCCAGCAATACAAGCCGAACAGACAATCAGGTCCTCATGATACTTCTCCAAATCGGCACGATCCGTACGTGGGCGCATATAATATCCGTCCACCCATGAATTACTGACCAATTTGATGAGGTTTTTGTAACCATTATAATTCTTCGCCAAAACGATGAGGTGATAACCACTCATATCCCCCCTGTTTTTATCACGATCCTCTTTTCTTCGATGGGCTACATACATCTCACAACCAATAATAGGCTTAAAAGGTTCCAGACCTTCTTTTTTCCTACCCTTATTGACTTTTCCGCAATAATCGGTCAGTTCCTTGATGCCAAACATGACACCATGATCGGTAACGGCCATACCCTTCATGCCGTCCTTGATAGCCTTGTCAACAAGATGGGGAATCTTGGACTGACCATCCAGGATGGAATACTGTGTATGGACATGTAAATGTATGAAATCTTCCATTTTTTATACTAAAAAGCGAATTTTGAGTTCAAAGTTACTGCTAAAAGTTGACATAACCAAAAGAAATTGCGGAAAAATTTGCGAAAATGACAAAAATAATGTACCTTTGCAGTGATAAAAACTTAATCTCTCTATAATGGGACAAAAAATAAAGAAACTAAAGAAGATTAGATTACACCGTGAAGGTACCGACCAGCTGATTTACGGTATCATTGCTATCATAGCAATTGCGGTGATATTGTGGAATGCCTTTGACAACAAAATACCATTTTGGTCTTTCTCTGCAGTCATGGGTATTGTGTATTGTATCGTGCTTAACTTCTATCGTTGCCCTATACGTTACCTGAACGTAGAAGACACCGATAAATTAGTCGTGGCTCCTGCCGATGGCAAGATTGTAGTCATTGAAGAAGTTGACAACGCACCTTACTTTAATGATAAGCGCATGATGGTTTCCATCTTCATGAGCTTATGGAATGTGCATGCCAACTGGTTTCCTGTTGACGGCAAGGTGAAATTCGTGAAACACGTAGATGGCAATTATCACAAAGCGTGGCTTCCTAAGGCGAGCGAAGAAAACGAGCACTCCGATGTCATGATTACTACTCCTGATGGCGTGGATATATTATGCCGTCAGATTGCTGGTGCTGTGGCACGCCGTATCGTTACCTATGCCAAGGAAGGTGAAGAATGCTATATTGATGAGCACCTGGGATTCATCAAGTTGGGTTCTAGAGTAGATGTCTATCTGCCTGTAGGTACCGAGATTTGCGTCAAGATGGGTCAATCTACGACAGGCGACCAGACCATCATCGCCAAATTGAAATAGTTTTCGGGCAAGTTGAGCCATTCAACTACTGATCATTATATATAAAAATGAACATTAAGAAACATATTCCTAACACGATTACCTGTTGTAACCTCGTATCTGGTTGCATAGCAACATCGTATGCTTTCGGAGGAGCACCCAAGATGGCACTTCTCTGGATTATCATAGGTGCAGTATTTGACTTTTTTGATGGTATGAGCGCCAGATTACTTCACGTTTCATCACCTATAGGAAAAGAGCTTGACTCTCTTGCTGATGATGTAACATTTGGAGTTGCTCCTTCAACCATCGTTTTTTCACAACTTTTCGTGATGGAGTATCCGGCTATCTTAGAGCCATTACGTTCATGGTTACCTTATACTGCATTCATCATCGCAGCCTTCTCTGCCCTGAGATTGGCAAAGTTCAATCTCGATGAGCGACAGACGACATCATTCATTGGCGTTCCGACTCCTGCCAATGCGCTGTTTTGGGGATCGCTGATAGTAAGTAGTCCTTCATGGCTAACCAACGACAAATGGTCTGTGGCTATCATCTTGGCAATGATTCTCATCACCAGTTTCTTGCTTGTATGTGAATTGCCACTCTTTGCACTGAAATTCAAGCAATGGTCATTCAAAGGTAACGAAGTCAAGTATTTCTTTATAGGTCTGACCGTTATCATTCTTGCTGGCTCTGTATTCACAGAGGGCGCTATCGGATTTCTTCAGGCCTGGTGGATTATCATACTTGCCTATGTGATTCTTTCTGTGATTCTGTATTTAAAGAAGAAATAAAACAATAGCCTATAGTTTACTTATACGTGAAACTATAGGCTATTTTCATATAAGGAAAAGAATGGAGTAAAGGAATTAATTGTGTACTAAGGTACCAATCTCTTCACCATCCATTACCTTTTTCAAGTTACCTACGACATCCATATTGAATACATAGATTGGGAGATTATTCTCCTTGCACATCGTTGTTGCAGTAAGGTCCATCACCTTCAATCCCTTCGTATAAATTTCATCGTAAGTAATATCAGAGAACTTAGTAGCAGTAGGATCCTTCTCTGGATCTGCAGTATATATACCATCCACACGTGTACCTTTCAGCATCACGTCTGCCTCTATTTCAATACCACGCAGAGAAGAACCGGTATCAGTAGTAAAGTAAGGGCTACCAGTACCTGCAGAGAAGATACAAATATAACCATCCTCCATAGCCTCAATAGCCTTCCACTTGGTATAGAACTCACCGATTGGTTCCATACGGATAGCCGTAAGCACTTTGTTCTTTACGCCCAAAGCTCCGAGCGCACTACTCAAGGCAAGTGAGTTGATGACCGTAGCACACATACCCATCTGGTCACCTTTGACACGGTCGAAACCCTTTTGGCTTCCACTCAATCCACGGAAGATATTACCACCACCAATGACGATACCTATCTGAACTCCCATTTCATGTACTTCCTTGATTTGTTTTGCATAATCACTAAGACGCTCCGGATCAATACCGAAACTCTGTTTACCCATCAAGCTTTCACCGCTCAATTTCAAAAGGATTCTTTTAAACTTAGCCATGTTTTATATGTATTTAAATTAATAATTTACGATTTATCCGATTATTCTTAGAGTTGCTTTATTCCCTGACAATACTGATTTCGCCAAAAGAATAGGAACGGATTCTTCCCTGTCTGTCATGCAGAATCAAATGGCCATCGTCCTCAACTTCCACAAAAGCGCCTTCAAATTCACCATTAGCATCCCGATAAGGATGGAAGCCCTTTCTGCGATACAGAGACAAATGATAGATTCCCGACACGTCCATATAGTCTGCACGACGCAGCAATTCATAATACTTTTCGAATCCATCAAGGATTTTCTTCAAGACTTCATCACGATCCACCTCATGCCCAAGAATCTGAGCTAAGGAAACCGGATTAGGAGCATCACTATGAAAGACAAGCTGATTGACATTTAATCCTATGCCAAAGACACAACTCTTGATGCCCTTGGAGTCGATTGTATTTTCTATCAGCGTGCCACTGATTTTCTGATCGTTCCAATAGACATCATTAGGCCATTTCAATGTAATGTTCTCCACATAAGAATCCAATGCATCCTTGACAGCAAGAGCACCAGCCATAGACAAGACAAACTGGCGACGCACAGGAATCCAATGAGGATACACCTTGATACTGAAAAGCAGGTTTTTCCCTTTTTCACTTTCCCAGGTATGCGTACCCTGTCCTTTACCAGCCGTCTGATAGTCAGCAACTGCGACAATCATTTCTTCATCACCCTCCTCACGATAATCTTTAAGATATCGATTGGTAGAGTCAATCTCTTCTAATCTTATAATTTTTGTTTTCATTTCACCTTACATTAATAATAGTGGCATTTAGCTTTCAAGAGAGACGAAATGGTATAGCCCATATTACTTATAAGAGTAAAGGGTTGAAAGCATCCTCTATCCAGTCAATACTCTCAACATGAGGACGCATACCGATAATAGAAATAATATCAAAGCGAATCTCGCAATCAATCATATTCTGTTTTACGTATGCGTTAGCAGCAATAGCAATATTACGCATTTTGGTAGTATTGACGGCTTCCTCGGGTTGCAGATATACATCATTCCGGCGGGTTTTTACCTCTACAAAGACGAGTATTTTACCATCCTCGCTCAAGGCGATGATATCCAAGTCTCGCTTCCCTACTCTCCAATCCCGCTCAAGAATAGTAAATCCCTTCCGTTGCAGGAAACGGGCAGCTTCATCTTCACCCCACTTACCCAATTCATTATGTTCTGCCATATCTATACCAATTCGTCATTTCATTCTTTTATATGCTGCATGAGTCATGAAGCATAATTTATTTGCAAAAATAACACTTTTCCTTTTAACGTCAAACTTTTTATTGCTTTTTTTTAAGAACAAAACGGTTTCTTTCAAAAAAGGATTTATATTATTTTGTTTTATCTCGCTTTTCCATTAATTTTGCACCCAAAACAGCAGGAAAATCTTTGTAAAAAAAGAAAGCCTGTAGGAAATCAGATAAAAACAGATAGGAAATCACAAAAAAGATAATATGGAAGAACAAAAGAAAAAAGACGAGGAATACATGAAGAAAGCAATACTCGAAGCACAAAAAGCCTTCGAGGAGGATGAAATTCCGGTAGGAGCCATCATCGTATGCAGGGACAGAATCATATCCCGTGCCCATAATCTGACAGAAATGCTTTGCGATGTAACAGCACATGCAGAAATGCAAGCTATTACATCAGGAGCCAATATGCTTGGCGGTAAATACCTGAAAGACTGTACGCTCTACGTTACAGTAGAACCTTGCGTGATGTGCGC
Organism: uncultured Prevotella sp.; assembly: GCA_900554835.1. Classification (GTDB taxonomy): domain Bacteria; phylum Bacteroidota; class Bacteroidia; order Bacteroidales; family Bacteroidaceae; genus Prevotella. Next base: position 20,145 of record USJD01000004.1, on the reverse strand, counting down.
AGGAGCTATCGGATGGGCTCAAATATCCAGAGTCGTCTATGGCGCAGCTGATGAGAAAAGAGGTTACTCCAAATTTGCTCCCAACGCTCTGCATCCCAAAACGACTGTCACATCAGGTATATTGGAAGAAGAATGCAGAATGCTCATGCAGGATTTTTTCGGAAGAAAAAGATAAAGAGTCGGCACAAGAAGCTGGACAAGAAGAATTAAACTGAAGAGATTCGTCTGAAAGAATTTCGATAAAAAGAACTCGAAAGAATAAAAGAACTCGGCATAAATATGGAAACAATAACGCTTTCCACATTTATGCCGAGATTTTATGATTAACACGAAGGAATCAAAACTCCTTCAATTTCAGTATAATCCTTATTTAACAAGCACAACCAGATACTTGCTGGTGCTCCAGAAAATCTGTGGATTAGTAATGCGCAATGTGTACTGCTTATTGGCATCACGTACCAGCGTATAACTGCTTGATGGATGAGCAGTCATCAATTTAACAGACTTAGAGTAGAGCTTGATTTCAGTAGTATTACGGATATCAATCTTGGTGAAGTAATTCTTATTGAAATTACCATTCATCACCTTGCCGTTCTCTAAGATACGCTGACCCTTCAATTCCTTCTTTGTACCAAATACATACCAAGCTGTATTCAACTGCTTGTCCTGTGCATTGATCGTCTCAGTCTTCTTCTGACTTTCAGTCTTCAAGTTGCTGACATTGGTATTCAAATTATTAACAGACTCATCGAGTTCCATGATATGAATATCCTTCTTGTCCAATTCCTCACGGAGAGTCTGGAGCTGCTTCTCCTTCTCTACCAACTGAGCCTGAAGACCCTCAATAGTTTTCTTCAACTGAGTAGCGTTCAAAGAACTGCCTTCCAATTTCTTCTGAAGTTGTGCAATCAGCTCTTTGTTCTTCTTCATTTGAGCAGCGATGAACTGTATATCTTCTTTCATCTTCTGCTTACTGCTTGCACCCTCTCCGCTCTTAGCCAAAGCAACACGTCCCTCAGCCTCGCTAATCTGGCGAAGACCTTCCTGAACCTCATTGAAGGTACCCATCATGTCATTAATCTCACTATCTCTTTGAGCAATTACCTCATTGAGCGAATCTGCAAGATGCACATTAGCCGAATCAGGACTGTTTTTCCCATCCTTACAACCAGTTACTAACAAGGCCGCACAGCAGACGATAAAAAATAATTTTTTCATAATCTTTCTCCTTTTAATTTTGATACTTATTCATTTTACGTTCTTCACGTCGCTTTTCTTTCATTTCTTCCTTAAGTTGCTTAGGATCCTTACCGGCAAGCACAATTACGAACTCGCCTCTTGGCTCCACTTCCTCAAAATGAGCAATCACTTCTGCCAAAGTACCTCTGACACTTTCTTCGTGTATCTTTGAGATTTCACGGCAGCAACTTACTTGTCTGTCTTCACCAAATACCTCAGCAAACTGCTGCAAGGTCTTTACCACACGATAAGGCGATTCATAGAAAATCATCGTGCGAGTTTCATTTTGCAAAGACTCCAGATAAGTCTGTCTCCCCTTCTTTTGGGGAATAAAGCCCTCGAAACAGAATCTGTCACAAGGTAAACCAGATGAGACAATGGCAGGAATGCAGGCCGTAGGACCAGGCAAAGTCTGAACGGTTATCCCCGCTTTAGCAGCCTCACGTGCCAAATAAAAGCCGGGATCGCTGATTCCAGGAGTACCAGCATCCGAGATGAGAGCTATGGTCTCCCCCGCCTTCAAGCGTTCTACAACAGAAGCCGAAGTGCCATGTTCATTAAACTTATGATGCGCCATCAATCTGTTTTTGATGTCGAAATGCTTCAGTAGGACGCTCGATGTTCGAGTGTCCTCGGCGAGAATCAAATCAGCTTCTTTCAAGACTCTGATAGCTCGCATTGTCATGTCCTCCATATTGCCAACAGGAGTCGGTACGATATATAATATGCCCATACGGGGTACAAATGTAGTTAAATAATCTTTCTAAGCAAAAAAAAAACGATTTTCTTTGCATTTTTTAAAACCTTATTGCTAATTTTGCCACGAAATGACAGAAAATCTACTTGGGGAGACACACCGTCCCGGCAGAATTGAAGTGGTGTGCGGATCTATGTTCTCTGGAAAAACAGAAGAATTAATCCGAAGAATGAAGCGAGCAAAGTTCGCCAAGCAGAAGGTGGAAATCTTCAAACCTTCCATCGATACGCGCTACTCAGATGAAGAAGTTGTGAGCCATGACCAGAACTCTATCCGGTCAACTCCAATTGAATCCTCTGGGTCTTTGCTCTTATTGGCTTCCGACATCGATGTGGTCGGTATTGACGAAGCCCAGTTTTTTGACAATGGCCTCGTTGAAGTTTGCAACGAACTGGCTAACCGTGGCATAAGAGTCATCGTTGCCGGATTGGACATGGATTTCAAGGGGGTTCCTTTCGGCCCGATTCCAGCCTTGTGTGCCATCGCAGACGAGGTTACCAAAGTACACGCCATCTGCGTGAAGTGTGGCGCCCTGGCTTACGTAAGCCATCGTCTGGTGAACAATGAGCGAAGAGTTCTGCTCGGCGAAAAAGACGAATATGAGCCTTTATGTCGAGAATGTTACCAGAAAGCTCTAAAAGGAGATGATTAAAAATCTCCAAGGAATCATGCCTAACTCTACATTATTATATAATACTTATGGCAAAGGAAATTACATTTGACAAATTTATCCGTTGGACAGGCATTGTGCTCATTATAGGAACTGTGCTCTTTGTTACCAACTATTTAAGCAGCGTACTCTTACCATTCTTCATAGCTTGGTTTTTCGCTTACTTACTTTATCCTGTAGTCAAATTCATAGAAAACAAGTTGCACGTTAAGGTAAGAGCTTTGTCTATCATCATAGCCATGCTGCTTGCCATTGGTGTCATCGGTGGAGTTATCTGGATGATTATTCCTCCTATGATTGACCAATTTGACAAACTGGGCGATGTGCTGACAAAATGGTTGCACCAGACTACTCATACCAACAACCTCACAGCACTCATCAAGGACTGGATACAGGAGAATCAGGGGCAAATAGAGAAATTCATGAAGAGCAAGGATTTTTCCGATGCCATTAAGAGTGCCATGCCTAAGGTTTTCTCCGTAGTAGGACAAACAGCAAATATCATTCTGAGTATCATCGCTTCGATGATTACACTATTATATATGTTCTTTATCCTGCTCGATTATGAGACCCTGACCGCCAATTGGATACGCATCTTCCCTAAAAAGAGCCGTCCTTTCTGGCACGAACTGATGAAGGATGTAGAACGCGAAATGAATAACTATATTCGTGGTCAGGGAATGGTGGCATTATGTATGGGCATCATGTTCTGTATCGGATTTACGATTATCGGATTTCCTATGGCTATAGGTTTGGGCATTCTGATTGGAATCATGGACTTAGTACCATACCTCCATACCTTTGCTCTCATCCCTACCGCTTTCCTTGCCATGCTCAAGGCGGCAGATACGGGTCAGAACTTCTGGTTGGTCTTCGGATTAGCCTTCCTGGTATTCTGTGTAGTACAGATTATAACCGACATGGTGGTGACACCTAAGATTATGGGTAAGGCAATGGGACTAAATCCTGCCATTTTGCTCTTAAGTCTTTCTGTATGGGGTGCTTTATTAGGATTCATTGGCTTGATTGTAGCCCTTCCTCTTACCACACTTCTCATCGCCTATTGGCAGAGATATGTGACCAGAGAGAAACCTCATTATGAAAACTACCAGACTCCGGAAGAAGCCGCCAAAGAACTAAAAACGCCTTCTAAGGTACCTCTTGAGGAATAAAAAGTAAAGAAAAACGAGAAAAATGCAAGTTTTTTACAAAAAATCTGCTTTTTATTTGGTGGATTCAAAAAAAAGCTATACCTTTGCACTCGCTTTTGAAACATAAAGTTGGAGATTGACTCGCTAGCTCAGCTGGTAGAGCACAACACTTTTAATGTTGGGGTCATGGGTTCGAGCCCCATGCGAGTCACAATCCTAAAAAAGACTTCCAAAATATTGGAAGTCTTTTTTGTTTTATCATCATTCTATTTTTCTGATACTGATTTATCCGATACAAGCTATTGATAATCTACTATAGACATCTGCTATATGCAGCTGATTATCAACTACCATTCATTCATATCCGCTTTGGCTTCCACCTTATTCTCTATATTATCAGGCAATTTAGAGAAGAAATCATAGCCCGTAATTCGCTCTACTTCATCGATAGAATTGACAAAGTCTGTCTTTTTCCTTCCTTTCTGAGATTGGTTCCTACAGATAAAGCCAATAGCTTGAGGATAATCACCCATACGAAGGACTACCTTAAAGAAAGCCTCAGGAACCACTACCTTATTCTTTCCTATTTTACGATGCTGCTGGTTCAGATAAATAGGACCACATACCACATAGACCTTCCCGTATTTTACAGCCCACGAACGGCATTGCTGCTCAATACTATTCCACATACCACGGTTCAAACCATTATCCTGTGGACACATATTGGTAATCAAGAAACAATCCTCCATAGCTTTTTCACTCCATTTGTTATCAGCAGCAGGACACATGTGACCTCTATCATACCCACTATTATAATAATCAGACAGATAGCCCTTTGGATCAGGCATATCTTCATCATCCTGAAAAGCCATACGCTGTACTTTACCAGAAGCATGCTCTGCAGAGATAGTCCAAGCTACCCAATTAGGATTTTTCATCTCATGATTGTAAGAAACGGTATAGGAATAGCGCTTTCTGATGGTTTCCGACAAGGTGCCCCTCGTATAAACAGGAATTTCCAAACCATCATAATTACCTTCTGCTACAGAAGCTCCACTGGTTTTCGAGGAAGACTGGTTTGCTTCAGAAACCGCCTTGTCTATCTCAGAAGCAGTCTTGTCTATTTCAGAAACCGTCTTGCCTGCTTTCGAAACAATCCTATCAAACAAGACTTTCTGGTTTGACTTGCTCTCTCCACAACTCACAGTAATAGAGAACACAAAGAGCAATGCAAGAGATTTCAACACAAACTTATTTAACTTTTTCATACTGATTATTTTAGTTTACCTAATTATTAAAAATATCATTTACCGAAAAACGACAAGCCCCAACCGCTTTTATTTTCCTTTACCTTTCTCTATGATTTTCAATGCATAAGCAGGAATATACGTTGTGCAGACAGCAAGTCCTTCTACCACACATACCACACACTTGTCTTTGAAGGGCCTGGCATAATAACCACGTACCCCGGCAAATCGTCCGGAAATAATCTCTACATAATCGTTCTTTTCAAGATTATCGGAATAACATCCATCTACAAAACGACTGAACTGATCATTGCAAACTCTGATAAAATCTTCCATCTGCTTGTCTGGAATGATAATGGGACGGGAATGATGAACGGAATCCATTCGAAGCATGACTGGTATTCCCAATGCTTCGAGTGCAGACTTTGCTTCCAACATATTTTCATAAGAAGTCTTGACAAAGACCATATTTCCCATGACAGGAACATCCATGAGTATCTCTTTTCCATGAATTACCCTCACGACTTTATGCATAGGTACAAAACACTCCGTCCCTCTGCTGTCGAAATAATCTCTCACCTTCAATTCCCTTCGACAATTGGGGCGAAGATACAACCAATATTTTTGTTTTGGGCTATAATCCATGTTTACTAAATTTATATATATAAACTTAGGTTTACTCTACCATATTATTACACATGCAAAGGTACATAATGTTTTCTAATTAAGCAAGAAAATAGACCGAAAAATATTATTAACATTAATTAACCACTATCTAATGCAAGATTCTTGTTATTTTGGGGTTATAAAATAGGATAGAAATAAAAAGAATGATATATCCGTAACTAAATACCTTTATCATAAAGGTAGGAAAATAGTAAAATAACAATTAAACATAAGAAAATGAAAAAAATTACATTACTCTCTTTAGTAGCTGTATTGCTTACAGCGCTGACTTTCACTTCTTGTAATACTGGTGATGATAACGGCTACAGCTATCTTACAAAGGAGCAGCAAGATGCTTACCAAATGAAGATGGCAGGTTCTTATTCTAACCTGGTACTCTTATTCGATCACAAGAATGATGCTAACGTAAAGAGTCAGATAGATTCTGTAGAGACATCATGCACTTTCAGCATGCGTAATGATAGTACATTTACCATCAGCAACTTCCCTATCAAGAAACTTGCTGAACACATCTCTAATCCAGAATTGAAGGAAGCTATCAGTAAGGTAGAAGATAAGACTGTGACAGGAAAGTACATGGTTTTACCAAACAGTCTGACAAACCAAGCATATTTTTATGCTTGTCCAAGTCCTATCAACCTCAATCTTACATACGGTTCAGATGCTAAAGAGCATAAGGTTATATTGTATTTCTCTTCTCACCCATACTATGTAGGCAGCTGCATTTGGTCAACCAAGCAAATTGGTTTCCCATTCAACCTTACCTACATCTTTGTAGATGGTGCACAGACCAACTACATCAAGAATTCTATAAATTCAGAAACAACTGTAAGTTTTGCTTGTCGCAATAAAGTGACAACAAAATAACAAAATATTTTCAAGGAAAAATTAAACAGTCAAATATATGCATAGTTAATACTCTCTTATATAAAGTTAATACTCTCTTATATAAAAACGTATAGAGGCGCAACCATCGTGAAGATGCTTGCGCCTCGTCTTTTATTTTTTACAGGTTATAAATGTTTTAATTCCCATTTTACTTTAAAACACCTTTCCCTTCATGCACTTTTTCCTCTTGATGCATTGTTTCCTTTAATGCATTATTCCTTTCTCCAGAGTTTACTCATATCCTCCAGGCTCTTTCCTTTTGTCTCTGGTACAAGTTTCCACACGAAGAGGGCTGCACAAATACAGATGGCTCCATAAAGACCATAGGTAAACCAATGACCGAAATCATCTCCTTCCACCAAATGCATATTAAACAGCGGAACGAAGGTTGAGCTGACAATAAAGTTGAAGATCCACTGGAAGGCAACTGCGATGGCAACAGCAGCGCCACGAATGGTATTTGGGAAAAGTTCTGCGATGAGCACCCAAGCAATTGGTCCCCAAGAGAACATGAAGCTGGCGCTATAAACCATAATACTGAGCATCGTGATGGTTCCCAAAGAAGGATTTCCGAAGGTCAAAGCCACACCAAGTGCTCCTATTGCCATACCGATGGAACCGAAAATCAGCAAAGGTTTACGTCCCCATTTCTCTACATAGAATACAGCAACTAAAGTAAATGAAATATTCACTATACCCATAATCACCGTCTGAACCATCGGATTGCTCATGCCCATATCCTGGAAGATACGAGGAGCATAATAGAGCACGGCATTAATACCTACAGCCTGCTGGAATACAGAGAGCATAACACCCACGAAGATGCACATAAAACCATAGGAGAAGAGTTTTTCTGTCTTCACCGTTACCGTATTCTTAATATCCTGGATAATCTCGTGAGCCTTATTACTTCCATTGATTCTTGAAAGAATACCATAAGCCTTCTCTTCCTGTCCTACCATGACGAGATAACGAGGAGTCTCAGGAACGAAACAAATCAGGAAAGTGAACAAGCCGGCTGGCACACATTCACTTCCGAACATATATCTCCAACCCGTTTCAACCGTCCATTCCGCATCAGCCCAGTTGGCAATAGCACCCGCAGCATCATAAATCGGATTAGCATGATCTCCCATAATGATGAAATTGACAAAATAGACCACCAACTGACCGAAGATGATAGCAAATTGATTCCAACTTACCAGCATACCACGTATATTACTTGGTGCGATTTCTCCAATATACATAGGACAAATAGCCGAAGCCATACCAACACCGATGCCACCCAAGACACGATAGAAGTTGAAAACGACAAGCAAAGTCCAGTCTGGCTTTCCCTGTGGCAGGATGTAGCTCTCCGGTTCCATTGATCCCCATGCAGACAGGAAGAAGCAGACACCCGCAAAAATAAGCGAGCGCTTACGTCCCAACTTACTGGCGAAGAGACCAGAAAGAGCACTACCGATGATACAACCGATCAATGCACTTGATGATGTAAATCCGTGCATGAAATCCGTGTATTCGAAATCACTTGCGCCCTTGAAGAAAGCTTGCAATCCTTTTTCCGCACCCGAAATTACAGCGGTATCATAACCGAAAAGCAAGCCACCCAATACGGCGACCATCACAATTGAGATAAGATAGGCTTTAGAGCCATTTTGATTCTGTTCCATATTTTTTAGGTTTAAATTGTATCTGTTTTAGAATAGTTTGTAAATACTATACTTATTACGCTATTTTTCCACAAATATTACATGATTCTTATAAAATATTACGTTCATCTTTCGTTTTTCCCCATATTTTTTCATTTTTGCTCTTTATTTTTTCGTTTTGCTCCTTATTTTTTCGTCTTTCAGCCTATTTTTTTGTATTTTTGCAAACAAATAGGGCTATACGCTTTGTCATCCACAAAAGTAAGGCCCTCAGAGTCTATTCAACATTCAAATTACACCCTACATTACAAAAAGAAATAAAGAAGATGAACATAACAGAATTTCTGAATAACGGGGCCCAAGAGAAAGGTTTTTCATTTGAGGTTCTTCCTCCATTGAAGGGAAATGGTACGGCAGCACTCTTCCACACCATCGATGCCCTGAAGGAATTTAGCCCTCGATTTATAAATATCACCACGCACCACAGCGAGTTTGTCTATAAAGAGTTGGACAACGGCTTGCTTACCCGCCAGCGTGTGCGTCGCCGCCCAGGTACAGTTGCGATTGCAGGTGCCATCCAAAACAAATACGACATTCCGGTTATTCCTCATGTCATTTGTAGTGGAGCCAGCAAGGAAGATATCGAGTATGAACTGCTCGACCTCCAGTTTTTAGGCATTTCAAATCTCCTCGTACTGCGTGGAGACAAGGCGAAGGATGACCGCCAGTTTACACCGACCGCAAATGGTCACATGCATGCTACAGACCTCTTGAAGCAAGTCAACCAGTTCAATGATGGCTTCTTCATGGATGGTACTCCTATCAAACACCCGGGAGAAAAATTCTGCTGTGGCGTAGCTTGCTATCCAGAAAAGCATGAGGAAGCTCCAAATCTGGAAATGGACATGCAGCACCTCCTGGAGAAACAACAGTTGGGCGCAGCCTATGCAGTAACCCAACTCTTCTACGACAATCAGAAGTTCTATGATTTCGTGGAAAAGGCAAGAAAAATGGGTATCACCATACCTATCATTCCTGCCATCAAGCCTTTCGCCAAACTGTCACAGCTTACCGTTGTACCTAAGACTTTCCATTGCGACATTCCAGAGGAACTGGCACAGGAAGTTTTGAAGTGTAAGACTGATGAAGACGCAAAAGAACTTGGCATAGAATGGACAACGGCTCAGGTGAAAGACCTCTTCGAGCACGGTTACAACAATGTTCATTTCTTCACCGTCTCTGCTGTAGATAGTGTAAAACAAATTGCAAAGACTCTGTTTTAAGCGAGAAACTTCCAAAAACGCGAAAGGCAGTTTGAAAAGTTCAACAAAATAATGAAATCCTTTGCATAAAAGGAATTGGTAAAAAAGAATCGGTATAAAAAAGAAATCGGTTTAAACAGAAAAGATATAAAAGAAAAAGGAGTTTACTCCTACAAAAAATATTCTTAAGATATGAAGTTTAGCGAAGTAATAGGTCAGAAAGAAGTATGGGCACGACTGATGCAGATGGCGGAGGAAGAACGTATTCCTCATGCCATCATGTTCTGCGGTCCTAAAGGCTGCGGCAAAAAGGCTGTAGCTTTGGCTTTCGCCAGCTATCTGATGGGAGAAAAAATGGAAGAGAATGCTTCTACTCCTACAGACGCTGAACGCCGTACCAGTGCCATGCTCAAGAAATGGGAACATCCAGACCTCCATTTCACCTTCCCTACCATCAAAACATCTGATATGGGAAGTGAACACAAGCCTATCAGCGACGACTTCATTACCCAGTGGCGAGAATTGCTTGCCGATGGTCCTTACTTCCAGATCGACCAGTGGATGAGGAAAATGGGAAAAAATGATGCTGACTTCAACAAGCAGGCTATCATTACCGCAGAAGAAACGGATGATCTCTCCCGCAAGCTCAATTTCAAATCGGTACTCGGAGGCAACAAGGTAAGCCTCATCTGGCTTCCTGAGCGCATGAATATTACGAGTGCCAACAAGATTCTGAAACTTCTGGAAGAACCACCTGCCAAGACCTACTTCATCATGGTGAGTGAAGAACCAGAATTGCTCCTCGAAACCATCAGAAGCCGTACACAAAGAATAGATTTCAAGAAGATTTCTGATGAAGAGATGGAAGAAGCACTCATCAGCAGAAAAGGATTAGAGCAAGAGAATGCCCATCGCATCGCACGCATCGCACATGGCAACTGGAATGCGGCTATCGAAGAACTCAATGCCGGCAATGAGAACAGGCAGCATCTGGACATGTTTATCATGCTCATGCGACTTGCCTACATGCGCAATATCCACGACCTCAAGAAATGGAGCGAAGTAGTAGCTACTTTCGGACGAGAAAAGCAGAAACGTATGCTTGATTATTTCACGCACATGCTCAGAGAAAGTTTCATGTACAATTTCCGGCAGGAAGAACTGATTTACATGACGCAAGAGGAAGAGAATTTCGCCAAGAATTTCGCCCGTTTCATCAACGAGGCTAATATCATCGATATATTCAACCTCTTCGGTGAATGCAAAAGGGATATTGGGCAAAATGCCAATGCAAAAATTGTCTTTTTCGATCTGGCTCTCAAAATCATCGTATTGCTCATCAGAAAATAACGGCAGAAGAATGCGGAATAAAGAGTCAGCAAAGACGATTATCAGATAAGGAATATCCATTGTACATAGAGAATTTGTACAATACAACATATACATTATAAAATATACACTATTAAAATCAGATTATTGTGGATTACAAGGATATGAAATTCAGAATGTGGAATGGTTGCGACCGAGGTCTCTGCTGCAAAGCAGTAGGACGCCAAGACCGACAACTGAACACATACGACTGGCTTGCCGATGTGCCTGGCAATGCCGAAAGCACAGACCTTGTGGAAGTGCAGTTTAAGAACACCCGAAAGGCATATTATCACAACGTCAACAACCTCGACCTGAAAAAAGGGGATGTCGTGGCGGTGGAGGCGAGTCCTGGCCATGACATTGGCGTGGTAACGCTTACAGGAAGATTGGTGAAATTGCAAATCAAGAAAGCCAACCTCAAATCTGCAGATGACATCAAGCGCATTTATCGAATAGCCAAACCTGTAGATATCGAGAAGTGCAAGGAAGCTAAGAGCCGTGAGCACGGCACCATGATCCAGAGCCGACAGATTGCGAAAGATCTTGGACTGAAGATGAAGATTGGCGATGTGGAATATCAGGGAGACGGCAACAAAGCTATCTTCTATTATATTGCCGACGAGCGTGTCGATTTCCGACAACTCATCAAGGTTTTGGCAGATACATTCCATGTACGTATCGAAATGAAACAAATCGGAGCAAGACAGGAAGCTGGACGCATCGGTGGTACAGGACCTTGCGGACGCGAACTCTGTTGTGCCACTTGGATGAAAAACTTTGTGAGCGTAAGCACAAACGCAGCCCGTTTCCAGGACATTTCTCTCAACCCTCAGAAATTGGCAGGTATGTGTGCAAAACTCAAATGCTGTCTCAACTATGAAGTAGATAACTATGTGGAAGCAGGCAAGAAAATTCCTGCCAAGGATATTGTTCTGCAAACGGCAGATGGAGATTTCTACCAGTTTAAGACAGATATTCTCGCAGGTCTTATCACCTATTCTTCAGATAAGAATATGGCTTCCAACCTCGAAACGATTACAGCAGAACGAGCTCAGGAAATCATAGCAATGAACCGTCAGGGCGAAAAGCCTTTGAGCTTACTGGAAGATGGTAAGGTGAAAGAGAAACCAAAATCTGCAGACTTGCTTGCAGAAGCAGACTTAAGCCGTTTTGACAAGGCGAAGCGAAAGAAAAAGAATAATAAGAATCGCAACAAAGCCGTTAATGGCGAAAATGCTCAGCAGCAAAATGCGCCACAGCAGCAAAATGCCGATATTTCAAATACAGCGTCTGCACCAGAGGAACGTGACGGTAATAGAGAGAATCGACGCAATGATCATCGAAACCGCGGTCAGAGACCTCAGAGAGATAATCGACAGCAGGGAGATAGACCTCAGAGAAACAATCGACAGCAGGGAGATAAACCTCAGAGAGACTATCGACAGCAGGGAGAAAGACCTCAGAGAGACTATCGACAGCAGGGAGATAAACCTCAGAGAGACAATCAACAACAGGGAGAAAGACCTCAGAGAGACTATCGACAGCAGGGAGATAGACAGCAAAGAGGAAACCGCCCACAGCGAGACAGAAACTATCAAAAAGGTAATGGAAATCAGGGAAATAATCAGGGAGAAAACCCAAGTCATAACCCAGTAAACATCCCTGAAAGCAACCAAGGTAACAACAACCAAGGTGGCCATCAAGAATAACATGAAGTAAGGAATGATAATATAAAAAGGTAAGAAAGGTAATATAAGATAATGAAGAAACTATTCTATACCTTATTAATAATAGGTACATTCACTGCTTTAAACTTTTTCTCATCCTGCAAGGATTCAATGGTTTACGATTCGTATTCTCATACTCCTATTGCCGGATGGGAAAAAAACGACACCTTGTCGTTTGATATTCCACCTTTGGCAGCATCGGGGTACTATCAGGAACATTTAGGACTTCGCATCACAGGTGCTTATCCTTTTATGGGACTGACCCTCATCGTAGAACAGAGCATCTACCCCGACAGCCACAACAGGAAAGAAAAAACGGTGAAGATAGACACCATCCAATGTAAGCTCATCGACAAAAACGGAGCTACTACAGGACAAGGAATCAGTTATTATCAATATAACTTCCCCATCAACGTTTATCAGTTGAACAAAAACGACTCTATCCACGTCACCATCCGCCATGACATGAAACGAGAGATTCTGCCAGGCATCAGTGATATTGGATTTAAAGTCGTAAAACATTAAAGAGAAATCCCCCTTGAAGTTCCTCTGTGATGTCGAGAACTTTCAAGGGGGATTTCTCTTTTACGATTTTTTCACGAAGATTTCGCGGATTACGCAGATTTTATCTAATACTTCGCATTCTTACCAAGTTTAATCTCTGTTTCTTTCCAAGCTTAATTTCTGCTTTCTGTCCTGTTTAATCTCACATTTTTTAGTTTCTTATCAGATTTCGTCCTGCATCAATTCTTAGGAAGATGAAAAGCAGGATGGTGAAACCCCAAAGCGAACTACCACCATAACTGAAGAATGGCAAAGGAATACCAATGACAGGAGTGAGGCCCAGCACCATGCCCACATTGATAAACAGGTGAAAGAGGAACACACTCAGTACGCAATAGCCATACACTCGCCCAAACTTAAAGGGTTGTCGCTCTGCCAGATGAATCAACCTCAATATCAATGCCAGGAAGAGCAGAAGCACACAGGCAGAACCGAGGAATCCTTCCTCCTCTCCTACCGTACAGAAGATAAAGTCAGTATCCTGCTCTGGCACGAACTTCAGCTTGGTCTGCGTTCCGTTCAGAAATCCTTTACCTTGCAAACCACCAGAGCCGATAGCAATCTCACTCTGATGAACATTGTAACCTGCACCTGCCAAGTCTTCATCCAATCCTAAAAGTACATTGATACGCACACGCTGGTGAGGTTCCATCACATTATTGAGCACATAATCGGCTGAGTAGAAGAAAGCTATAGAACCTAAGGCGAAGGCAGCTATGAAATAATAACTGCGCAATCGGGTTGCCAATGCCTGATAAACAATATAGCCAATCATGGCTGCACACAAACCAAGTTGAACCCAAACGATGTCGAAAGGAATCACATAGGTGGAGAAGAGCAGGAAGATGAGCGTAATGCCGACAGTGTATGCAAGAATCGTATAACAATGTTTCTTATTACCCGTATAGGAACTGACCATACCAGCCGTAAATATCTGCACCAGCAAAAGCACCACAAACTTACCGATGGAAGTATAGGAGTCCCACATCATCACATTCTCATACTTGATGCCTACTACGAAATAGACCACCATGGCCACAGCCGTAAAAAGGATGCTTCCAGGCATTCCCTCGCGATAGAGCATGAGGAAAAAGGCTGAATAGACCAGTGCAGAACCCGTCTCTCTCTGTCCTACAATACACACCATTGGGAGCAGGATAATACCCACAGCAGCCATGAAATGCTTGATGTTGTGGATATTAAAACCATAACTCGACATAAACTTAGCTACGGCGAGTGCCGTGGCAAACTTACCAAACTCGGCAGGCTGAAGTCGGAGCGGACCTAACACAAGCCAGGAATGCGAACCCTTGATGCTATGCGGATTGAAGATTGTTGCAAAAAGCAACAATATCAAGACAGCATAAATCACATACGAGAAGGTATCGTAAAACCTGTCGTCGAGCATCAGGAGCACAAAGCCTAATGCAATCGAAGTACCTATCCAGATAATCTGCATGCCCGAACGAGTACCCAGACTGAAAATATCATTGTCACCATAAGTATAGCTGGCACCACAGACACTGATCCATCCGAATGAAAGCAGTGCAAGATAAATACCTATCGTCCACCAGTCGATGGAACGAAGCACACTTGGTTGTCTATTATCTGCTACTTGAGCCATAAGCGATTCTTCTATTTTGCATTGCCGTCGCCTGACTTTCAGAAGCTGGCGACAATTTACCTTTCAAATATTGTTCCATCATCAATCCGCCGATAGGCACACCATAATCAGCGCCCCATCCACCATTCTCTACATATACGGCAATGGCAATCTTTGGATTGTTCATCGGTGCAAAGCCCATGAATACAGAGTGGTCATGACCACGGTTCTGCGCAGTACCCGTCTTACCACAAGGTTCAAAGTCGTATCGGGCAAGCATCTTACAGGTTCCTCTCAAAGCAGAACTTCTCATACCTGCCACTACGTAATCATAAGCGCGGCGAGTAGCCATCGTCTGATGACGTCGGGTATAAAGTGTATCGAGCGGTTCGCCCTTTACCTTACGTACTACATGAGGAACGTAGTAATAACCACGATTGGCTATCGTTGCACCCAGGTTGGCTATTTGCAGAGGAGTCAGATTGACCTCACCCTGTCCGATGGAGATACTGATAATGGTCAATCCGTTCCATGAGCCTTTATAAGCCTTGTCATAATAGGCAGCATTAGGAATAAGACCTCGCTTTTCACCAGGCAAGTCAATGCCCATTTTATATCCGAATCCCATACTCTTCATATAGTCACGCCAGGTGTCCATAGCGGTCTGTACGGAATGGTACTTACGCTTATTACCTATCATATAGTACAGTCCCCAACAGAAATAACCATTACAAGAAGTACTGATAGCATCCACCAGAGCGATAGGCGATGGATGGCCGTGACAACCCACGTGGAGCCCCTTGTAAGAGAAGCCTCTATGGCAAGGGAAAGCCGTACCTGGCGTGATAATTCCCTCAGAAAGGAAAGTAAGCGCCTGCGTAGTCTTGAAGGTAGAACCCGGAGGATACTGACCCATGATACTACGGTTGAGGAGTGGTTTCCACGGATTGTGAGACAGCCACTTGTGCATCTTTCCACGCTGTTTGCCCACCAGACGGCGAGGGTCGTAAGTAGGAGAAGAAACCATAGCCAGCACCTCTCCCGTGCGTGGATCAATAGCTACGATACTACCGATTTTACCCTGCATGAGTCGCTCACCCAATGCCTGTAATTTTACATCAATACCGAGCGTCAGATCCTTACCTGCGATAGGTTTCTGGTCGAACTTTCCGTTCTGATAACTGCCTTGTATTCTACCTCGGGCATCACGAAGCATGATTTTCACACCCTTCTGTCCGCGCAATTCTTTTTCATAATGCTTTTCCAGACCGAGTTTACCGATGTAGTCGCCTGGCTGATAATAGCTATCATCCTCTATATCGCTTTCCGAAACCTCTCCCACATCACCCAGCACATGGGCTGCATAAGGATAAGTATATTCTCGGATGCTTCGTTTCTGCACATAGAAGCCAGGAAAACGGAACATCTTTTCCTGGAACACGCTAAAATCCTTATCGCTCAACTGAGTCATGAAGAGCTGTTGCGTATATCTGGAATATCCCGGATTCTTACTTCTGTCCTTGATATCTTCCATACGCTTGATGAAAAATTCCTTGGTAATACCTAAGGCATTACAGAAATCCATCGTATCAAGACGGTTCTTCTCTTCGTTCATCACTACCATGATGTCATAGGAAGGCTGGTTGTAAACCATCAGCTTGCCATTGCGGTCGTAGATGGCACCTCTCGAAGGATATTCTATCTGCTTGAGGAAGGCATTACTATCGGCATTTTTCTTATAGTCGTCGCTCATAATCTGGAGCGTAAAGAGACGAATCAGATAGGTGACCACTATTACTATGGCCACACCACCTATCACAAATCTACGCTTTTCGAGATTATAATCTATCATATTTCCTATCCATATTGATTGTCCTGAAATTCAGGAGATTCAAGATTTGCACAGTGAACCCCTGAAGTCCTTCTATTTTTTAATACTTTCCAATGCCATAACCAGCAAGTAAGTGAGCAGGGTACTGCCCCCAATACACTTGAGCCACTGGATCCAATTGAAGAAATTGAAGGTCTCCAATGTGAAGAATATCAGGCAATAGAGCAGAATCATGATGAAAACATACCAGAAAAAGGAAGTAACACCGATGCTGCGGATGGATGGTTCCAGATCGTCAGCACTGTCTCTCGGTATGAAAAGTTCGAAGAGATAAGGCTGGACCAGTCCCATGAGCGTCATAGAAGCTGCTGCCACACCTGGGGTATTGGCAAAGACATCAACACAGAGTCCGAGGGAAAAGCTCCAGAGAAGAGCCGACCATCTGGACTGGTTTCTGCGAAAATGCAGCACCAGGATGATGTAGATCAATGGTGTGGCACAATCGAAGAGATGAATATGATTGAGCACCAGTCCCTGTACCAACAAGAGCACTACAAACAGCACAAATCGTCTTACTTGTTCTATACTCATTAGTTAAAATTAGAAATTTAAATATTTGAAATAACCATTTCCATATAGCCCCATTCCATCCATCAGGAATACAGGCTTTTTTAATCCGGCTTGATGGAATCCTGAGCCGCTCTCATCAGTTCCAGACGCTCACGCATAGGCGCATCATCGATGACACAGACGTCACGCAGCTTGGCAAAATCAGTAGAGAGTTTCAACTGAACCCGATACGAAAGACCATCAGCGGAATTGAATACGTGCAGCACCTTTCCTACCAACACACCAGGAGGGAAGACTGCAGAGTAGCCGCTCGTCACGACATAATCGCCCAACTTGAAATGAGCATGACGAGGAACATCCTCCATATAAGCATATTCAGAAGGACCACCCTTCCAACGAAGATAACCAAAATAACCTCTGTTCTTGATAGTACAACTGATGTTAGACTTCGTATTGAGTACAGGAATCAGCACGCTATAATGTTCTGCTACCAGATACACGATGCCAACCACACCCGTACCGCAAACCACACCCATATCCTTGCGCACACCATCAGCCCTACCCTTGTCGATAGTCATCAGGTTGCCCGGCTTATCTATGCTATTGGCAACCACCTTGGCAGGAATCAGATGATATGACTGCAATAGACTCATCTGGCTGCGCTGCACAAAGGTACTGTCCTTGGTAGCATCAGTCAATTTCTCGGAGAGCTGCTGCACCTGCTGTTCCAGGTAAGCATTGCGCTGGGTCAGTTCCTGATTTACCTTGGTGAGCGAGAAAAAGGTTTCCACATTGGAATCCCATTCGTAGAGTTTGCCCGTCACGACATTAGCCGATGAGAACCACACGCTGCCCTGGTAACTGTTGTACTGAAACAGGAGCACAAAACTCACCACCTCAAGAATCACAAAGACAAACCAATGGTTATATTTTGCCAAAAACTCTAAAAGGTTGTGCATACTTTTAGTAAATTAACATGTAAATGAAAAAAACATGTAGAATATCAACATGCAGGAGAAAAGTTCTCATAAGATTCACCCATGATGAATCAATCATGGTTTAATCCATTTTACGCTAATCCGTTTGATGCATGAAACCATTATGACTTAAAAAGAGATGATCTCCTCCTCGATTGAGGAGGATTCCATCTCTTTATCTATCTTTTCACCTTATATATTATTATCTCTCTTTAATGAAACTATTTATCGCATCAAGAAAGAGAAACGATCTACATTTTTCAATGCAATACCAGCACCCTTAGCTACACTGTGCAATGGGTCTTCTGCGATGTGGAATGGGATATTGATCTTATCCTGGAGTCGCTTGTCGAGACCACGGAGCAAAGCACCACCACCAGAGAGCCAGATACCATTCTTTACGATATCAGCATAAAGCTCAGGAGGAGTATTCTCGAGTGCAGAAAGCACTGCATTCTCAATCTTCGCTACAGTCTTATCCAAACAGTGAGCAATTTCCTGATAACATACAGGAACCTCCATTGGAAGAGCTGTAATACGGTTAGGACCATGAACGATGAAATCCTCAGGAGCCTCATCACCAAGATCTGTCAAGGCAGAACCTACATGAATCTTGATACGCTCAGCCATACGCTCAGAAACCTTCACATTGTGCTGGCGGCTCATATATTCCTGGATATCAGCAGTAAGATCATCACCTGCAGTACGGATAGAATTGTTGGAAACAATACCACCCAGAGAGATCACTGCAATCTCGGTAGAACCACCACCTATATCAACTATCATATTGCCTTCAGGTGCCTCTACATCGATACCAATACCGATAGCTGCAGCCATTGGCTCAAAAATCAAGTAAACATCACGGCCATCTGCATGTTCTGCAGAATCGCGCACTGCACGAAGTTCCACCTCAGTAGAACCAGAAGGAACTCCGATAACCATACGGAGTGATGGGGAGAACAGACGACTACCCGTGTGAACCATCTTGATGAGTCCACGCATCATCTGCTCGCAAGCGGTAAAGTCGGCAATAACGCCATCGCGCAAAGGACGGATTGTACGGATGTTGTCATGAGTCTTCTCGTACATCATCTTAGCCTTCTCTCCCACCGCAATCATCTTGTCGGTACGACGGTCAAGGGCCACAACAGAAGGTTCGTCCACTACAATCTTATCATCACTGATAATGATGGTATTGGCGGTACCCAAGTCCATTGCGATTTCCTGAATAAATGAAAAAAATCCCATTTGCTAATGTAAATCTAATATTTTAAGCTTAAAATCTTTCCTTTGTAGTCATCTTCCCGCCCTCGCTTTCAAGAGCGGGAAGAGTTGCGAGATGAATAGGTTTACCTCTTTATTACTTGGCAAACCAAGCGTGAATAGCAGTATCGTAGTGAGAGCTTACACCGAATGCACGCTCTGCAAACATCTTGCGGTCTTCGATATCTGTCTCAGCACCCTTCTTCTTCAGGATATCGAGCAAAACGCCGTATTCTGCCTTGCTAGGAACAATCACCACGTCCTTGAAGTTTTTGGCACCTGCACGGATCAAAGAGATACCGCCAATATCGATTTTCTCGATGATATCAGCATCGCTAGCGCCGCTAGCTACAGTCTGCTCGAAAGGATACAAGTCTACGATGACGAGATCGATAGAAGGGATTTCGTATTCCTTCATCTGCTCCTGGTCACCCTCGTTGTCACGGCGAGCCAAGATACCTCCAAATATTTTAGGATGAAGAGTCTTTACGCGACCACCCAAGATAGATGGATAGGTAGTAACATCCTCAACTTTCTCGCATTCATAACCCAAAGATTCGATAAACTTCTGGGTACCACCAGTACTCAGGAACTTTACACCCTCTTCATTCAACTTGGCGAGCAATTCGTCCAAGCCATCCTTGTGGAAGACAGACACCAACGCTGTCTTGATTTTCTTTGTTTCA